>CAILOT010000181.1:0-15581 GCA_903835965.1 uncultured Opitutia bacterium
CCCGAGTTTCGGAGGTAGGGGCGAGCGGCCCTGCTCGCCCGCGGCTGACCGGGCCGGTCAGCACTACCCGATGTATTTAGGTAGGGTTCGCCGAATGGTGAACGCCTGGTAGGGACGTGGCTACGCCGCGCCCGGTCACGACGTAGTCGTGACCCTACCCTCGGCCACCATGCGGCGGCCGGAGACAACTAGGTCGGCACGCAGTGCCGACCCTACCTTATTTCCAGGTGTAGCGAACGGTATAAGTCACCGTCTTCTCTTCGTCAGGCTGGAGCGGAACGCGAAATTCAAACGTACTCGCATCCTTTTTCTCATGCGGCTGGCTCTGGGCGGTGAGCGTCCAATTGCCGCCATTCATCGCATGCTCGACCACGCGGATCTCGACGGACTCTTTCTTGCGATTGCGCACCTTGATTTCAAAGCTCTGCGTGGCGACGGCATTGGATCCGTCTTGGGTCGAGTTCGTCATGCGATGCTCCCCGACGAGATCGAAGCTATTACCGGTCAGCACGCGGATGGTTTCATCCTTGGGCGTATGATCGATCTGGTTCTCGCCCACGAACTCGAGCTGGCGATCACCGTCTTGGGAATAAAAGCGCACCTTGCCCTTAGGTAAGGCCATCCCAAGTCGATTAGCCTCGGAATTCTTGAACTCGCGATAGACCTGCACCTTACCGGGAGCGGAAACACCCCGCGGATAATACCCAGCTCCCTCGAAGACATAGATGCGCTCGGCCTTCACGCCCGTCGCCCGCACGAACTCCACCTGCTTGGTCTCCTTGTCCCGCAAGGTAGCCGGATTGGCCAAGGTATAAAGGTGAAACTCATCAAAGGATTTTTCGGTGACAGGACTAGCGGCAAGCATCGCCTGGGCTCGCTCGGCTTTCATGCGGACGAAATCACGCTGGGTTTCGACGCGATTCACATCCCCGGCCATGAGTTTAATCTTAGCGTCACTAAAGGTGGTACCGCTATTGTTGTTCATCGTCACCCAACCGACGACGTCCAAGAAGTCACCCTTCTCCGGAGCGACAAGATTGTAACTGGCTTCCCAAGTGAAGCCGCGGCTCAGGTAAGCGACCTCGGCGGCGATTTTGCCCGACGACGCGGAGTTTAATTTCCAATTCAGCGTGGGCTTAAGGACATTGTCATTGCCGAGCGAAGGAAAGATCGGGTTGCCTGGGAGAGAAAACTGCAGCTTACCGTCGACCTCGATGATGGGCTCCACGAAACTTCCTCCGGGAACGAAACCACTGCGTACGACCTTACCCAAAATCACTCGGTCAGGCTTGGTACTCTCATGACGGCTGAACTCGATGCTCTTGCCTTCGAAAAGCGACAATAGCATCGACTGCGAAACTGGGTCATTGCGATAAGACTGTTCGAGGATCTGGAATTCGGCCTTACCGGCGATGTCACGCAAGATTACCGAATCGGCCTCGACCTGCGCGGTGACGCCCGCGAAGGACACGAGATTGACGCCGGCCTTGAGATCGATTGGCAACGTCTCACGCACGACGGCATAGCCGCCGTTATAAATCGTGAGGGCCGGATCAGCGGCGAAGACGGAAGTGGCAGCCAACAAGAGAATCACGGGGAGTTTCATGGGATGGGGGAAATTATGGGCATCGGAATGACTTTTCCGATATTAATAAGCGAAGCCGGTGTGGACATCCGTCTGAGGGCTATCCCTTACCGACCCTTCCGACGCTGGAGGACGTACCAAGGTAGGGCTGACCACCCTTGGTCAGCCGCGGTTGAGCGAGGGCGCTCACCCCTACCCGAGACAACGGCTATCAGCTCAAAGGGAAACCGGAAGATTGGCCGGGGACATTTCTTTCAGGTCACAGGTCTCGGCCATCGGATCCCAGGCACAGGTTCAGGCACTCTGCCATCTGTCCTCTGCCATCGATTTAGCCGTCTATTCAGCCCTCTACTTCAGCCCTCCTCTCTACCTCCCCTTCCTTCTCTGCTTTCGGCGATATTCGACCGGGGTGCACTTCATCTCCCGCTTGAACAAGCGATTAAAGAAGGTCACCTGTCGGAAACCGCAGGCCAAGGCGATGTCCAACACGCTCCGCTCCCCATCCCGCAACTCCCGGCGCGCAGCCTGCAAACGCAACTGATTGACGAAAGCGCTGAAGCTGTGACCCGAATGTTGCTTGAATTGCCGGGAGAAAGTCGGCCGACTCAGGCCGGATATTTTTAATAAATCCCCCAGGCGGACTTCTTCCCGGAAATTTGCGACGAGATGCTGAACCGACCGGGAGATCGCCTTCTGGTGATGCGATTCGGCGCTCAGGGTGAAACTGCGGGACGATAGCGCGCGCAGTTCCGCCTCGGGCGCTTCTGCGATGAGCGCCAACAGACGCAAAAGCGTCGCCAGCTGGCCCGCGCCTTTGGTCCGGGTGATTTCTTGCATCAACGTCGCGACCGCCGACGCTGTCCGCCCACTGAGATGCAAACCCCGCTCCGAACGTTTGAAAAGTTCACGCAACTCCAGGTTCTCCGGGAAAGCCCAGACGGGATGGCTTTCCGGGAAGTGCCATTGCAACGACAATCCGCCCGAAGGCCCATGGGTATGCCAGTGATGCGGTAAACGCTCACCCAAGAGAATCAGGTCACCCGCGCCGAAAGGCCCGATATGGTCGCCGATGAATCGCGTGCCTTCGCCCTCCTGAAAAAGTGTCAGTTCCATTTCCTTATGGAAGTGCCAACGGTTACCCTCGCCCTTCACCCCCATGGTCTTACTGGGCGTAACCACGCATTCGACCTCCCGGAGCGATTTAGCCCAACGCAACACCCGAAAGGAATGCCCTTCGGGCAGTTCCACTTTCTCGCGTACGGCTTTCATAAGGTCATTCGTATCATGCCTGACGCCTCAGGCAAGGGGTAATTGAGACGATAGTGCCAACTGTCTTCACTTCGACAGCGAGAGACAAAACATCTCAGCCCTGGTGGGGCAATTTCAGCGCCCGCCTTACTTAGATTTTGTCGTCTCCTCGTTCAAGAGCTCGGGGAGTGACGCTTTCTTCTTCGCTTTAGATACCGTCGCTTTGCCTTGCTCGGGCGCAACGTAGTAAGGAGAGGGAGTGTGCTCGGCGGTCATGATGGCTTCGATCCGCTTGACGATGTCCGGGTGGGCGGCAGCGATGTTCTGCTTTTCGGCCGGGTCGGACTTGAGATCGTAGAGTTCGAGCGGGGCCTTGGTACCGAGCCGGTAGCCCTTCCAATCACCCATGCGAACGGCCTGCTGGAAGTAGGGTTCGTAAATCTCGAAATAGAGCGATTCGTGCGCCGCTTGCTGACCATTGCCTAACAAAGTTGGCGCAATCGAATGACCATCGAGACCTTTGGGGCCAATAACTCCGCTGAGGTCTGCTGCCGTCGGCAAGAAATCAACGAACGAGGTAAGCAGGTCGCTGGTCGTGCTGGGCTGAATCTTTCCTGGCCAGCGGGCGATGAATGGCGAGCGCATACCGCCTTCGTAAAGCATTCGCTTGTAACCGCGCAAACCTCCCGTGCTCCCGAGCGACTCGATGAATTCGGGATTGGCGCCATTGTCGGAACTGAAAACCACCAGTGTCTTATCGTCGATGCCAAGGTCCTTCAGCTTCTGCATCAAGCGGCCGACATCCTTGTCGACGAGCGCGACCATCGCGGCGTAATTCCGGACCTCCTCCGTCCACGCTTTCTGCCCAAAGACCGGATTCTCCGGGATGACGAAGTCTCCGTGCGGAGGAGTCCACGCGGCATAGCAAAAGAAGGGCCTATCTTTGTTCTGCTCGATGAACTTCAGCGTCTCATCGGCGATGCGGGTATGAGAATAGTCTACCCAGGAGTGTTTGCCGGATTGCGGCTGTGGAACGTCGAGACCATTCCTGACCAGATGGTCGGTGTAATAGTCGTGTGCGTGCTTCTGGTCGTAGTAGCCGAAGAACACGTCGAAGCCTTGCTTCTCTGCCGCGCCGGTCGTGTCAGGATTACCGAGACCCCACTTACCGAAGCCGCCGGTGGCGTAACCGGCACCATGCAACAGAGTCGCGACGGTCTTCTGATCCGCAGGGAGGGATAGCAGCCCGATATTGCTTTGGTTGGCGCGGCGCAGGGCGTGCCCGGTATGCTGACCGGTCATCAGCACGCAGCGTGAAGGTGCGCAGACGGCACTGCCACTGTAGGCGCGGGTGAACTTCATTCCTTCCGTGGCCAAGCGATCGATGTTGGGCGTGGAGCCATACTTGCAGCCGTAGGGCGAAAAATCCCCGATACCCGCGTCATCGGCTAGAATGAAAATAATATTGGGCTTATCGGCGGCGTGGAGCGAAGCGAAGAAAGTCGCGCAAAGCAGGGCGAGGGAGAACTTCATGGGCAAGCTAGCAATATGATACCCCCGAAGCGAAGCAAGGTTTCAGTAAAAGCTGATTGAGACGATAGTGCCAACTACCGAGACGCGGAGCGTAGTCCAAATCACCTATTTTTGATAGAATACCCTCCCTCATGAGCACCCCCGTCACGTATCGTTTCTCTTTCGGCCCTTGGAATATCAGCGAAGGCGGCGACCCCTTCGGCAGCGATGTCCGCAAGGCCTTCCCCCACGAAGAAAAATTCGCCCTCTACCGCCCGCTCGGTTTCGAGGGCGTACAATTTCACGACGACGATGTGGTCCCGGGCATGGACGACCTCAAGCCGGACCAAATCTTAAAGAAGGCGACCGAGGTGAAGGCGATGCTCGCCAACCAAGGTCTGACACCGGAGTTCGTCGCCCCGCGTCTCTGGTTCGCCGAACAAACCGTCGATGGTGCCTACACTTCCAACAGCGCCTCAGATCGCACCTATGCTTGGGATCGCACCAAGAAGTGTATCGACATTGCCAACGCCGTCGGCTCGAAGGCCATCGTGCTCTGGCTCGCCCGCGAAGGCACGTACATCCGCGAAGCCAAAGACGCCAAGCTGGCCTACCAGCGTCTACTCGAGACGGTCAACGCGATGCTCGACTACGATAAGAACATCGAAATCTGGATCGAACCAAAGCCGAATGAACCGACCGACCAGGCCTACGTGCCGACTATCGGCCACGCCCTCACGCTCTCTTACGCCTCCAAGGACCACAAGCGCGTCAAGGGCCTCATCGAGTCCGCCCACGCCATGCTCGCTGGCCTCGACGCCAGCGACGAGATGGCCTTCGCCCTCGCCCACGACAAGTTGGCGAGCGTCCACCTGAACGACCAGAACGGCCTGAAATACGACCAAGACAAGAATTTCGGCGGCGCCAACCTCCGCGCGGCCTTCAACCAGGTCCGCGTCCTCGAAGAGTCCGGCTACGGCCGCCGGGGCGAATTCATCGGCCTGGATGTCAAAGCCATCCGTACCCAACGCGGCTACCCAGTCACCGACCACCTTAAGAACAGCCGCGAGCTGTTCCTTGCGCTCGTCGCCAAGGTCCGCACGGTAGATACCAAGCTCGTCCAACAATACCGCGACGCCCGCGACTACGAAGCGCTCGAGCTCTACATCCTAAAACATCTCATGGGACTCAAATAAGTCCCGTCCGCCCCACTCCTCATGAAGCCATATCGCCTTAACCGCCTCTTCAACGCCACGTCCAAGCGCTGCTTCGACGTCGCCGTCGACCATGGCTTCTTCAATCAACCTGGCTTCCTCCAAGGCATTGAAGACATGCGCCAAGTCGTCAAGACGCTCGTGGAAGCCGGACCTGACGCCATCCAACTGACGGTCGGACAAGCCCGTCATCTTCAGGAAATCACGGGACGCCAAAAGCCCTCACTCGTCCTCCGCACCGATACCGCCAATGTCTACGGCAAGGAATTACCGGAAACCGCCTTCAGCCTAATGATCGAAGAGACGATGTTGCAAGCCGTGCGCCTCGACGCCGCCTGCGTCTGCGTCAATCTGTTCCAGATTCCGGGCGCTCCTGAAATCACCGCACAGTGCATCGAGAATATTTTAAAGCTCAAACCGCAGGCCGATTATTACGGTATGCCGATGATGGTCGAGCCACTCGTCTTCCAGCCCAACGCCGTCGCGGGCGGCTACATGGTCGACGGCGACCTCACGAAGATCCTTCACTTGGTCCGTCAAGCGGTCGAACTCGGCGCCGATGTCATCAAGGCCGACCCAACTGACGATGTGACGCAATACCACAAGGTGATCGAGACGGCTTCGGGTATCCCGGTGCTTGTCCGCGGCGGCGGTCGCGTGAGCGATAAGGAAATTCTCGTGCGCACCGATGGGCTGCTCAAACAAGGCGCCTCGGGTATCGTCTATGGTCGCAACGTCATCCAACACCCTAACCCACGCGGGATCACGCAGGCGCTCATGGCGATGGTGCATAAGAACGCGTCGGTCGACGAAGCCCTGAAGCTCATCTGAGCCCATCATGCCTCTTGCCGATTCCATTCTCAGCCGCTTACGGGAAATCGTAGGCGCGGAGAATGTGCTGACGGCAGAGGAGGATGTTATTCCCTACGGGTTCGATGGTACGGCGGCACTCAAACAACGCCCACAGGCGGTGATCCTGCCGCTAGACACCTCACAGGTAGCTGCGTGCGTTAAGTTAGCCGCTGAAAATAAGATCCCCGTCGTCACCCGCGGCTCCGGCACCGGACTCAGCGGCGGGAGCGTCCCCTCTGAAGGCTGTCTCGTTCTGTGCCTGGTGAAGATGGATAAGATCATCTCCGTCGACGCCACTAATCTCACCGTTCGCGCCCAGTGTGGCGTCATCACGGCCGCCATCGACGCCGCGGCCAATAAGCACGGTCTATTCTACCCGCCCGACCCGGGCTCGATGAAGATCAGCACGATCGGCGGCAACGTGGCCGAGAACTCCGGCGGCTTACGCGGACTTAAATACGGCGTCACCCGCGACTACGTCATGGGAATCGAGGTCGTCATGCCCGACGGCCAGATCGCCCGCTTCGGCAACGCCTGCGTCAAAGATGTCGCCGGTTATTCGATGAAGGATCTTTTCATCGGCTCCGAAGGTACGCTTGGCATCATTACCGAGGTCCTGCTCAAGCTTCTACCCCGCCCCACCGCCCGGCGCACGATGCTCGCAAGCTATGCGCGCATGGAAGATGCCGCCAATACGGTTTCGGCCATCATCGCGGCGAAGATCATCCCGTGTACGCTGGAATTCCTCGACCGCATGACCATCGGTTGCGTCGAAGATTACGCTAAGATCGGCCTACCCCGCGATTGCGAGGCACTCCTACTCATGGAGACCGACGGACATCCGGCCGCCGTGGCCGATGAATCCGAACAGATGCTTGCCATCGCCCGCGCCCATGGTGCCGGCAATATTCGCGTGGCCCAAAACGACGCCGAGGCCCTGCAACTCGCCACCGCCCGCCGCAGCGCCTTCTCCGCCCTGGCTCGCGTCCGCCCGACGACCATCTTGGAAGATGTCACCGTCCCGCGCGACAAACTCGCCGAGATGGTCGCTTTTATCGCCGAGGTGGCCAAGAAGCACAAGTTGCTCGTCGGCACTTTCGGCCACATGGGCGACGGCAACCTGCATCCAACTTTCCTGACCGATGAACGTGATGTCGCCGAGATGGCCCGCGTCCATGATGCCCTTGAAGAAATCGTGACGAGGACACTCGCGCTCGGCGGCACGATCACGGGAGAGCACGGCGTGGGGTTGGCCAAGAAGCCGTGGTTGAAACGCCAAGTCGGCGATAACAGCTACGCACTGATGCGACAGATCAAGCACGCGTTGGATCCGCAAAACCTACTCAACCCAGGTAAGATTTTTGACTGAAGGATGAAGCCTTCGCTGAAACTTCTCGATTACTCGATCCTCCAGCAATGCATGCATTGCGGGATGTGCCTTCCGGCCTGCCCGACGTACGACGCCACAAAGAAGGAACGCCACAGCCCTCGTGGCCGCATCGCGCTCATGCGCGCGGTCGCTGACGAGGAATTACCCCTCAGCCCGGCCTTCGCCGACGAGATGAGCTACTGCCTTGGCTGCCTGGCCTGCCAGACCGCCTGTCCCGCCGGCGTCGATTATTCTAATCTACTCGAGACCGCCCGCGCCGAAGTCCAATCGGCCGGCCTGAATCAAACCTTCACGAGTCGCTTGTGGCGGGCGGTCACAATCCGCGGACTCTTCATGCGGCCGCGCCTGCTGCGTTTCGCCGGTCGCCTACTCTGGCTCTATCAACGCCTCGGACTCCAGACGGCTTTCCGAAAACTGGGGGTGACAAAGTTGCTGCCCAAGGATCTCCGTCGGCTCGAGCCCCAATGTCCGACCATCGCGACGCAGTTCTCGCCGCAACTCATCCGTCCGATCGAGTCGCCGACGAAAAAGCAGTACCGCGTAGCCCTGCTCACCGGCTGCGTCCAAGACCTGGTCTTCTCCGACATCAACCGCGACACGGCCGACGTCCTTCTGGCCAACGGTTGCGAGGTTCACACGCCGCCCGTCCAACCTTGTTGCGGGTCCTTGCACGCCCACAACGGCGAAGCCACTTTGGCGCAGGTGTTAGCCAGAAGGATGATTGACCTCTTTCCACCCGCGCAATTCGACGCGATCATCACGAACGCCGGCGGCTGCGGTAATCACCTCCGGCATTACGGACCACTTCTCGCTGAGGACGCGACCTACAGACCCTTGGCCAAAATCTGGGATACTAAGGTGAAAGATATCCACGAATGGATCATGGAACAAGACTGTCGCGCTCCACGCGCCGGGCTGGGCGACCTGACGGTGACGTATCATGACTCCTGTCACCTCACCCACGGCCAGAAAGTGACTAAACAGCCACGCGAACTCCTGAAACTGATTCCCGGACTAAAACTCGTCGAACTCCCGGAGGCCAACTGGTGTTGCGGGAGCGCAGGTATTTATAATATCACCCAACCCGAACAAGCCGAACAGTTGCTCGTCCGCAAAGTCGGGCATGTCATCGGCACCGGCGCATCCGTCCTCGCTACGGCCAACCCTGGGTGCCACCTTCAGATCGCCCGTGGCCTCCGCCAAGCCGGCTCCGCAACCACTCTCCTCCAACCCGTGACCCTGCTGGCCCGAGCCTACCGCGCCGAAAAGAAGAGCGCATAGAGAACTATCGACCTGCTTCTCGTACCCCAACACCCCCTACCCCTTTCAAATCATGACCTCAGTTAACATTGGCATTATCGGCGGCGGCCTCATGGGTCGCGAAATGGCCAGCGCGTTCGCCCGCTGGTGCGCGCTCACCGACGTCTCGGTACGACCGGTCCTCACAGCCGTGGCCGATCTCAACCCCGCGACGCTCGCGTGGTTCGATTGCATTCCCTCCTGCACGCAGAAGACCACCGACTATAAGACACTCCTCGCCAACCCGGACGTCGACGTGGTCTATGTGGCCGTGCCGCACAACCTGCATGAGCAGTTGTATTGCGACGTCCTCGCCGCCGGCAAAGATCTCTTCGCCGAAAAACCCTTCGGGATTGACCTCGCGTCCGCCCGTCGCATCCACGCCGCCGCCAAGGCCAGCGGCCGCTTCGTGCGCTGCAGTTCCGAGATGCCCTTCTTCCCCGGCGCCCAGCGCGCCTTCGAACTCGCTAAGTCTGGTTCGATCGGCCGCGTCCTCGAAGTGGTCTCCGGCTTCCATCACAGCAGCGACCTCGACCCGACTAAGGCCGCCAACTGGAAGCGCCTCAACTCCATGTGTGGCGAGGGCGGCGCCCTCAATGACCTCGGCATGCACGCCTGCCATATTCCGCTCCGCCTCGGATGGAAGCCCTCCCGCGTTTTCGCCCAACTCCAGAAAGGCTACCCGCAGCGCCCCGACGGCAAGGGTGGCGTGACGAATTGCGACACTTGGGACAACGCTCTGCTGAACACTTGGATTAAGATCGGCGGCCAAGAAGTCCCCATGCGTCTCGAGATGAAGCGCCTCATGCCCGGTGCCACGAACACGTGGTTCATCGAGATCCTCGGCACCGATGGCGGCGTCCGCTACAGCACTTCGGATACAAAGGCCCTCTGGCTCTTCGAACGCGGCAAGGAACAGTTCTGGAAGCGCACCGACCTCGGCTTCAGCACGCCGTTCAAGACCGTCACCGGCGGCATCTTTGAACCCGGTTTCACCGACGTCATCCAACAGATGTGGGCCGCCTACCTCATGGAACGCGCGGGCCTGCTTAACGGCCGCTTCGGCTGCGCCACGCCCGATGAAGCCGTCGCCACCCATGAGATCTTCACCGCCGCCCTGCAGTCGCAAGCCCAAGGCACGGTCGTCTCACTCTAAAAAATCTTATGCCAAAAACTTCCCGCCAAGGCGTCCTCGCCGCCGGCAATTTCATCGTCGATTACGTCAAGATCATCGACGGCTACCCCGCCCAGGACATGCTCGCCAGCATCATCAGCGAATCGCGCTCGAACGGTGGCGGACCCTACAACGTGCTAAAGAATCTCACCGCGATGAAAGTCGAATTCCCGCTCGCCGCTTGCGGTCTGGTCGGCGACGACACGAACGGACAATGGATTAAACGCGACTGCCAAAATCACCGGATCGACGTCGCCCAACTCCACCTGAGCAAGGAGCACCCTACCTCGTATACCGATGCAATGACCGTTGAATCCACGGGTCGCCGGACGTTCTTCCATTGTCGTGGTGCCAATGCGCATTTCGACCTCAAGCATTGCTCGTTTGGCAAGACCCAAGCCCGCATCTTCCATCTCGGCTATCTGCTGCTACTCGACCGCATGGATACCTTCGAAGGCGGCCAGACCGTCGCCGCCAAGCTCCTCTTCAACGCCCGCTCCGCCGGCCTCGAGACCTCGGTGGATATGTGCAGCGCGACGCATCTGCAGTTCCGCGAAATCGCCCTGAGTGCCTTGCCCCTTACCGACCACTTGGTCATCAATGAAATTGAAGCTGGCTTTACCCTTGGTGAAATCATCGACGCGAAGAATGCCGGCTGGCTCCTACGTTCCGCGGAACAGTTGCTCTCCCTCGGCGTCAAAAAAACCGTCACTATTCATACCGAGTACGGCGCCGTCTGCGCGACGGCCGAGGGCCTTCGCCTCAAGCAAGCCTCGCTCAAACTTCCCGCGGGTTACAGCAAGGGCGCGACGGGGGCGGGCGATGCGTTCGCCGCCGGCATGCTCTACGGCCTGCACGAAAGCCTCGAGATCCAGGAACGCCTCAAACTTGCCGTTTGCTGCGCCGCCGCCTGCCTCGCCGACCCCACGCCTTCCAAAGGCCTGCGGCCGGTGAAAGACTGCCTCGCCTTAGCTGAGAAGTTTGGGTTCGGGGAGTTTTAAGAGGCTTGGACAGCACGACGTGCTGTCCAAGGTGCAAAAGTGCAAACCGGCCTGCGCCCGGTGCAAAGGTGCAAAAGTGGATGCAAGTTTCAGGTGGCGGGTGGCAGCCCCGGGTGGCGGGTGGCGGGAACGCATTCTCAGGTCTCGGGTCTCGGCCGTCGGGTCCCGGGTTCAGGTGTTCAGCACCAGGTTCAGGTTCGGGGCCTGCACCCGTACCCGAACCCGACAACCCGTACCTGATACCCGACGGCCGAGACCTGGGACCCGAGATGGTTTATCTGCCTTGGGTAGGGTTGAGCGGCCCGCTCAACCGCGGCTGACCAAGGGTGGTCAGCCCTACCTTTACCTGAGGTAGGGCGGGCTCTCCGAGCCCGCCGTTGACCCACTCGACATCCGTACCTCCGTCCGCGAACGGACGGCTCGGAGAGCCGTCCCTACCAAAGGCCACAGCATCCTATCCGGTTTCCGGTCTCCCTTTGCTGCTTGTTTAGTCGTCGCGTTAAAAGACACCAATCGAGCATAAAAAGACACTCGATTGGGTTTCCTTCTTTCCGGCGTGCGAGCATCCTATTCGTCTCCTCACCCCATGAGCACCAAGAAATATAATGTCGGTATCATTGGCTACGGTTGGGCTGCGACCGCGCACATCGACGCCATCAATGCCTCCAAGCAAGCGCAAGTCACCGCCGTCTATTCCTCTCGTCCACTCGATAGCGCGACCCTCAGCGCCAAGCACGGCGGCAAAATCAAAGCTTATACGACTGTCGAAGCCCTGCTCGCCGATCCGGACATCCATGTGGTCGACATCACAAGCTACCCGAGCCAGCACTGCGCCCAAGCCGTCGCCGCGGCGAAGGCGAAGAAGCATATCATCCTCGAAAAGCCCATGGCGAATTCGCTGACCGAAGTCCGTCAGATCGTCGAAGCCGCCGCCCAGAACGGCGTCAAAGGCTGCGTGTGCTTCGAATGCCGTTTCTCTAATCAGATGACGGCGACGAAGGCCTTGCTTGATCAAGGGCTGGTCGGTGAATTGCATTACGCCGAAGTCGATTACTACCACGGCATCGGCCCATGGTATGGCCAGTATCGCTGGAACATCGGCAAGAAAGACGGCGGCAGCGCCCTACTTACCGCCGGTTGCCATGCACTCGACGCTCTCCTGATGTGTATCCCGAGCGAAGTCGAAAGTGTCACAAGCTTAAGCAGCAAATCCAAGAGCACCGACTTTACTCCTTACGAATACGATACCACCGCCGTCACGATCATCAAATTCAAGAACGGCGCCGTCGGTAAGTGCGCCGCCGTCGTCGACTGCCACCAGCCTTATTACTTCCATACGCATCTAATTGGCAGCCATGGTAGCATCCTCGATGATAAGTTCCATTCGACGAAACTGCAGACCAATAAGGCCCACTGGAGCAAATTATCACTCAAGATGCTGGATTCAGGCGATGTCAGCGACCACCCTTACCAGGAACAGTTCCAAGCCTTCTTCGATGCACTCGATAAGGGCCAAGATATGCCGCTCACGAGTTTACGCGAATCGCTCCGCACCTTCGAAGTCATCTTCGCGGCCGACCAGAGCGCTGCCAACGGCGGTCAACCCGTCAAACTCGCCTGACGCCGATGCCTTCCGTCCTCGCCATCTTTGCCCACCCCGACGACGTCGAATTTTACGCGGCAGGCACGATGCTGCAATTGGGGCTACGTGGTTGGGATCTTCATTACCTCGATCTTTGCGCAGGTAATGGCGGCTCAGTGCAGATGGACGGACCGACGACCGCGACCAAGCGGCTCGCCGAAGCGCAAGAGGCCGCCCGCATTCTGGGAGCTAAATTTTACCCACCTATCGTGAATGACATGACGCTGACCTATGACGTCGAGGTCATGCGCAAGGTGGCCTCCGTGATTCGCCAATCCAAGGCCGATATCATTCTCACGCACGCGCTGTCGGACTACATGGAAGACCACATGGCCTGCGCCCGCCTGGCAGTTTCAGCGGCCTTCACCCACGGGATGCCAAACTTTGAAACCGTTCCGCCGGTGCCACCTTATGCGAACGACGTGACCATCTACCACGCTATGCCGCACGGCCTGCGCGACCCTCTTCGTCAAAAAGTAAGGGCCGGCCTCTACGTCGATACCATTGGCGTCCAAGACCGCGCTCGCGAAGCCCTCGCAGCCCACGCTTCGCAAAAAGATTGGCTCGATAAAAGCCAAGGGATGGATTCCTACCTGGCCACCCTCGACGCGATGTCGTTGCAGATCGGTAAGCTCTCCGGAAAGTTCACCTACGCGCAAGGCTGGCGGCGCCATCTGCATCTGGGCTTCAGCGTGAATAACATCGACCCGCTCCGCACGGCCCTCGGCGAGGACTGTCTCATCGATGAGATCTACGAAGCCTCCCTCGAAAAACCTCTTCCCTAAACCTCCATGAGCCAACCTCCCGCTTCCTTTTCGCGTCGACGTTTTCTGCAGACCGCCGGCTTAGCGGCCCTGCTGGCCCCGTTCTCTGGCTTCGCCGCCTTGGATACGTCTGGCGGCGATGAGATTATCATCATCAATGATATTCATATCAGCGGCGCCGGCGAACCACAGATTCCCGCCAACGCCAAGGCTGATGGCGAACACCTGCGCTTGGCCGTCAAACAGATTCTCGCCCTCCCCAAGAAACCTGCCGCGGTCATCATCAACGGCGACCTCGCGCTCGCAATCGGCACCGCCGAGGACTACGCGCTCGTCCGCGAGCTCATCGCTCCACTCCGCGAAGCCGGCATCCCGCTTCATCTCACGCTCGGAAATCATGATGTCCGTGACATCTTCGTACAGGCCTTCCCCGAAATGAAGAGCGCATCCGCACTCAAGGAGCACCGCCATAACGGCCTCATCGACCTTCCGTCCACGCGTCTCATCTTACTGGATACCCTCGACCAGACCCCCGGCCCCGGCGGTCGACTTGGCGCTGAACAGATCGCATGGGCGCTTTCGAAGATTGATGAGACCCCAACGAAACAAGTCATCGTCGTCGGCCATCATAACCCGCAAGTCGGCGGCGACCCGAGCCACTTCAAGAGCGGCATCGCTGATACGGCTGATTTCTGGCCCGAGATCGCTAAACGTCCGCAGGTGAAGGCTTATATCCACGGGCATACCCATGAATGGACGCAGGCCCTTGACGCAGGCATCCATATTTTGAGCACCATCGCCTGTGCCTACGTCTTCAACGCGAACACCAACTCTACCGGCTGGACCTCCGCCCGCTTCAACGCCCACGGCTTCCAGCTCAAACTCAATACCCTTGAGACCGACCACGCTTGGAACGGCGAAAGCAAATGGTTCTTCGGTCGCCAGCCGGCGCCCAAGAAGACCGCCGCCCCGAAGAAGAAATAAGCGTGCGTCTCATCAAGGAACAGCAATCTCCGGCCTCGGCCAATGAACTGGTCGCCTGCGAACACCTAAGCCAACGCGACTTCGGTTGCGTCTGGCATCATCACCCTGAGCACGAAATCTTTTTCTTGCTCCGGGGAGGTACCGAACGCTGGGTCGGCGACAAGATGGGACCACTCAAGGTCGGCGAAATCCTGTTGTTGGGATCTGACCTCCCTCACGACTTCCGCAACGACCGCAAAGGCCGACAGGCCGGCGTCGAATGGATTCTTGTCCAATTTCGCCCGAATCTCTTTGGCGAAGAATGGATGCAGTATTCATCCGTATCGGCGATTCGTCGCTTGCTCGACCGCGCCCGACTCGGTCTCGAGTTCCGCGGCGATACTCGCAAACAAGCCGCGGCCATCCTGCACAAGATGCCCAAAGCTCACGGCCTCAGACGCATGGCCCTGCTCATCGAGTTCCTCGAACTCGCCGCCAGCTCCGATGACCTCAAGGAGATCGCCACGCCGGGCTTCCATGCGACCATCGACGAACACTCCTCCGACCGCATCGGCAACGTCGTCGCCCATATCAAGGCGAACCTCGGCAAGCCGCTCTACGTCCCGGAACTCGCCGCACTCGCTGGCCTAAGCGAAAGCGCCTTCAGCCGCCTGTTCAAAAAGTGCACCGGACGCTCCGTTCCCCAATATTTCAACGAACTGCGCATCGCCCGCGCCGCCCGCCTGCTCGCCGAGACCGACGAGTCCGTAAAACAGATCGCCCACCAGTGCGGCTACCCGACCGCCGCCTATTTTCACCGCCAGTTCCAGCGTCACCAGGAACTCCCACCGCTCGCCTACCGCGAAGCCATTCGCCGACACGCCTAGTCTCCTTTATTTACTTCCTCTACCCCCACCCCTAACCCTACCCCTTTCAA
>CAILOT010000182.1:0-9985 GCA_903835965.1 uncultured Opitutia bacterium
ACTCAACGCACGCGGTACAATCCCTGTGGATCATACACCCACCAAGCATCGAACGGATTAGAGAGCGACGGTAATTCGAAATACGGCCGGCCCTTGTCGTCTACTTTAGCGATCACGCCCGAGACTTCGGTCTGAGGAGGTTTGACCGGTACCGGCATCGCCGGAGGCAGCACTGGGGCGACCGGCAACAAATCGAGGATGGCGGTCTCTTCGATACGTTCGACCACTTGGTCGATCCATTTCAGTTCTTTCGCCTTATCGCCGAACGCCTGCCAATCTCCGGTCGAGTCATTGGCATACATCTGCTTCACGAAATCATCCAAGGTCAGGCCCATCTTCTTGGCTACGGGCGTCGCCAGACGTTCAAACCATTTGGTGGTAAATTCGACCTGCTCTTTGAGCATCGTCATATTACCTCGGAGATTATTCGAAGCCTGGTGATGCAGAATCATGGTGTTCGGGTAGCAGTACGAACGCTCCGCCAAGGTCGCGATGACCGCCGTCATGGACGCGGCGAAGCCCTTGACGACCACGTAAACCGGCGCCTTCGAAGCCGCCATGGCTTTCTGGATCAGGTAACCCGAGGCCACCGAACCGCCGGGGCTATTGTCCACGACGATGAAAATCGGAAATTCGGCCGATTGGTTGTTATAAAAATTAATCCGCTGGCAGACGTAATCGGCAAGCTGTTCGGTGACGGCACCATTCAAGGCAATGCGGCGATCGCTGATGATTAGCGTGCCATTGACAAGCGGCTCCTTCAGGTAAATCGGCTTGGCCTTGGTGGCGATCTTCCGGGCTTCTTCTTCTTTCTGGAAACGGGAGATTTCATTGCTCAAGCGCGAGACGGTGTTCGCCGACTCGAGCTGGAGCTGCTTGGCTTCCGCTTCGAGTTCGCGAATCTTGTTATTACGTTCGGACAGACGGGCGCCGGAGCGGGCCGCCTCCAACGCCGCCTGGCGTTCGAGCTTGGCGCGTTCATCTTCTAATGCCGCGGCTTCCGCCGCCGCCTTCGCGAGCCGCAAAGCGCGTTCCGCCTGTAATTTGGCGGTCTCGGAATTCAGCGGCGCCAATTCTTCGGTGCGCTTGGCTTCCGCCAAGGCGAGCTCGGCGTCGATCCGGCTCTTTTCAGCGCGCATCCGTTCCACTTCCTTCATCGCTGCCTTCTGTTCAGGCGTAAGTTCCTCCCTCGCAATGGGAGCACCCGGCGCCACCGTCGTGGGCTGAGCCGGGGCGGAAGGCAGCGCCGTCGGATTCGCGGGTGGCTTGGACGGCGCATTCTGCGCGCTCAAGGAAGCGCACGCGAGGCAAGCAAAGAGCCAAGCCGGATAAGAAGAAGGTATTTTCATATTTTATTTTGTTAAATTAAAGCAGGACGAAATCGACGGTGGGATCGTACAACCACCAAAGGTCGCAAGGACCGAGCGGCGGAAGCAATTGTTTGACCCGACCGTCGGGGGCGCGGCTCGCGCCATTACCAAAAACGTCAGGATCCAAAGGCGCGGGAGCCGGGGCCGGTGTGGTCGCATTGACTCCATCTTCGCTCATGCGCTCCACCAGATCCGTCGCCCATTTCATCCGTACCGCCGCGTCGCCATGGACTTTCCAATCTCCCGTGGAGACGTTCTGATACATCTTGGCCACGAACTCATCGATGGGGATGCCGATCTTATTGGAGACCTTGATAAAAATGCGTTCGCACCAGATTTTGCTCCACTTGAGCTGTTCGTTCAACTGCGTGACGTTGCCACTGAGGCCCGTCGCGGCCTGGTGATGCAGGACGATGGTCTCGGGGTAGACGAAGGAGCGTTGGGCAAGCGTGGTGATGATCGCCGCCATCGAAGCCGCATACCCCTTGACGACGACGTAAACGGGGGCCTTGGAAGTCTCCATGGCTTGCAAGATCATGTAGCCGGCCATCACCGATCCGCCGGGATTGCGGTCAATGACGAGAAAGATCGGGGCTTCGGCGTCGACCGCATTATAGAAGGCGATGCGGCCGCAGACGAATTGAGCCAACTCATCGGTGACGCGGCCGTTAAAAGGAATGCGGCGATCGGAAATATGGAGGACACCGTCGACCATGGGATCTTTCGGATATGAAACCTTGGCGTGGGTCGCGATGTCGGCGACCTTCTGCTGCAATTTAGCGATCTGCGCAAAAGAAGAAATTTTGGCGTATTCGACCGACACTTGCGCCGAAGCCAGACGGGCTTCCGCCTCGAGGTCAGCCCGCGCCCGATCCTTATCCGCCGAGGCGGCCGCCGCTTTGGCCGAAGAAACCGAAGCCTCTAAGTTAAGTCGGGCTCGCTCAGCTTCAGAGGGAGCCGCCAAAGCTTCTGATCGGGCGGCACGCAAGGTAGCTTCGGCGTCGAGCTGCCGCATTTCCAAGGTGAGAGGTAAGGCTTCCTGTCGACGCTTGGCGGCCGCCAGATCCAAGCGGGCGCGGATGACTTCCGCCTCTACTTCCGCCTTCACGGTTTCGGGCGCCTTAGGCATCGGAACTTGCTGGGCCGAAAGCACGGCGGCGAAAGTAAGAAAGGCAAGGACCAGGTTAGGCATCAGGGTATTCACTGTTTTGACAGATAAATGGTTCCCTTGAAGTCATTTTTTCGCAAATCTTCCGCCATGGACGTCGATTCACCCATTACCCTGCATAATCGCCATACGGGAGGCACCGAAATCGAACAGGTCTACGGCGAGGCGTGGCTGCGTCGCATCTACGGCAACCCGCTCGGTAAGGTGACCTTACATGCCGTCGTCAAACGCGCCTTGTTTTCCAAGATTTACGGCTGGGCCATGGATCGGCCTGGCAGCGCCCGGCGCGTCGCGCCCTTCATCCGCGACTTCGGCCTCGACCCCGCCGAATTCCTCGAAGTGGACCCGAAGGCTTACCGGACTTTCAATGAGTTCTTTTATCGGAAACTAAAAACTTCCGCCCGGCCGGTCGATGCGCGTCCGGAAATGGCCGTACTTCCCGCCGATGGCCGGCATCTCGGCTTCCAAGATGTATCAAAAATAAAAGGCATTTACGCCAAGGGGCAGACTTTTGATATTCCCGAGCTCGTCGGCGATCGTGCCCTCGGTGCGCGCTATGCGGGCGGCACCGTCGTCTGCTCCCGGCTTTGCCCGGTCGATTATCATCGCTTTCACTTTCCGGTCGCCGGCACGCCGCACGCCGCCGTCCCCCTTCCCGGCCTGCTCTATTCGGTGAACCCCATCGCGCTCCGCCGCTGCGCCGCCTACCTTTGGAAAAACAAACGGCAACGCGTCACGATTGACGCCGGCGCTTTCGGTCTCGTGACCATCGTCGCGGTCGGCGCGACCAACGTCGGTACGATCATCGAGACCTACGCACCCGAGCAACCGATGGCCAAGGGCGACGAGAAAGGTTACTTCCGCTTTGGCGGATCATTCCTCGCCACGCTCTTTGAGCCGGGGCGGATTTGCCTGGAAGCCGACTTAGCCCAAGCCGGCGAGAGCGGCATCGAACTTTATGCTCGCGTCGGCTCGGCTCTCGGGCGCTTGGCTTAAGCCTCCTCCGCAAAGCGCTTGCCAATCGGGGCGGCGCCGCAAATCTGGACAACACAGGTTTGCTCGGGTGGTGGAATGGCAGACACACCAGATTTAGGTTCTGGCGCCGTAAGGTATGCGGGTTCGACTCCCGCCCCGAGCACCCCTGTCATCCGGTCTCCCTTTGAGTTTGTTATCCTGTCTCGTGGTAGGGCTGACCACCCTTGGTCAGCCGCGGTTGAGCGAGGGCGCTCAACCCTACCTAAGATACAGCTAGGTCAGCACGCAGTGCTGACCCTACCTTAATAAAGACAAGGGGCAGGGGCAGGTTTCGATTCTTAGGGGCAGACACAGGAACAGTCGCAGGAAATTTCCCGCACCTGATTGCCGAAGCCGATGGCCGAAGGCTGGAACGCCGATACCCGAATGGCCGAGGCCCAGTTGGCCGTCACCCGTCACCTGAGAATAAACAGAGGTAAGTTGACCGGTTGATCAGTTGGCCGGTTTGCACGTTTGCACATAGGACAGCACGTGGTGCTGTCCCTACCTGTCGCTTCTCCCATTCCTATCCGACTTGCACCCTCGGAATTATGGGGCTTGATAATGCCTACCCCTATGCGCCCCTTGTCGCTTCTCGCTCTTTTGTTCTCATCCGTCTTGCTCGTGGCCGCCGAAGACGGCGCTCAGGTTTATAACTCGCTCTGTGTGGCGTGCCACGGCCCGGACGGCAAAGGGCTCAACGGCTTGCCGCCGCTCGTCGATAGCGAGTGGCCAAAAGGCACGCCGGCCCGCACGATCAAGATCGTCCTCAACGGCCTGACGGGTCCGGTCGAGGTCGCCGGCAAAACTTATAACATTGATATGCCCCCGCAGGGCGCGGTGCTCAGCGATGAGAAGATTGCCGCGGCGCTGACTTATGTCCGCAAGACCTTCGCAGGCGGCCAAAGTGCGGTCACGCCCGAGCAAGTGAAGGCGGTGCGGGCGTCGACGGAAAAACGCACCAAGCCTTGGACGGCCGAGGAGCTGCTGAAAGCGCATCCGTTCCCCGTTGCCAAATCGCCACTCCAGCACCTCGTCGGGATGGTCTATGAGGGCAAGTGGAAGGAGTTGCCTGACTTCTCTACGCTCAAGCCCGTCCTGATGGAAGATTTCAACGTCGGCATCATCGACACCGCGCAATCCGGCCGGAAGGAATATTACGCGATGGTTTGGAACGCGCAGTTCGATGCCGCCGAAGAGGGTAAGTACCTCTTTACCTTTGATTGCGATGATTTTGGCGCCCTCTACGTCGGCGGCGAACGCATCGCCGAGGTCAAGGGCGTGGGTCCTGTCGGCAAGCGTAGCAAGGAAGTACCCGTCATGCTTAAGAAAGGCCTGACGCCGTTGCGCGTGGAATACGTTCAGTACGGCGCCAACGCGGCCGTCGTCCTTGCGGTGAAGGGACCGAAGGATAAGAGCCCTAAGGCGCTTTCGAAGGCTAAGTTTAAAGAGATCAAGGAAAAGGTCTCGATCCCGATCCAGCCCAAGGACGGCATCGCCGCTATCTACCGTAATTTCATCGAAGGCACCTCGCCGCGCGCAATCGGTATCGGTTTCCCCAACGGCCTCAACCTCGCTTACAGCGCCGATAACGTCGCGGTCGAGTTGTTGTGGTCAGGACGATTCATGGATGGCGGACACCACTGGACCGACCGTGGCGCCGGCAATGAGCCACCTGCGGGTACAGGTATCGTCAAGCTCTCCGATGGCCAGGGCGTACGGCTCGAAGGTTCCGCCGGTAGTGTTGTACGATTCATCCGCGAGAAGGATGCCAAGGATTGGAAATTCTCTGCGGTCAACGTCGCGGCCGAATTCAAGGGCTACGACCTCGACAAGGCTGGCAACCCAACCTTCCGCTCCGCTGGCGAAGGCTTCGCGCTCAGTGACGCTTGGCTGCCCGAAGCCGGCTCCGGTAAGGCCACGCTCACGCGCACGCTCAAGGTGACCGGCGATAAATCCATCGTCGTGGTACTTGCTCGCGACCTCACCGTCAGCGGCCCGGCCGACGGCGTCGCCGAAATCGCCGGCGGTCTGTTGGTCCGCGCCGTCAGCGGCCCGGCCCCGAAGGCCAACGCCAATGATAAGAGCCTCACGCTCACCCTCAAGCCCGGCGAGACCGCCGTGCTGGGCTACTCCTTCCGCTAATCTCTTAAACGGAAAATATCTTTATGAAAAAAATCTTCGTTATCCTCGCCCTCGTCGGATTTTCCCTCGGCGCTTCCGCCGCTCCGGCCAAAGCACCCAAGGCAGGGAAATTGGCGACGGCCGACGTCCAACTCTCCGAGGCGCGGCAGGATGAATTCTATGAGCGCGTCGAAATCCCGACGCCCGTCGGTGAAGTGTGTGAGGTTTCCTCGATTGCGCTCATGCCCGGTAAGAAGGTGGCTATCGGAACGCGTCGGGGGGATGTCTGGATCGCCGAAGGAGCGTATGATGCCGATCTTTCCAAGATCAAGTGGACTAAGTTCGCTTCCAATCTGCACGAACCCCTCGGCATGTTCTGGAAAGCCGGTTCGCTCTATGCGACCCAACGCCCAGAGCATACCCGCATGACGGACAAGGATGGCGATGGTCGGGCGGACAGCTTCGAGAGCGTCTGTTCCAAGTGGGGCATCAATGGGAATTACCATGAATACGCCTTCGGCTCGGAGCCGGATAAGAACGGCGATGTCTGGGTGGCGTTGTGCCTTACAGGATCTTTCACCGCGGAATCTGATTGGCGCGGCTGGTGCGTACGTGTCACGCCTGAAGGTAAGTTCATCCCGACCTGTTCGGGCTTACGTTCGCCCGGCGGCATCGGTGCCAACGCGAAGGGTGATATGTTTTATATGGATAACCAAGGCGTCTGGAATGGCTCCTCCTCGCTCAAGTGGCTGCGCCCGGGTTCGTTCCAGGGTAACCCCATGGGTAATAAGTTCCACGCCTTGGCGAACCTGCCGGCGCCGGCCGAGCCTACCAGCGGGTCGCGCATCCTGACCGAGCGGTTAAAATTCCCGGAATTCGTCCCGCCCGCCGTCATCCTGCCGCACGGCAAGGTCGGTAATTCTCCTTCCGGCATCGCCTGCGATATGGCCAAGGGCAAGTTTGGTCCGTGGGAAAATCAGATGATGATTGGCGAGCAGACCGCTTCGCAGGTCCAGCGCGTCAACCTTGAGTTCGTCAATGGCCTCTATCAGGGCGCCTGCTTCCACTTTCTCGGCGGCTTTGAAGCCGGCCTGATTCCGGTGCGCATGGACCAAGAAGACGGCACGATGTTCGTCGGCGGCTCCAATCGCGGCTGGGGTTCGCGCGGCTCGAAGCCTTTCACCTTTGAGCGCGTACGTTTCAAGGGCAAGGTACCGTTTGAGATGCATGATATCTCGGCTAAGAACGACGGCTTTGAAGTCACCTTCACGCAGCCGGTTGACGCCGCGACGGCCGGTAGTGTCGCGAGTTACGCGATGGATACCTTCACTTATATTTACCAATCCAGCTATGGTAGCCCCGAAGTCGACCAGACCGAGCCCAAGATCAAATCAGCGACCGTTTCAGCTGATGGTTTGAAAGTGAAACTCGTCGTCGAAGGCCTCGTCCGTGGACATATCCATCACCTCGTCGCCGCGGGCGTGAAAAGCAAATCCGGCGACGAACTATGGCATAACGAAGGATGGTATACTTTGAACGAGATTCCGGACGCGAAGTGACGCGAGAAGTGAAATGAAGGTCAGGTAATTTAAGAGGGGCGCCGATCGGCGCCCTTTTTATTTGGGTAGGGGCGCGACGGTGTCGCGTCCGCTGTATCGAGGTAGGGGCAGCACCGCGTGCTGCCCTAGGTGCAAAAGTGCAAATCGGCCTGCGGCCTGTGCAAAAGTGGAGAGGGGAGAGTATTGAGTATCGAGTATGGAGTATAGGGAGAGACAAGCCCCGGGTGGCCGGTGGCGGGTGGCAGGAGAGACAGAGAGGCTCAGTTGACCAGAGGCTCGGAGGCTCAGGGTCTGGATGACATTGCTGCGGGTAGGGGCGCCACTGCGTGGCGTCCGTAGGCGAACGGACATAATGAGATCGGATAAGCTTGCCCGTCTCATCTTGCCTTACGTTGCGAACGGACGCGACGCCGTCGCGCCCCTACCTTTCGATGCATCGGGTAGGGTTGAGCGCCCTCGCTCAACCGCGGCTGACCGGGCCGGTCAGCCCTACCTAGATGCGAAGGCTCATGCACTAATGCTCTTATCTGCTCATATAAGGCAGGGGAAGTCGATTGCTACCGGAGCGGTACTGAATGAGAACATTGTTAGCCCGTTCGTTTATGAATATCACCCTGCTTGATTGGATGATCGTCGCGGCGACGATTCTGATTTGTTTCGTCCCAGCGTTGTTCTTCGCGAAGCGCTCCGGCAGCAGTACGTCAGAATTCTTCGCGTCGGGTCGCTCGGTGCCGTGGTGGTTGGCCGGCCTATCGATGGTCGCGACGACGTTCTCATCGGATACTCCGAACTGGGTGACGGAGCAGGTGCGCAAGTATGGTGTCGCCGGCAACTGGCAGTGGTGGGCCTTCGTGCTGACTGGGGTCGCGACGGTTTTCTTCTTCGCGCGGTTGTGGCGCCGTTCGGGCGTGATGACGGATTTGGAATTTTATGAGCACCGCTATTCCGGTAAGGAGGCTTCGGTGGTGCGCGGATTCCGGGCCGTCTACCTCGGGTTATTCTTTAACTGTTTCATCATGGGGATGGTGACGCTCGCCGCCTGTAAAATCGCCAATATCCTTTTCGGGATGCCATCGTGGCAGACGATCGTGATCTGCGGCATTCTTAACGTGGTGTTCGCGGCGCACTCGGGGCTTTGGGGCGTGCTGGTCATCGATATGATCCAGTTCTTCATCAAGATGACCGCGGTCTTCGCCGCCGCTTGGTTCTCCCTCGTGGAAGTCGGTCGACGTCTGACGGGCGAGGCCAGCGGTTGGGCCGGCTTGAAAGCGTTGGTGATCCAGCTCAAGACGCAGCAGGTCGTGACGACGGCGGGCGTGCCAGTGATGTCGGCCTCGGACGGCAAGGGTCAGCCCATCCTCAATCTGTTGCCTAACTTCACGATGCCGGAATTGGCGTTGATGATTTTTATCATGCCGATCGCGATCAGCTGGTGGGCGAACTGGTATCCGGGCTCGGAGCCTGGCGGCGGTTCGTACATCGCGCAGCGGATGCTGGCCTCGAAATCGGAGAAGGACTCCCTTGGCGGCACGCTCTTCTTTAATATCGCGCACTACGTCTTGCGGCCTTGGCCTTGGATCATCACCGCGCTTTGTTCGATCATCATCTACCCGGATTTGGCTTCGATCAAATCGGCTTTTCCGAACGCGGACGCCACCATGATCGGACACGATTCAGCGTTCCCCGCGATGCTTAAATTCCTTCCGGTCGGATTTGTCGGGTTGATGATTGGCGGCCTCTTGGCGGCGAATTCTTCGACAATCCTGACGCACCTCAATTGGGGGTCGTCTTATTTGGTGCATGATTTTTACCGTCGCTTCATCAAGAAAGATGGTTCGGAAGGCCACTATGTTAATGTGGGTCGCCTCTCGACGGTCTTGCTCTACGTTGTCGCTGCTTTACTTAGCTTGACGCTCTCATCGGCCCAGCAGGCTTTCCAGATTTTGCTCTCCATCGGTGCCGGCACCGGCCTGCTCTACATTGCCCGCTGGTTCTGGTGGCGCGTGTCCGCCTGGTGCGAAGTCGTCGCCATGGTGATGTCGCTCGTGACTGCGGTGGCCGTGCCGTTCTTCCTGCCACACGCGGACTTCGCGACGACCACCATCATTCAAGTGAGTTTGACCACGCTCTCATGGCTCATCACCGCGTATGTCGGCCCGCAGACGGACCGCGCGACCCTCATCGCCTTCTGTCAGAAGGTGAAGCCGGCGGGCCCGGGCTGGACCGACATCCGCGCCGAAGCCGGCATCAGCGATACCGAAATCGCTCAGGAGAATCGCATCGGCTCGGCCTTCGTCGGCTGGATCGCGGGTTGTGTCGTCATCTGGTCAGCGCTTTTTGCCATCGGTAATTTTCTCTACGCCTCGGGCGATCCATCGCGGTTGCGCATGGCCTGGATTCTCACGGCCGTCTTGGTCGTGAGCGGTTACGCCTTACTTAAAGTCACCCGTCAGCTCTGGGCGGACAGCACGGCTTCGCAGGCGAGGGAAGAGGCGAAGAGTAAGGGGTAGGGACAGCACCACGTGCTGTCCTCGGTGCAAACGTGCAAATCGGCCTGCGGCCTGTGCAAAGGTGCAAAGGTAGATACAAACTTCGGGTGGCAGCTTCGGAAAATTTCCTGCGACTGTTCCTGTGTCTGCCCCAAAGAGTTGAAACCTGTCCCTGACCCTAGCCCTGTCCCTTCTCTTTAAGGGTAGGGTCAGCACTGCGTGCTGACCTAGCTGTATCTTAGGTAGGGTTGAGCGCCCTCG
>CAILOT010000183.1:0-7082 GCA_903835965.1 uncultured Opitutia bacterium
TACCCTGCCTCAACTTTTGCACCTTTGCACAGGCCGCAGGCCGATTTGCACTTTTGCACCTGTACTGTGCAGTGATTCCTATGCCTCTCTCTTTTGCACCTTTGCACAAGCCGAAGGCGGGTTGCACTTTTGCACTTTTAGATTCTGACCCGAACCTATACCTGAACCCGAACACCCGAACCTGGCTCCCGATAGCCGAGACCTGAGAGCTGAAAATGCATCTCTTAGGACAGCACGTGGTGCTGTCCCTACCCCAAGGCAACTAAAGGCGTCTCCCACGTTTGCATTTTTGCATAGGCCGCAGGCCGATTTGCACTTTTACACTTCAGGCCCGCACCAGACCGCGGGTATCGATCAAGGATTTGCCGGCGAGTTGGGCTAACGTCAACGAACCGAAAGAACGGTGATCAACCAAGACCAAGATGATCGAGGCGCGGGAGACGGCCTCGTCGAGCGAAACCAACTCCGCCTTACCCGTCAGACGTGCAGGCAAACTTTTGATATTGGGTTCGACGGCTAATAATTTGAATCCCTCGGCGGCGAGGTGCTCGGCGATTTCCAACGAGGGAGATTCGCGCAAATCATCGACGTTCGCCTTGAACGCCAAGCCCAAGCAGGCGATGACTGGATTTTTCTGTTGAGCGGCGGCGGCGCGCACCTGAGCGATGACGTGATGAGGCTTGCCATCGTTGACCTCGCGAGCCGTACGCATCAGGCGCGCTTCGGCGGGGGCGGCATCGATGATGAACCATGGGTCGACGGCGATACAGTGACCACCCACGCCCGGACCGGGAGAAAGTATTTTTACGCGTGGGTGTCGATTTGCCAACCGGATGAGCTCCCAGACGTTGATGCTGAGCCGGTCGCAAATCAGCGAGAGCTCGTTAGCGAAGGCGATATTGACGTCACGGAAAGCGTTCTCGGTCAACTTGGCCAATTCCGCCGTCCGGGCATCGGTCAGGAAAATCTGCGCCGTGCAGAAGATTTCGTAGAGTGCCTTGGATTTCTCGGAAGCCTCGGGGGTAAGCCCGCCGCAAATGCGATCGTTGGAAACCAGTTCCTTCAGCATCTGGCCGGGCAAGATGCGTTCCGGACAATGCGCGTAAAGCAGGCCGTCGACCTTTCGCCCAAGCTTGGACAATTCATCCTCGATCCAGGCTTTGATTTTTTCGGTCGTGCCGACCGGCGAAGTCGATTCGAGGATGATCAGATTTCCGGCCGCAACGACCGGGGCGACCGACCGGGCCGCGGCTTCGACGTATTTTAAATCGGGCACCCGGGCGCCACTGGCGGTCACGGAAAAAGGCGTCGGCACCGCGATAATGAAAGTATCGGCGGCGGCGGGCTTAAGCGCAGCCTTGAGATAGCCGGATTGAACGGCCGCTCGTACAAGCACATCGAGATCTGGTTCTTGGATATGAATGCGGCCGCTGTTGATTATCTCGACCACGGAGGGGACGACGTCGACGCCGAGCACCTGCCGGCCTTTAGTCGCAAAAATCGAAGCGGTGGGAAGGCCGATATAACCTAGGCCGAGAACACAGATAGATGAGGACATAGTGAAGAGGAGTTGATTGGTTGGCCAGTTGGCCAGAGAGGTAAAATGGCAATGAGACAGTGCAAAAGTGCAAATGCGGCGGTGCCGCGTGCAAAGGTGCAAATCGGAGCGGAGCTCCTGTGCAAAAGTGCAAAGGTGGATTCACGAAATACTTAGCCTTGATGTCTCATCTCGAGGACACCCGCCCTGAAGTACCTAGTCGGAAAAGATGGTGAGCTAAATTTGCCTTCACTTTTGCACCTGTGCTGTGCAGTGATTCTTATGCCTCAACTTTTGCACCTTTGCACAAGCCGAAGGCGGGTTGCACTTTTGCACTTTTAGATTCTGACCCGAACCCGCACCCGCACCTATACCTGATAACCCGTACCAGAGACCTGAGGGCCGAGACCCGAGACCTGAAAATGGATTCTAGGTCGGCACGCAGTGCCGACCCTACCTCAAAGTAACTAGGACAGAACGTGGTGCTGTCCCTACCCATTGCTTTCCATACTCATTTGCCGCCTATCCATTCGATTGCGGCCTTTCCGATCCTTCTTTCTGACCGTTATTTTCGGCCGATGATTGATCAACAAAAGCGATGAGGGTCGCGGCGATAATTGCGATCATACACGTAATAGGTGTGAACCAGAAAAGTAGTTCCACGCACGCGTGCATAGAGATGAGGATCAGGATACAGGCCAGGGGAATGGCTTCCGGATGGCCGCGGTAAAACGCCCGACGAATCCATCTTCCCAACCACCACAACCCTACGAGTATAGGAATAAAGCCGATGATACCGATTTCAGCCAGCAGCTGTAGCCAATCGAAGTGCGCATAGGTCGCGCGTACTTTTAAACGGCCATCCGGATGCTGCATCTCCTTTTGTTTTGCCTGGAAATAAGGTGAGATCCAGCGGTAGGAACCGGAACCCCAACCCGTCCAGATCTTACCCGTCCAGATCTTAGGTTTCTCATAGCCCGCTGACACCATTTCCCAGGTCGCATAGCGCAAGGGGGCACGATCGTCTGCTCCCGCTGCCTGATAGTTAGCGACTTTGGTGTTAAACTTCTTTTCCATACCCTTGAAATTAGCCGAGAACAAAAAGATGAACGAAACCGTGAGCAGAGCCCCGAGCGTCACGAAGGCGACTTCTTTGTAAGCCATCGATTCGCGCGGCATGCCCATGAAGTAAGCCAATGGTGCGACCACTAACGCTAAGGCCATAATCATGCCCATCGCCCCGACGCTATTGGTGAAGGTTGCAAAGAGCGCTAGAAAGAGCGCTAGAAATGCGGCCATCAAATGCGGCCCACCTCGCAGCGCGACATCCCCGGCCCGACGAATATGCCAATAGACCAAAGCCATCGCCAAAGTGGCGTTCAGATAAAAATAAGCCCCCGCATGGTTGCGGTTAATGAAAGTACCGAACGGTGAACAATTGTCTGGAACCTTAAAGCCAAGGATTGTTGTCCTCGTATTATTTTGGTTTAAGAGCGCAAAAACAGCAAAGACGCACGTGGCCCCAATAGCAATCCAGGCCAGGTAAACATAGCCGCGGCGGCGGCGAAGGCCCGCACGCAAAGCGCAAAACAACATCCAAGGCACCGCGATGATCATCATTAGGCGCCAAGCGTTCATGCCTCCCGGATCTTCATCGGAAAGGAAAGGCGCACTCAGTCCGGAAGGCAGCCAGCTAATGGGATTTTCTTTGGTGATACGCCAGAAGAGATCCCGCTCGATAACCGTGCCCCAAGGATTAAGCGCCTGCACGGCCATGTAACTGAAAAGCGCGATGCCCGCCCAGAAAGGAATCGACGACATCAGGTCGCGGTAACAATTGAGCGCCGGCCGCGAACGATTGTCGCCTGAAAGCAGAAAGGCCGGTACGGCTTGGCCGATGAAAGCGGCGACCGGGAAAGCTAAATAATCCAGCCAATGCGCGCTGAACGGATCGACGTCCATCGGGACCTGCGTAAAGGCCACCAGAATGGCGCCGAACCAAAGCACGAGGGCGTAACGTTGGACCATCAAGGTGCCCACGGCGGCCAGCAACGCGGCCGTCGTCAGGCCCAACGCGGCCGCGACCGTCCAGAGCACGACTCCGCCCCAACCCCACGGCACCAAGATGGCGATGGCGCTCGCGAGGATCAGCACCGCTTTTTCGCGGGGCGTAAGCGGCGGCCTCTCACGACGAGCTTTTTCAATTAAACGCGGATCATGACTCATAGAATAAATTCAGGTTTAGATTAAACGATACCAGCTTGGTAAATATCGTGCAGGCGGATTAGACCGAGACATCGGTTGGTCGCCGCATCGGTGACGGGCAAGACCGAAATCTGCGAGGGGCGGTCTTCCATGATGCGGGCGGCTTCGCCCAGGGCCATCGGCACGTGGGCGCGGACGGGATTCTGGGTCATGATATCCTGCGCCCGGGCGGAATTAATATCGACCCCACGGCCTAAGGCGCGGCGTAAGTCGCCATCCGTAATCAGCCCGGCCAAGGTGCCATCCTGATGCAAGACGCAGGCGGCGCCGTGCGGGAAACGGGTCATTGCGATGACGGTCTCGCGTAAAGAATCTCCCGGCAAGGCCGTCGCGCAACGCTCCAAGGGTTGCAGGACTTCGCCAACCGTCAGCAATAGATTTCGTCCCAATTGGCCAGCCGGATGAAAACGCGCGAAGTCCGCGGCCTGGAAGCCGCGGCGGGTCATGAGCGCGGCGGCCAAGGCATCGCCCAAAGCAAGCGTGAGCAAGGCGCTCGTCGTCGGAACAAGACCCAACGGATCGGCTTCGGGCCGAGCGCCGATATCCAGCACGTGATCGGCTTGGGCGGCGAGGGGCGATTGCATATTACCCACGATCGCGATCAAGGGCGCCTTGAAGGAGCGCAATACGGGAATCAGCCGGATCAGTTCGGCTGTCGTTCCCGAACGCGAAAGCAAGATGACCGGATCGCCGGGCTGCAAGATCCCTAAATCGCCGTGAACGGCATCGGAAGCGTGTAAGAAAATTGCCGGTGTGCCGGTGCTGCAAAGCGTGGCGGCGATTTTTTGCCCGATGAGGCCGGATTTACCGACGCCGCACAGCACGACCTTACCCGAGTGCGAGGCGATGAGCTCGACGACCTTGGTGAAAGATCCGTCTAAGCGGGAACTCAATTCAGCGAGCGCAGCGGCTTCGGCTTTTAAAAGATCGCGTGCTGAATCAAGTGGGGTGGACATGGAGGGTGGTGATTAGTTGGCCAGTTGGCCAGAGAGGTAAAATGGCGATGAGACAGTGCAGTGATTCCTATGCCTCTCCCTTTTGCACCTTTGCACAAGCCGAAGGCGGGTTGCACTTTTGCACTTTTAGATTCTGACCTGCACCCGCACCTGAACCTGATAACCCGTACCAGAGACCTGAGGGCCGAGACCTGGGACCTGAAAATGGATTCTAGGTCGGCACGCAGTGCCGACCCTACCTCAAGGCAACTAGGACAGCACGTGGTGCTGTCCCTACCTCACGATAACTCATTAATCGCGATACTTTCACCGTCGACGATGACGGCATCTTTCTCGAGTCGGATTTCACAGCCGAGCGCCGTGACAAAAATAACGTCGTCTCCCATGGCGGTCAGCCGCCGGGTATACGATGGGGTCTTCGCGCCGTAATATCCCGAATACCAACCCTCACCGGTAGTCTCATCCGCAGTCAGCCAACTTTCCGCCGAAGCCACCGAACAGGCGATGGATAGTTTTTCCAAGCCAGCGCGCGAACGTCCATGCCAGCGCAAAGTCCATTCACCCGGCTGACGAAGCATCCCGCGCAGGCGATCGATGATCACAAAGCCTTGCGGAAATTTCAGAAGCCGCCGCTCAGCGATAAACCCCGGGTAGCCGGAATGCGTTGCCCGATAACCCCAGGCTTCAGGAAGACGTTGGCAGGCCGTCCAAGGCAGCCACAGAAATCGCCCTGCCCTTTTCATCGGATCGAGGCCGTTAACGGTCGCGACATTGTGATAACGCGCCCCAGCCAAACCGTTCATGACGCCAGGCGCGTTATAAGAATAAGTGCCCGGGTCTTCGGTGATCCATTCATCATCCCAGCGCAGCGTGACGTGCAATTGATCGGCCTGGGCGGGACGGTGACGGAAGATTGTCGGTGCGCGAAAGAACGCCGTACCGCGCGCATGATGCAAGGTTGAGACGCCCGAGCGCGGATGGTCGTAAGTGCAGGTCAATTCCGAGGCCGCACTGGCGGGGAGCGGGCCTAATAAAAATATCGCAGCTTCATCCCACGGACCGGCGGGCAAACGTTCACCGAGAAAAAGCGCCATCGCCGCCCCCAGCGCCGGCCTGAAATCATCGTAGCCGCAGCCGCTCAATTGAAAAAGGTTAGCTCCATCATCCGCACCATAGCGTGGGACCGTCCCGTCAGATTCCATCAAAGAAAACAGGAAGCGCGTGGCTTGACGTACCCGCTGCCGGGTCGCGGCAGGCAAAGTCGTGCCGACGGCTCGTTGGACGAGCTCGCCCCAAGTCATCAACTGTAAGAATAGCCGGTGATAGTTAGTGGAGTGCTGGCTGAAGCCACCATCATCGGCGACGAGGTTTGCGACCTGCGCTTCCAGCGCTTGTAGGCCCTGCTGGCGCCAGGAAGCGGCGGCGGACAACTCGGGCCAAAACGTGCCAGCGGTCAATAAGCCGATGGCTTCAGAAATCCCGTGGTTATTCGACTGTGAAAGAGCGTAATCGAAATGAACCAAGATACGGTGGGCTGTCGCATCGGCGAAACGCGCACCCAGCAAGATGCGTTCGTCGGTCGTCGCAGGATGGTGGCGGAAAACTTGCAGCGCATAAGTGAAAGCGATTAAGCGGAGGGCGGCTTCCTGACCGCACATCCAATTCGGCCCACGGTTGGGCGGATTTTTTTCCATCCAATCCTCGACCAATTTCCAGAAGAGCTCGACGTGCCGGGCCTCGCCATCCAGCGCCCAGGCCCGGACCAAGGTGAACGCCCATGAGAAACGCGAAGCCTCCCAGACGCCTTTGATATCATCCGCCCCGGCGTCGCTACTTTTCGTCCAATGCGCGCTGCTCGAAATCGTCCGGCCCGTGAGGACGTTCTTCGCCCATTGGGGCGGATAACCTAAGTCGCAAAGCGTGTGCGAAAAAATCCGGAATTGCCCGCGGGCCATCGCCTCCGCTTCGGCGACTGGAGAGTGGCCACCCGCCAAAGCCCATGCTTCGAGGTGGGGGGCGAGAAAAGTCCGGTCGAGTTTGGTGATCGGTAACGACGGTGACTGAACCCTCCAGGCCGGATGAGTTTTCGTGGGACCGAAATTCGCCCAGGGACGTTGCGGCGAACGTTTAGCCAACAGACCCAACTTTCGTTCCAGCGCAAAACGGGTTCGTTGGGCAAGCCAACGCGGACCGAGATGATGGAGAAGAGGGAGGAGCAAGGGGGCGGAGGAGAGAGGCCGATAAACTAGAGGCTCAATTGATCAGAGGCTCGGAGGCTCAGAGTGATAAAATGGCAATGAGACGGTGCAAAGGTGCAAATCGGA
>CAILOT010000184.1:0-3386 GCA_903835965.1 uncultured Opitutia bacterium
TCCAATTTCAACCAGGTCATCAACAATACCGTGGTGGCGACGCTCGGAGGCATCAATATCCGCCGGGGTAGCAACAACGTGCTGAAGGGCAACGTGGTCTTGGGCGAAGGCCTGGCCGGGGCGCACGGCCTGCGGATGTCGGGACCTAATCATACCGTCCAAGGTAATTATGTTTCTGGATGCGACTATGGCATCCGGATTTCTGCGGGCGAATTCGTCGGCTATGCCCTGACGAGTAGTTACGCTCCTCACGAAAAATCCAACGCCAAGACCGCGAAGAATGCTCTCGGAATCGTTTCGGCTTACCCGCAATGCAAGAAAGTGACGGTCTCGAACAATGTCATCGTCGGTTGCGCGGGCGTGGATCTGGAAATCGGCTCCGACTACAAGAAACATTGGCCCGAAGAACAATTGGTGCTCATGCCTTCGGATTGCGACATCGCGAACAACCGCTTCATCAAGCCGGCGGGTGGGGTGGCCATTGAGGCCGCGACCTTGGATCCGAAGATTTCCTTGGTCGGACCGAAGAATATCCCGAACCGTTTCAAGGGTAACGTTGTGATTGGCGGAAAGGTCAAATTGCCGGCCGCGGAAGGTGGTACGAGTTTGGGGACGCTGCCGCAGGGTTGGAGCGAGAAAAAAGAGCTGGTAGGTTTCAAGCCGCTTACGCCCAAGGACGTCGGTCCGGCTTGGGTGATCGCGCTGCGCGAGGCGGATGATTTTCCGATGGAAGACGACATGTCCTGCAGTCGTAACCTTGAAACGGCCAAAGCGGCCAAGAAGAAGAAAACCAAGACGAAGTGAACGCGACGCGTTTGGTCGCCCACTTCTTATTTCTTAGCTGGGGTCTTTGATTGCTCCGCCCGCATGACGGTCACGACGGGGGTGGCGTCGTTCCGCCCCGTGAAATCGTTATAGGCATGCTGGAAGACCGCGCCGTCGCGGATTTCGCCCGCGGCGACGAGCCACTTATAATGAAGTTTAAAGGGGGCTGCGGCTGTGGCCGTGCCTTTGGGGAAGGCGCCAAAGCGGCCGTAATCACGATATGCGGAGAAGGCCGTTCCCGTCGGGTTCGTGGGGTGATTGAGCAATAAGGCGGTAAACGTCTTGCCTTCGATGGTAAAGATTTCGGCGACCCAGGGGAGGTCTTTCACTTTGTGGATGGCCTCGTCTTTGCCCGGGTAGACATAGGTGGTCGTCTTGCCCTCGATCTTTTCGGAGGGGCGGAATTGCGCGCCTGCATGTTCGGGGTCGCCGTCGATTTTGGCTTCGCCGTGGTCAGGGCGAAGTGCGCTGGTCATGTCGATGGCGAAATAAAAGGGCCCGGCGGGATGCGAAAAGACAAACGCCCGTTCTTCCGTCAGGATCGGCTTGGCCGTATCTCCTTGCCAGTCGATGTGCGCGGTAAAGCCGCCGGCTGTCGGCGTGATGTCCGTGACGACCTGGTCGCCGCCTTTCATGTGCCAGCGATCGTAACTTTTGCCATCCAATGTGATCTTCATGAAGCCGACCATGATGCCTCGATGGTGCGTGTATTGAAACCCGGGGCCCTTGGTCAGGCGGAGCTCGCCGCTAGCATCATAGATGTGGAGGTAGGGCTTATAAGTCTCCAGGCGTTTTTCTGCCGTGCTGACATCGTGGGCGGTCATGAAGCGGGCCAGGATTTTCCCGTCTTGGGTGATCTCGACGTCTTCTCCGGGTCGCACTTTGATCTGCGCCTCTCCGGCGGCGACGAGGGATCCGGCGCAACGGACGAGAAGGGCAAGTACGAGGAGGCGTTTCATGGTAGGGGTAGGAAGATAGCACGGAGTAACCGTGGACTTGGCTCAAACCTAATTCTCCAGCCTGCGCGCGGGCTGGATCGGCTAAATTCGCCCGTTTTAGGCAAAACGAAACTTTATTATTTGGCGGGGGTTCTTTACGGTGCACGCCTCCCGTCGCCTCACTCCTTATGCAAACCTTACTCGCCGCCGCTTTACTCGCCTTCCTGCTTCCCTGGGTCGGCCAAGCGGCGACCGCCCCGGCCGCCAAAACGAATATAATTTATATTCTGGCCGACGACCTCGGGTTCGCGGAATTAGGCGTGAACGGCGCCGATCATTTCAAGACCCCGAACATCGACTCGCTCGCCCAAGGCGGCGTCCGCTTCACGCATTTTTATACCGCTCCGCTGTGCGGACCGTCGCGCTCCCTGATCTTGACTGGCCGCTATGCGTTCCGGACGGGCGCCGTGAGCCAAGACGCTTGCAAGAACCTGGTACGGTCTGGCGACCAAGCCGAGCAGATGATCCCGACCGTCCTGAAGAAGGCCGGCTATGTGACGGCGCTCATCGGCAAGTGGGGTCAGCTCTCGCCTTCGGGCAGTCCCTCTGAGTGGGGTTTCGATCACGACTTCCGCTTCAAGGCCAGCGGCATCTATTGGAACAGCAAGACTGTGAAAGGCATGAACGCCGACGGCTCGGTGCGTGGTGATCCCGACACCTATACCGTCAACGGTAAGACGTTACCCTTGCAGGACGGGGAATATATGCCTGACCTGATGCACCAGAATGCGGTGGCCTGGCTCGAGGCTAATAAGGCGAAACCGTTCTTCTTGTATTACTCGATGTCGCACGTACATGGTGAGATCCTGCCGACTCCCGATAGCGCTCCGGTGCCGGCGGGGACCGACCCCGAAGTGCGGCTGGCCCGCCATTATAACGATAATATTGTCTATATGGACAAGTTGATCGGCAAGTTGCTTGCCGAACTCGTTCGCCTTAAATTGCGCGAGAACACCCTGATCGTCTTCATGGGGGACAATGGTACGGCCAAGCATCACGCGCCCGTCGCCACCATCGGAGGGCGCCGCCTCGACGGGGAGAAAGGGACGATGCAAGAGGGCGGCGGTCTCGTGCCTTTCATCGCCAACTGGCCCGGCGTCACGCCCGCCGGTAAGGTCAATTCCAACGTCGCGGACGCGAGCGACTTACTGGCTACTTTCGCCGAAGTCGCTGGGGCTCCGCTGCCAACGGGTCGGGTGGTCGATGGGCGCAGTCTGGTCTCTCAATTCAAGGGCGACACGAAATCTCCGCGCACTTGGGCTTACTGCCAGTTGAGCAATAATTATTTCGTCCGTGAGGAAGGTTGGAAGCTCGATCAATCGGGCGCGCTCTATGATATGAAAGACGCGCCTTTCACGGAGAAGCTCGTACCCGCTGACAGTAAAGATGAGGCTGCTCTCGCGGCTCGTAAACGCTTGGCGGCGGCCCTTGCCGAATTAAACCCCGCCGGCGGCATCAAGGATGCGGTCGGTGACGGTTCTGGGCGGAGCGCGAATAAGGAAGAGAAAAAGGTCAAAAAAACCAAGAAGGCCAAAGGCGAATAATTTATCATGAAAAAGATCA
>CAILOT010000185.1:0-4269 GCA_903835965.1 uncultured Opitutia bacterium
GCCGGCGGCGAATTGACGCGTAAGATACTGCGCGACGGCGTCGGTCAAGATCTCAAGAATGCGGTGCATCATCTTTGGATCAGCTTTCAATAAAGCCTTGGTCTTTGGGAAAGTTTCGGAGCCACCGCCTTCGACGAGATAACAGGCGAGCGTCCAAGGTGAACCGGCGAAACCCAGTAAGGTCTTATTCAAGCCAAGTTCTTTACGCAGGATAGCCAAGGCATCATAAACATACTGCAACCGATCAGCGGAGCCTTCGAGTTTTAGCGTGGCGACATCAGCCGGCGAAGTCAGGGCGCGCTCCATCGCAATGCCGCCTTCTTCACGAAAACGATAACCAACGCCCAGAGCTTCTGGAATCACCAAGATATCCGAAAACAAAATCGCAGCATCGAGCTGCGGGAAGCGACGGAGCGGCTGAAGGGTCACCTCGACCGCCAGCTCAGGCGTGCGCACCATGGTCACGAAATCCGACTTCGCCTTCAGGGCACGATACTCCGGCAGGTAGCGACCCGCTTGCCGCATAATCCAGACGGGAGCCCGGCCGTGTGGCTGGCGTCGAAGGGCGGCGAGAAAGCGGTCGCGGGAATTCATCAGGACCCCGCCAGCCAATCCTGCGGTTTCAAATAATGCGAGATTAGTCGTTCCTCCGGCGTACCAGCGGCGGGCTGATGGCAATAACGCCATTGGACCCGAGGCGGGAGCGACATCAGGATAGACTCGGTCCGACCCCCTGATTGCAGGCCGAAGATCGTTCCACGGTCGAAAACGAGGTTGAACTCCACATAGCGGCCGCGGCGGATTTCATGCCATTCGGTTTCGCGCGCCCCAAAAGGGGTATCCTTGCGACGACCCAGGATTTCAGCGTAAGCTGGGCCATAGGCATCCCCTACTTTCTGCATCAGCGCGAAGGCGTTCTCAAAACCGCCTTCCGTGAAATCGTCGTAAAAAATACCCCCGATGCCGCGCGCCTCACCGCGATGCTTCAGGATAAAATAATCGTCGCACCCTTTCTTGAACTTGAGGTAATTCGAACCCGTCGCCGCTTTCGCGGCCTGATGCCAAGAAATCGCATCTTCGTCGAAACCGTAATAAGGCGAGAGGTCGAAACCGCCGCCGAACCACCAGACCGGATCAGGACCGTCGGTGCAGAAGAAGCGGACGTTCATGTGCGAAGTCGGACAATAAGGATTAAGCGGGTGATGGACGACGGAAACACCCATCGCCCGGAAGCCCTTACCGGCGAGATCCGGGCGCGCCAATGTCGCAGAGGGGGGCAAAGCATGCCCACGCACATCGGAAAACGCGACCCCACCTTTCTCCAGCACCGTACCACCAGCGATGACGCGCGTCCGACCACCGCCGCCTTCGGCCCGCTTCCATTCGTCCGTGTGGTATTTTGCTTTCCCGTCGACTTCCTCCATGAGCGCGCAGAGGCGATCTTGCAGCCCTAGCAGGTAATTTCTGACGAGGTCCAGGTTCATGTTTAAGATTTAATCCCGCCTCCCAGCGAAGGTCAATGAAGCCTCCCCGCCCTTCGGATGAATCCACCGCCTCTAATCCCCCCTATGCGGAGACTAAATTAGGTAGTCCTTGAAGGGAACCCTGAATCCCCCACGGTAAGGCCATGGATCCTCTCGACAAGGCCTTGATCGTCGTCTGCCTCTTCGGCGGATTTGCGTTGGCCTTGCCTTGGATGGCATGGGTTCGCCTGAAAAAACTCGAAATAAAACACGGTGGCAAACTCCTCGTCCGCGGCATCACGGGCGCCCAAGCGGCACGGATTATTTTGCTACGCGGTCAGATCGAAGAAGTCGGCGTGGACGAAACTTCGTTCGCCTTCACCGATTTTTATTCAGCTTACGAGCCAGCGATCAAACTCTCTCCGGCTGTCTATCACGGAGGCCGACTCTTTGATGTCGCCCGGGCGGCCCGACTCGCCGGGCATGCCCTGCAACACCGCGACCGCAAGTTGGGCAATCTCGCCGCTTGGGATTCTTTCATGATTCTCTGGGGCAACGCCTGGCCGATTTTATTCGTGATGACCTTGGCCGCCCGCGGCCGATTCCTTTTCGCCATCGCCGGCTTCAGCCTGCTCGCGGGCAGCCTGACCGTCGCGCACCTCCTGAAGCATACCCACATCCAAGATGCCGCCCGGCGCGGCCGTAAAGAACTAGAGGAAGCCAAACTGCTCGACGGCCATCCTAAGGAAGAAATCGATGCCGCCTTTCTCGCTGCCCGCATGGATCACCTCGCCCTCCCCTACTCCAAGACCTGGTGGGGCATGTTGTTTAACCCGAAGGCGTGAAAGGCACCCCGCCCAGGCGGGCAGGGCTCATGGAAATGAGCGAATTTTACGGAACTTACCCCTGTGCAGCGGAGTTTAATCAGTTATATTAATCTTACCTCCATGCATTCCAACCGGACCTTCATCCTCCTTTGTTTCGCCCTCGTAGTGGGAGCCGGCTTCGTTGTGGCCCGCTTCGTCAGCCCTGAACCCATCGCCCCCAAGGAGCGAAGCCCTAAGGCGGGTCCGACGGCGACGAACCACGTGACCGACCGGCCTTCCACCGTGCGCAGCGCGTCTGGCCTGCACCTTAATCCCAAAGAAAATATCAAGCCGGAGCTGAGCGCAACTGACCTCGTCAAAGACCTCAGCCCGCAGCAAGCTTTGGAATCAAAGTTCCAAAACTGGCGGGCCGAGGGCAAAAAACTCATCGAGGAAATGGCTGGCGGCGATCGCGAAAAAATCGGTGCGGCTTTCCGGAGCGCCTTTCAGAACCAAGCGTTCAAAGACCTCTATACGCGCAACCACGAACTGGAAACGAAGTGGAAAGACGCGAGTGATACCGAAAAAGAAGGCATCATGGCCGAACTGAGCGCCATCCGCGAAAAAGGCTTTGGTTTCATCAAGGCCGAAATGAATAAAGCCGGCACACCTGCCAGCGGCGAAAATACCGCGGGAGTCGTCACCATCACTCCGGCAACCGCCTCCCCCGCAGCGGCACCAGCCGCACCGGCTGCACCTGCTGCAGTGCCAGCGCCGCCGCCTTTCATTCAGTAAAATAAGCCTTCCCAGCTCCGTTCAAACTTGGCGTGCGGCGACCCACGCCACCAGTTTCTGGCGGAATTCGGTCAAGGTGGCTTGCACGCGTTGAAACCCATCGTGTTTCTGGCCCGTCGCTTCATCCAGGTATAAATCGCGGCGCACCTCGACCATCAGCGATTGCACGCGATAGTCTTGGCCAATGAAAGCATGGGGGACGATCGCACCGCTGAAGGGCACATTAAAACCGACCTCGTAACCTTGTTGCCGAAAAAATCCTGACGCGAAATCGCGAAAATCCTGAGAGGTGTGCTTCCCTTCGGTGCCCAGGCCGATTTCGGGAGTGAGGGTCGTGCCTAAGTGCGTGTGCAAAGGGCCGGTTGGATAAGAATGCGCGTCCAAGATGTAACAATGACCCAAGGCGCGGACCCTTTCCGCGACCGCTTGATCAAGCCGGGCATGATGCGGCCAATAGTATTGCTGCATCAACGCCTCACGCCGGGCCGGCGAAAGCGTTCGCATGATCTTTTGAGCACTGGTCCTGAGATAAGTCGCGCCCATTCCGACCCGGGCGCAGGGCTCACGCTCGTCATCCGGAAACCGTTCCACATCCACCACCAGCCGGGAGCAAGAGGCCTGGATAATGTGGGAAGCAGGATAGCCCTGCCCGAAAAGTTCATCCGTATACCAATCCGTCAGACGGAGGTGCTCGGCCTTGATTTCAGCCGAATTAATCAAAAAATCGCCTAAAGTCCCTTCCGGGAGGTGAGTGGAGGCATGAGGAATATGCAAAATAAGACTCATTTAAGGGATAAATAGCCCAAAATGCCCTTTTGTCACCCCCTCTGCCTGTCATAGAGGGAAATTCGATAAGAATTGCAACTTATGGATAAATGAGGGGTTTTACTTATCCCAACCCACTAACATACGATGAAAATCAAATACTCCCTCCTCCTCGCTCTGCTCGCTACCGCGGGTCTGATCGCTGCCGACGCTCCTAAGCCAGAAGGCAAGCCAGACGCTCCTAAAAAGGGCGATGCTAAGAACAAAGGCCCAGCCAAGCCAGAATCCGTTTCGGATGCTGATTGGAAGAAGTTCCAGGACGCCAACAAAGCTGCTCAGTCCGACGCTGCCGTAGTCGCCGCCAAGGCCAAAGCCAAGGATGCCAAGAGCGAAGACGAAAAGAAGGAAGCCGGTAAAGCTGTGATGGAAGCCACCAAGGC
>CAILOT010000186.1:0-3126 GCA_903835965.1 uncultured Opitutia bacterium
CGTATCAGGGTTGTGCGGCTGGAGCTCTTCGGCGGTATGGCTGCCGGTGGTGACGCAATGGATGGCGGCGAGTCCTCCATTCCGGGCGGTCGCGATATCGAAAGGCGAATCTCCCACCATGACCGTGGTGCCGATTTTGGCTTTCAGCGAAGAAAGTACGAACTGCGTGAACTCTGGCTGTGGCTTCCGCCAGGGGTGGACGTTCGTCCCGTAGATGCCGTCAAAGAGATGGCTTAACTCCAGGTGCTCCATGATTTTCTTGGAATTAGCATCATCCTTGTTCGTGTAAACCGCGGTCCGCACTCCGCGGGCCCGAAGGCCTTCGAGGATTTCGCGACAGCCTGGGTAGACGCGTAGTCCGTGGTACATGACGCTGGGGAAGTGTTCGCGAAAGAGGCGGGTAGCGGTCGGCGCATTGGCTTCGCCGGCGAGCTTGACGACGGTGACATTGACCGAACCCCCGACGGCGCGGCGAATCTGTTCAAGGGTGACGCTGGGCAGCCCCATCATGCACATCACGTCATCATAGCAGCGGTGGATGGCCTCAAAGTTATCGACCAAGGTGCCGTCGAGGTCGAAAAGTACGGTTTCAGGAAGAGGGTGGGCCATATCTGCCATCCATGAGGCGTGAATATGTCAGGTTTCCAAGTTTGGAATTGAAGGCGAGGGTGGGTCATCTAATTTCCCGAACTCAACCTATGACCTTCTCGCTGGATCTGACAAAGCCACTCAGCCGCTTCGGCTTGGCCCTTAACCTCGCCCTTCTTTCCGTCGTTTTCTATGCGCTCTCGACGGCAGCCTTCCACTACATGTCGGAAACGCTTCCTCATGGTGAAGTAGCCCAAAAGGTCGCGGAGGTCTCCCGTAAGTCCGAAGAGGCTGCTTTTTCCAAGGCGAAGTCCGCCGCTAAAGGTAAGGCTTTTGACGAAAAAGCCGCCCATGAACAGGCGAAGGTCGCCGCTGAAGCCGAAGTGAAGAAGCAAGAAGAAGAGATCCATCATCATGCCGTATCGGGCTGGGCTCCTTTCGCGGTCTTCCTGATTATCTTGTCCGCTGTTTTCTTCGCTGGTTTCCTTTCCGTCTACGTCCAGCGTCGGGCAAACGACGCTGGCTTTACGGGCTTATGGCTCTTCGTCCATCACCTTGGCGCATGGGCTTTGGCGGGTTACATCGCCTTCTACCCTTTCTTGGCTCACAACGATCTGCGTAAGGCATGGATGCCTGCGTTCATTGCCGGCCTCGTGCTTCTCTTGCCCGTCTTCGTTTCAGGCGAAGGCCATGGCGAACATGACGACGACCACGGTCACGCGCACTGAGCTGACTCAGAGCGGGCCGACGTTGCCGAAGTCGAAGACGGTATGGCTGATCAACCCCCGTTCGATCACGGCTAAATCCGTTTGGCCGCCTTCGCTGACTTGCTCCCCGTCATTCCAAGCAAAAGTGAAGCCTTGAGCGGAAGGTTTGAAAAGCGACCCGTGGCGAACCAGGGCCGGGACGCTCCGTTCCATCGCCGTGGTGTCCGTGACGGTCGCCGGGTAGTTTAAGCTGTGGACATGGAGGCCGCGGACGGGGTGGCCCACAAGTCCGCGGGCAAAACGGGCGGCGTGCCGACAGGCGGCTTCAAGGTGCGGACGGAGGGCGGCGGGGCACTCGGCGGATTTGCGATGGACGCGTTCAAAGATATCTTGTTCCAAGTCCATTGAGCAGGCCACGGCAGGCAGATTCCAGGCTGCCCCTTCGGTCGCTCCCGCTAAGGTGCCGGAGCTGAGGCATAATGGCATCGTCGCATTAAAGCCGATATTCATACCCGAGATCACGACGTCAGGTTGGGTTTTTAACAGATGTCCGAGGGCGATATTGACGCAATCCGAAGGAGTGCCGTCGATGGACCACGCTTGACTGCCAAGATTAGGGTAATCCGACAGAGTGACTTCTCGGTGGCGACTGAAAGCCCGTCCGATCCAGCTGCGCTCGCCGGCGGGGGCGGCGATGATCACCTTGAAGCCTTCGGCTTCGCAGGCCGCGACCAGGGTATGGATGAAGGCCGCGTTGATGCCATCGTCATTGGTGAGCAGGGCGGTGGGCTTCATGCTTTTGGCCCAGCGTGCCACGTCCGGCTTGTCGAGCAATGCGGAAGGTTATTTCTTACTTTCAAGGGAATTGCCCTCTAAGTCGGAAATCTGATCCCGCAAGACCGCCGCGGTCTCATAGTCTTCGTCCTTAAGCGCCTCTTTGAGTAGCTGCCGGGCTTTGGTCAGACGCATCAGGGTATCGGCGGCAGAGCCGAGGGGGCGCCGACCTTGGTGTTCGATGCCGGGCTGGATGCGCGCAATCGTCTCAAGGGCCTCTTGGGCGTGGGTCTGATAGCAGGTTGGGCACCCCATCCGGTGGATGCGGACGAAATCCGCCCAGCGGAAGCCGCACGTGGGGCATTTGCCTCGTCCATGTGGGGTCGGAATGTCGAGTTTAAGTCCCAGGGCTACCGACGGTAGTTGCCCGTCTGCTGCGGCGGCTTGAAGGGTGGGGCAGTCTTGGCAACAGGCATGGGACATCGCCTTGCCGCCAGCGACGACGGTAAAGTAAACGGCGCAGGCTTTGGTACAATCGGCGCAGGATGATGGACGTTGTATCATCGAGCTTCACTATGAAGGAGAAAGTCTTCCGTTTCAAGCATCGGAAGGTCTTTTCAGGTTGAAGCCCGGCTCGAGTCGGATTGCCTATGAAAGCGATGCTTTCTCCCGTCTTGATGGTCGTGCTGGCCGATGCCGAAAAAGGCGCTCTCTGGTATTTTAAGCAGATGGACGCTCCCGGTCTCGCCGTGGCGGCCGTGCTGGTGGTTTGCTCTTTGATTGGTTGGGGCGCGATGATCCAAAAATGGTCCGACGTCCAAGAGCTTCGTCGCCGTAATCATGGCTTTGAACGTCGCTTACGTGACGAACCTTCCGTCGTTGCTTTGAACTTTCCCCGCGGCGCCAATCTTGGCCCCTATGAATTTCTGGTCGCGGAGGCGGTCTCAGCCGTCCAACGCCACAAAGGACGTTTGCTAAAGCCGTCCGACGTCACGCTTTGCATGGGTCACGTCGAGAATGCGATTCAACGCGGTGTTTCCCGGACGATGGTAAATTA
>CAILOT010000187.1:0-12614 GCA_903835965.1 uncultured Opitutia bacterium
CACCCGGAGCTCCAAATCTTTCCATAGTCCCGCATTCAAGGCATGAAGCTGCGGAACGATATTACTCAGCAGGAAAGTTTCTTTCTGCGCGTCTTCACCATAACAAACCGAGATGGCATAATTAGGCGCCATGTGGCCACGGTCATAACCTGAGCGAATGAATTCCTGCGTGGCGACCAAGGCGGAGGTCCGCTTGTCGGTCTTGAAAGTCGAAGGCCGCTCCAGCCGCACGTCGCGATTAGGAAAAACGCGGTACGAAGACCAGCGCGGGCTCGCCAACGTGTTATCGTAGCCGACCGAGTACCCGATGTTATGCAAAGATTGAAGCCCGCAGGTGTCGGCCGGTTCACCATAGGGGGCGGTAGCGTTCACCATCGGCTCGGGAGTCGTAATGATATCTCCCTTCACCAACTCCGTGCTATCTGCTAGCCGATCAAGCCAGTTCACGACCCGGGGCGGCGTAGTACCATCCTCGCGCACCCCGTCGACGACGTTGAGCACGTGATGCTCGATGGCCATCTTACCCGTTCGCTCGGAACACAGGTAGAGCAATCCGAGGCCGAGGCTGGCGCATAAAAACCCGAGGCAGAGCCACCCTAGAAATCTGAGAAGCTTACGCATCAGCGCGTCAGGTAGTAACATTGCCAAGCCCAATGGGCGAGGAGAAGCACGGCGACGAGCCACCGCAGCCTAAGCGAATCAGACCCCGTCCTGGCCGGACGAAAGCGTAACGTGTCGCGGCGTAACCAGAAGACCACCGAGTAGAGCGTCCAAGCCCCGCCTACGACCATGATCAAGAAAAACCCAGGATGGAAAAGGAAGGCCTGCGAAAAATCCAGACTCGCCAGATGACGGGCGCAACGCGTGCCGCCGCAGCCTAAACAGGGCAGACCCGTGAACTTAAAAAATATGCAATCCGGCAGCTTGAGCCCGATTTGAAACCAAATGAAAGCGAAGGCGGAACCACCGAGGAAGGCCAATGGCCAGACGAGCTCGTGATTGAGTTCGCCAGGGTAAGCCGGCCTACGCACGAAGCGAAACACGGATTAGCGGCCGCCCGCTGCCGCCATCCCTCCGATCAATCCCCCCGCAGGAATAATGCAACAGCAGCAACATAAGATAAACCAAACGAAGGCGGAAATGCCGAACTGAACCCAAGGATTCACTCCCGTCGCGGAGCCGAAGGCGCGGAAGTAGATTACGCAGACGGGTACGAACAGCAGAAAGCTCACCACCAGCTGGACAGTCATCGAAAAGCCGAGCAGCTGCAAAGGCGCCGTCAGCAAGATGAGCGAACCTGTGGCCAGCAAAGCCGCGGAAACGGTGCGCTCAACAGAGACCTGAAGGCGGAAGATGCGCTGTCCGACCCAATGGACCAGAGCGCAGAAAGCATAGAGAAAGGGCGCAAAAATCATTGCTCCGATCGTCGTGACGATGGTGAGACTAGATGACGAAGCTGGCTTCTGCTGGAGCTGCTCGACGGCCTTCTGGATCTGAGGATTGTGTAAGCCCTTGAGGAGCTCTGCTAACGCAACATTCGGATCACCAGCGATCATGATGTGTACGATCTGAAACGGCAGGGCGAACAGCACCGCAAGATAACAAAAGAGTAGCCAGTCGCCGAAAGCGTAACGACCCGTCGAGAGCACCGAAGGGTTCGAGAGTACCACCTTAATTGTCGCGAAGAAGGAGCCAATCGACTTGCCCTGCTCCCATGGAATCGCGGAAGCAACTGGGGCAACAGCTACCACACCTGAAGAAATCGGCACATTGCTCGCGCGGAACTCCGGCCAGTCGCCGAGAGGCGTCCAGCCGGCCATTCCTTCCCGCCATGCGAGATCGGTGGAATTGAATCGGCCGGCCTGCAATCCAGCTTGAATTTCTTCGGCGCTGAAAACGCCGAGTTGGGCAGCATTGCGAGCAACGTGGATTTGCATGCGCCCCATTAAGCCATTGACGGATAAATCCGCAAGCCTCGGCCGCTCCATCCGGAGCGGTGCGAACTAAGAAAGTGGTGAGGAGGGCGGGAATCGAACCCGCGACCCGCAGCTTAGAAGGCTGCTGCTCTAATCCAACTGAGCTACCCCCTCGTAAAAGTGACCATAGACGGCCACCGCACTTGGGCAAGCCGTCAGCGAACTAGCAGATCAGGTCTCTAAAGTTATGGAAATCGGCCGATAAACCGCCCGGCATCCCCTTATTGATGACCGAGACGGCATCATGGGAGTGCAGGGATTCCAAATGCGAACAGGCGATGACGAAATCCCGGACCCGTAGATCGGCGTCAAATTGTTCGTAAACCAAGCGCGCGGCATCCTCGACGAATTTGGAATAAGCCCCGTTAAGCTCGGCAAAAGCCTGCTCATCTTCGCGCTTCACCATGACCTGGGTTTCGGTCTGCAAGGCCGCCAAACAGAGGTCTTTCATATCTTCGACGAATAGCGCCTTTCCTGGCGAGATTTCGGCGACGACGCGGGCCTTGGAACGCTGCGAGTGAGGGATGCCGTATGTGTCGCGAGCTTCGCGGGCGTGTTCCGTCAATTCCGCCGAGCAGGGACATGCGGACGAATAAACAAAATCGAAATGCACGTAACGACGGAGACGATCCAGATCATCGATCGTACCCTCGAGCACGGCGCGATAATACTGCCAGCCTTCAAGGCTGGAACGGAGAGACTTCTGCATGATCGGGTACTGAAACTCGATCAGGATGCGAGCTCGGCTGCATTCGAGGTCTTTTTTATAACGGATGAGAATTTCTTCCAATAGTTCATGCGAAATCACCCGATCCTTAAATTCGTAGAAAGTCCGCATGATGCGGGACATATTGATGCCCTTTCGATCGGCGGCCAAAGAGACCGAGCCCGTCACGGTACATTCGAGCGTGATAGGTTTGCCGTCGCGCGTGACGACTTGCATCGGAAGCCGGAAACCCGAGATACCTACGTGCTGGATTGGCACATTGGCTCCTTGAATCTGGCTGGCATCCTTATTTTGCATATCTGGTAAACTCGCCCGATAAGCCTCGTCGGCCCTGAAAGCACGATCGTAGCGGCGGGATAAATCCCGGCTACGGGGTGGCTGGTCGGCGCGACTCATAAGGAAGAGGGTGAGAGAAAAGCCCGGAGTGGCAAATAGGCTGAAGAAAATCTACCCCCCGTGCTGGAGCCACCTGCCGGACTTGAACCGGCGACTTTCTCATTACGAATGAGACGCTCTACCAACTGAGCTAAGGTGGCGGCACAGGGGAAGGTGGAACATGAGGCGGCGAAAAAGAAAATCAAGCCTTGGCATGATGGGAATGCCCTCGCCTCCCCCGAAAAGAACCACAAATTGAGCCCATTCCCCATGCGTGCCGCCCTTATTGCTCGCCAATTTGACGTCCCCGGGCGGCTTGTGAGCGTCGAACCCTACGGTTCTGGGAACGTCAACGACACCTATTTAGCAATTTTTCGGACGACGTTTTCCGAGCAACGCTTCGTCGTCCAGCGCATCCGGAAATCCGTTTTTCCCGAACCCGAAGCCATCATGCAAAACATGCGGGTGTTAACGGATCATTGTCACACCAAGCTCGAAGCCGAAATCGATCAATCGGATCGTATCTGGCAACTTCCCAAAATAATTCAGACTAAAAATGGCGAAGACTGGGTGACCGATGCCGAAGGTGATCTCTGGCGGGCGATTTCCCAAATTGCGAGCGCGAAGGCCTTCGAAAGCGTGAAGCATCCCGAACACGCGCACGAAGTAGGCTACGTTCTCGGACATTTTCACCGTATGGTCAGCGACCTGCCGCCCACGCTGCTTCGCTACGCGCTCCCAGGCTTTCACGTCACCCCGGGGTACCTTGCTAAACTTGACGCCAACAAAACCACTTCGCTCGCTCGCGACCTACTACAGGCCTCCCCGGAAGCCAAGCGGGCTCTACTTTTCGTCGAAGAACGTCGCACACGCTGCTCGGTATTGGAAGATGCATTGCAGCGCGGTGAATTAAAACTGCGCACCACCCACGGCGACCCCAAGGTCGGAAACGTGATGATCGACGAAGCCACCGGCCGTGGCACCTGCATCGTCGACCTCGATACCGTTCAGCCTGGCTTGGTCCATTATGACATCGGAGACGCGACGCGATCAGCTTGTAATCCCGCCGGAGAAGACGCCGCCAGCCTAAGCTCGGTCATCTTTGACCTCGAACTTTTCACGACGATTTACCGGGGCTACCAATCGCACGCGAAAGACTTCCTCAGCCAAAGCGACCATCAGCACCTCTTTAATTCTATCCACCTGATTCCCTTGGAACTTGGCATAAGATTCTTAGCCGACCATCTGGCCGGGGATACTTATTTCAAAGTTCGCTATCCTGGGCACAACCTTCGACGCGCCCTCGTGCAATTCAAACTCGTCGAAAGTATCGAGGCACGCGAGTCTTCCATCCGCAAAATCTTAGGATAAGCTGTCGCCATGCCCTCACTTCCTGATGCCTCGCCGACTCTATGGATTGCCGGCACTCTGCTTTTTTTGCTCATGGTCCGGGGGGCATGGCGTGGCTACAAGCGCGGGCCCCTGCGCCAACTCGCCGGCCCGTTCTCTCTCACGGTCGGATTGCTTGCCGGCTGGAACTTTGGTCCAGACTGTGGGCATGCCTGCCTGCATGGCACCTCATACCCTTGGCTGCTCCGTGGAGCCACCGGACTGGTCGTGCTCACGTGCCTGACAGGGCTACTTTGCTACACCGTCGCTTGGTGGCTGGGGAAGAGCCCAGAGGGTCAAGATGAGGCCGAGAGTCCGATTTCCGGCTCCCTAGTGGGCTGCTGGACCGGAGCCCTTTATTTCGGGATCTTGGTGGGAATTTTGGCCTCCATTGCCTCGATTTATGACTTAATCGCAACACCAGCTCAGGTCCGAAGTAATTGGTTCGTTCAAACCCGGAACGAATTAGCGGCAACAACCCTCACGGCTAAATTAAAGACCTGGTCGCCCATTCCTTCAAAGCAGCGCAGATTAATTGGCCAGGTCAGGCAACTGATGGCAGACCCCGAGGCACGCAAGCGATTGATGGCCATGCCGGAAATCCGCGCGCTTGCCGCCCACCCCACCGTTTACCAAGCGTGGGAAGATAAAAAAGTTCGTGAACTGTTGAATAACAACGACTTAAGTGGTTTTATTGACCATCCCAAGGTTCGGGCGCTACTGGCAGATGAAGAGCTCCAAAAACAGGCGGATTCTATCGATTTACCCAGCATTATCGACCGATCCCTAAAAAAACCTTAAAATAAGGGGTAAGAGCATTTTTATGTAGTCCAAAGGGACGAAAGGGGTATGTTCAAACCTCCCATCCTTTTATACCCTCATGAAGACACTCGCCCTTCTCTTTTCAGTTATGGCTCTCGGAGCTTACGCCGCCGACGAAGCCAAGCCGGCAGCGGCACCTGCACCCGCTGCTGCACCCAAAGATGTGCAAGTCGAAGTCCTCGACGTCGACGGCAAGCGCTTTGTCCTCGTGAAGAATATCGGCTCCGCCGAGGAGTTCGCCAATTTCGAACAGAACGTTAAGGTTATCTCCCAAGAGAAAGCCGACGCTACTCAGGTCAAACAGCTTTCGGAATTAGCCCTCACCACCCTGGAGCGCGAAGCACGTACCCGCGAGCTGGAAGGTAAATTAGCCCGCCTTCAGGCCGACAATACCGCCATGGCCAAGGCCTACGGCTTCGACTTAAGTCGCCAGTATACCGTCATCCCAACCAAGCTTCTGATCCTCACCGCCCTCTCCAACGACGACTATATCAAATTAGCCGCCGGCAAAGACTTCAAAGCAGAATCCGTGGTCAACGGTGGAGATAACAAGAAGTTCCTCCTGAAAGACACCGTCACCGGCGCCGTTGAAGTCGAAAGCTTCAAACTTCTGGTTCAACGCGTACTCGAAAGCCGCAAGGCCCTCCAGCAGTTGGTAGACCTGCAACCTCGCCTCACGAAGGAAGAAGACAAAAAGAAGGTCGAAGAAGCCCTGAAGAGCGCCCAAAGCGAAGTGAACAAAGCCCTTGAGGAATTCAAAAAGGCCCGGACTTACGACCTTCCCAGCGAACTTACCATTCAGACGGCTGAAGCCAAACTCTACACCCTTCTCAGCGACGAAGAAAAGAAGAGCCTCCAGGCTCGGGTAGACTCCAAAAAGGATGAAGCCAAGAAGGACGAAAAGCCCCTCGCGACCCCAGAAAAGAAGTAATTTTACCCCAACCCTAAACTCATATCACAATGACCACCGCAGCCCAAACCACAGCTCCGACCGAAGCCCCCAAAGGGCCCGTCATCGAGCTTCTCCCTCTCGGCCAGAACTTGGCCCGAGTCGTCCTCACGATCTCTAACCAAGGATCACTCGCTCGCTTCCAGCAAGAAGTCGGCACCCTTGGTCAGCAGTTCGCGCGCATCCAACAGCTTCAACAGCGCATCCAGTCGGCCCTCACCACGGTCGAACGTGATGCCCTGACCAAAGTCGGCGAATCCGAAGTCAAAGACTTCAACGAAAAAGACGCTCTCTTCTCCAAGGTCTGGAGCTTCAGTATTCCTGCGCTCGCCAATCGTCAGACCGCCCTGGTCAACACCGCTCTCCGCTTGATGGCAGTCATCTCTGAAGAAGAAGCCGTCAAAGCCCGGGCCTCGAAAGATTTCAAAGAAGAGCAGATCGTCATCCGTGGCGACCGCCGCCTTCTCCAGACCGCAGAAATCCGCGGACTCGAATTCGTGGTACAATTCGAACAGTTCGTCAAAGTCCTTCAGGCTCGTCGCGACGCCTTCCTCCAGCTCACCGAGTTGCTGAAGCGCGCCACCACCGACGAACAAAAGAAGAGCATCCAGACCCAGCTCGACCAAGCCACCGAATTGCTCGATAAGGGCAACAAGGAGATGGCCGAAAGCGTCGGATATTCGCTGACTCACAATTACGAAATCGAAGTGCTCGAAGCTAAGTTCGTCTTCCTCCTGAATCAGGAAGAAGTGAACCAAGTCCAGAATCTCTTCGCCAACAGCCAGCAGCAGGCCGCCGCTGCTGCTGCCACGCTCGACGCCCCTAAGGTCGAAAAGAGTCTGACTGAAAAGAAGAACTAAGCCGTACGCATAGTTCCAGCAAAAGGCCCGCCATCATGGCGGGCCTTTTTATTGCCACTAGAAGAGCTCGCCTTGCTGCGGCTCGGTCGGCTCCGGCACCTTGGGCTCCACACTCTGTGATTCTCGGACGCTGCGACCGTGCTTGGTTTGATAACGCTTAAGGGTCGAATACATCTCCATCGTCACCAAAAAATCTTCGACCCCGCTGATATCTTCGGGCGGAGATTCCCCAGGCTCAAAAGCGTAATCCGTGCGGAAGGTCACCAATCCAAGATTACTCCGCATCCGATCTGCTTCGGCGAGAATCTGCTCTCGAAAACGCTCGGGTTGAATCGTTCCGGCCGCGGCCAAGACTCCTTCCAGGCTGCCGTATTCCATCAGCCATTTGACCGCCGTCTTAGGGCCCACCCCGCGCAGGCCAGGAATATTATCCGAAGTATCGCCGACCAAGGCGAGGTAGTCGGCGATCCGCTCCGGCGGAACGCCAAATTTCTCCGTGACTCCGGCGGCATCCAACCGTCTCCAGCCCAAAGCTGGGTTAGCCGTTGGCGGTGGTGCTAACTGTAGGACTTTTTCGCCCACGCATTGTCCAAAATCCTTGTCGGCACTGACGATGATACATTCCTTACCCGAAGCTGAAAGTACCTTGACCGCCGTAGCAATCAGGTCATCCGCCTCTACCCCACGCTGCTCCACCACTTGAAAACCAAGAAGAGCGGTCAGTTTTTTGATTTCGGGCAATTGCTGCACGATCTCGTTCGGCGTCTCGTCGCGCTGAGCCTTGTATTCCGGCAAGACCGCGAGGTGACGATCCGAGCCGCCCAAGTCAAAAAAAACGACACAGCGATCCGGCTTCTCCGTTTCCCGCAGCTCCATCAGGGTCTTGATCCATCCGTGCAAAGCCCCGGTAGGAAACTGATCTGATTGCCTGCGCAAGTTGGAGCGTTCCATGGCAAAGTGACTTCGAAAAACTAAGTTGAATCCGTCAACGAGCAGCCAGCGCATGTAATTATTCTCACGCCCCACAGGCCATCCATCGAGAAAAAAGCAGGCCCGCCAATGGCGGGCCTGTCTTTCACCTTAATTAAGCTAAGCTTACCTTGCAGGCTCGGTGGCAGGCTGAGCAGGAGCCGAGGAAGTGGTCGGGGTGACGGCCTCAATCGGTTCGCGATAAACTGCGCCGCCAGGGGAAGTGAGCGTTGGATTCGAGAAGGTCGTACCGGCTCGCATGCCAGGATGCGAGCTACGGAGCGTAGCACCACCGGGCGAAACCAAATTAGCGGTGATGAAGATCATCAAGTTACGCTTGGTCGTAGTCTTGCCGCTGGAACGGAAGGCGGCGCCAATAAGAGGGATGTCGCCCAAGACTGGGACCTTGTCGTTCACCGTCTTTACTTCTTCACGGGTCAAACCGCCGATGACAACCGTAGCACCGTCGAAGACGGTGACATCGGTCGTAACTTCACGGGTGGAGAAGATCGGCTGGAAGAAGCCTGAAGGCACCGAGACCGTCATGCCTGATGCGATGGCAATCGATGTGCCACCATATTCGACGAAGCCCTCGAACTCAGTCACTTTGGGCTTAAGATTCAGGGCAATCGAATCATCCTGTGCAACCGTCGGTGTCACTTCCAGAGAAACGCCGACTTCCATGACGGTGAAGTCCTGAGGCGTTCCTGCCGTGATAGCCACGCTTCCCGAAATAGCCGCAGAGGTAGCCGTGGCCGCCGTCCCCGAAGCAACCTGAGATTGGGTATCGCCGTAGGATTGAGGATAACGCAGCAATTGGGCGACCTTGATCACGGCCGTTTTCCCATCGAGAACGGTCAAGCTTGGCGAAGACATCAAATCCGTTCCGCTTTGTTGTTCGACCGCCCGAAGGAAGACAGCTAAGTCAAAGCTGCCTAAGGTCCCGATGTCGCCGTTATAGGTACCCGTGGCGCCATTGAGCCCGCTAAATCCACCAAAGTTAGGCTCTGTACCGCCCGTATTGACTGCACCAGGTACAATTGGCGCCGAATTCGCGATAGGAGTCGAAGCCGCGGTGCCGCTTAATGATCCGTTATCAAAAATGCTTCCTTGGCGGGCCGACGATGTCGAGCCAAAGGTCGAATTCAACGAACGGAGATTCGTCTGGGCGCGGACGGTATTGGTGAACGTGCCGTCAGGCAGGCCCGTAGTCGTGCTGATATTAGGCGTCAAAGTCGACAGCCGGAAGTTGGTCGACAATTCATTGAGTGTATTCTGAGCCACTTCGATGAATTTAGCCTCGATGTGGACCTGCTTGATATCCGAGTAGCGACGTAGAATATTACGGACGCGATCGAGGTTCTTCCGGTTCTGGGTGACGATAAGATTCGTCCCATCGTAATTAAGCTGGGCTCCGGTCACGCCTTCGAATTGGACGCCCGAACGGACCAAGAAGCTCTTTAGCGCCTCGTTGCGAGGGCTACCGTCGCCGCCAGCGCTCGCACCCGCACCCGCAGCGCCACCAAACGGACTGGCACCTGCGGCAGGTGCTGCGCCAGCCGCAGCACCGGACGACATACCAGTCATTTTCATTTCAGCGCCACTGTTAAGGCTGAAGAACTCCGTCTCCAAGTCATTCGATCCGGAATCAGGACGAATTTCGACGATACCTTGGCTGATAGTGAAGGTGAAGTTAGCCTGCTTAGTGATGATTTCCAGGGCCTTCTCGAGCGTCAGGTTACGCAAGCTGGTATTCGGGATTAAAGGATTCTTACGTTCCGGATCCATCACGACCATATTCACTCCTTTTTGGTCCTTATCGTAAGTCTGACCGGCGTTGTTCAGCTGCTGAATCGCTCGGTCCAAAGTCATCTCGCGGATGGTCAATTCGGGCAAGGTGATCGAACGGAGCTTCTCGACGACCGGGTCGGTGGTGGAGACGCCGCCTTCTTTGACACTTTCGCGGTTAAATACTTCTGGAAGCTTCCAGGTTTCGTCGAGCAACTCGAGCAGTTTGCCCTTAGTCACGCCACGATTCCATTGTCCGGAGTTCTCCGAAAGAATTTCCCGGATCCGGACCTGATAAGCCTTGGACTCGGAATTATTTGGCTGGTACTGCAGAACTTCGCGGTAGGCCTCGAGCGCGCCTTGGTAATCTCCGTAAAGGTAGCGGGCCCGACCCTTGACCAAAAGTTCGTCCACCTTGTCGTCCTTCGCCCGCAAGCCTGGCGAAAGATCGTCAACATTGCGGTAAGTGGGGTTCATCTTCTTCGCACTGAATTCAGCACGGAGCCGGCGAGCGCTGGCGTCGTCCGGACCCATGATTTTTTCATATTCCCGGATTTTTTCATCCGCCCGGCTCATGTCGCGAGCCTCGATGGCGACGAGCGCACGGCGAGCCAAGGCGCCGGCTTTGGCTTCCTTGATGCGTACCTTATAAGACGTTGAGGAAATATTCTCGGGCAAGGCTTTCTCCGCGCGCTCGAGTTCACTGATAGCCTCATCAAGGTTCGCGGCACCGCCCTTGCGGATCAGCGATTGGGCCTTAGAGAGGGCGTCATCGCAGTTAGAAAACGTCGTTTTCGTAATCTGGCGCAAACGGCTAAGTTCGTCGCTGGGATTGACGGCCTCGCGGCGCATGATCACGTCCTGCTTGGCCAAGGAGACCTTATCGCGATAAGGCTGAGCAGCGCTCGTATTGGGCAAAGCGGAAAAGGCTCCGTCTAATTTCGACAAAGCATCGGCGAAATTACCGTCGTGGGCTAACTGATTGGCGTAAACAACCGCGGCATCGACTTCTGCAAAGAGTTTTTTGTGGTCACCAGCTACCGTATCCAGCGCGCTTTCTGTTTTCGCAGGCTCAACCGGAGCAGCGGGGGACGCTGGAGCCGTAACGGGAGCTGGAGCAGCAGCGGCGTCTTCAGCCTTTTTCTTCTCCAAGGCGGCAGCATCAATCGCAGCCTTAACCGCGTCGCGACCTTCTTGGGCCCCGACATCCTTGGCATCAATTTGCAGGATTTGCTCATACTTCTCTTGGGCAAGCGCCAGGCTGCCCTCTTCCCGAGCCTTCAGGGCTTCGACTAAGAGCTGGGTTTTCTTCTGCACAGGATCTGCATCCTGGGCGACCAGCGAGCCAGCGATGACGATGGCGATAATGACGGCCCAAGTAAATGGGGTGCGGGTATTTTTCTTCATACAATTCTTGGCTTGGTAAAGGGGTTTATTTTTTCAGAGGGATTTTTTCAGAGGAATTGGGTTTAGCTGTCGGCATCGGAGCCGCGACGGTCAAGGTCTCGGTAAACGTTTTCTTACCCTTCTTAGGGTTCGGGGTGAAGGTCTTATCAACGGTCACGGTCTTGGCATCCAAGTCAATGCCTTTGACCACATAGAGCGCCCCTTTGTAGGTGAACTTATCCCCAACCGCATGCAGCACCCAAGTGTCGGCCGGGTCGGAAGTTGATGCCAGATACAGGTCGGTTTTAGTGGAAAACTCTAACGGCTTGATATCGTCGATTTCGACGACCTGCCCAAGTTGTTTATCATCAAGACGTAGAACACTCCTGGTGGTCGTAAAACCCTCGGCGTCTTTTTCCTTTACTGATTTATAAGAAAGAGGCGTGATAGGCACCGTCGCATCAATTGGCTTCTTAATCTTACAGCGGTCGAAGTATTGCTTGGTAACGATATTTTCAATCGAGAACTCGCGGTCTTCTTCCTTCCCTGAACGCCCAGCCATCGTCGATCTTAAGACATACGGATATTTGGGGTGTTCGGCGTTAACCAACGCGACTCCAAACGGAGGCAAAGGTTCGATCTTCCTACGACTAGGGACGTAATCTTTTGTTGCCGGATCCCAGACGACATCAATCGTCGTAAATAGATCATAATCCCAGCTGTCCTCATTTTCCTCCGGGCTTAACCAATCCTTAATGTTGTCAATCAACGAGGCCCTTGGTGTCGCCGGATACTCGATACCCTTTGGTGATGCTAAAAGCTGGGGAATTTCTACTTGCGCGGCCTGTTCATCCAGAACGATCGGCTTGATCCATTTCGGGTTAAGTTCGGGTGTGACCCCCTCAAGGAAGCAAGCAATCGTAACGGCCAAGGCCAGCAGGACACCAGCTGAGATTATGAAAATGAGATCCTTACGAGGAGTATTCATGGATGGTTGGCTTATTTCTTGGCTTCGCCTTCGGGGGCTGGCGGCTTTTCCTCAGGAATGCTAAGGTAATCAATTTGGACGATAAACTCGGAGGGGTTTTCTTTAAAGACGAGCGTTCGCACATCCTTGGGCGTGGCTCCTGCAGGACGGGCTTTACTGGCGCTGGCAGCCGTATCCTCGGCGAAGAACCCAGGAAGGTTGGCCACGGCAGGAGCACCGGGCGCCGCGGGCCCGGCGATGATGCCGATGGCCTTGGTGATTTCCGGGGTGGGTAGGCGGACCTCCACGGAGGTGATGGCGAAGGCCCGGCCAGAATTTCTTATTTTATTAACAAAAGTCCGCAGCGTGGGAGTTGTTCCCGCAAAGCGTAGCCGGAAGGATAAGG
>CAILOT010000188.1:0-13164 GCA_903835965.1 uncultured Opitutia bacterium
ATCCACAACAAAAAGCACGTACCGAATGTCTACACAAATGGTGCGTTGTAGGTTTACATCGTATTTTATGTCGCTGCTCATAGCTTCGGAATTGCCATCGAAAGCCAGCCCGATCAGTTCGCCATAACCCTCGATCCCGTCCGTCCTCGAACCGCCATGAAACGCTCCCATACCTGCAATGCCCTCCGCCCCGCCGACGCCGGCCAGACCGTGACCCTCGTGGGTTGGGTCGACACCAAGCGCGACTTAGGCGGCGTGACCTTCGTCGACCTCCGCGACCGTGAAGGTATGACTCAGGTAGTTTTTAATCCCGGCACCAACGGCATCCAAGAAATCGCCCAACGTCTGAAGTCGGAATCCGTCATCGAGATCACCGGCAAAGTCCGCGCCCGCACCCCAGAAACCGTCAACGCCAAGCTCGCCACGGGCAGCATCGAAATCGCCGCCGAATCTCTCGTCATCCATAACATCTGCGCGGACCTGCCCTTCCCGATGGACGACGATAAGGCCGACAAGGTGAACGAAGACCTGCGTCTGGAATATCGCTTCCTCGATCTGCGTCGCCCGCGCAACATCGGTCTGCTCAAACTTCGCGCCAAAGCTGCCCGGGCCATCCGCGCCGAATTAGATAGCCAGGATTTCCTGGAAATCGAAACCCCGACGCTTTTTAAGAGCACGCCCGAAGGCGCCCGCGAATTCCTCGTACCGAGCCGCACCAACCCCGGAGAATTTTATGCACTCACGCAGTCGCCTCAGCAGTATAAGCAGATGCTAATGGTCGCTGGTGTCGAACGATACTACCAGATGGCTCGTTGCTACCGCGATGAAGACCTTCGCGCCGACCGTCAGCCGGAGTTCACCCAAGTGGACTTGGAGATGTCGTTCATCGACCGCGAGGACATGTACAAGCTGATCGAAGGTATCCTCAAGCGCACCTGGAAGGAAACCCTCGGCATCGACATTCCTACGCCCTTCCCGCGCATGGCCTACCAAGAAGCCATGGATCGCTTCGGTATCGACAAGCCTGACACGCGTTTCGGCATGGAAATCCAGGACCTTACGGGGCTCTTCAAGAATTCCTCCTTCAAGGTCTTCAATGGCGCCGCCAATACACCCGGCTCCGTCGTTCGCGCCATCAACGCCAAGGGTCTTGCCGACATCACACAAGGCGAGCTAACCAATTTCGAGACCATCGCCAAAAGCCAAGGCGCCAAGGGCCTCGCGTTCATCAAGTGCGAAGCCGGAGAATGGAAATCGCCTATCGTCAAGTTCTTCTCCGACGAAGAAAAGGCCGCACTCAAGCAGCAGCTTAACATCGAAGACGGCGACATCGTCTTCTTCGCGGCCGCCCCTTGGTCGCAAGCTTCGACGATCCTCGGCCGCATTCGTCTCGAGTCCTCCGCGCTCCTTAAGGCCCGCGGTCGCCTCAATTTGCCGACCAACCAGTATAATTTCCTCTGGGTCATCGAGTTCCCCTTGATGCTCTGGGACGAAGAAGAAAAACGTTTCCTCTCCGCCCACCATCCGTTCACGGCTCCGGTCGTAGCGGATGAACCGCTCCTCGCGACCGACCCTTCCAAGGTGCGCGGCCAGCACTACGACATCGTGCTCAACGGCGTCGAACTCGGAGGCGGCTCCATTCGTATTCATAATCCGGCGGTGCAGAAACGCGTCTTCGAAGACATCCTTAAGATCCCGCAAGACCTCGTGGAAAGCCGCTTCGGTTACATGCTCAAAGCCTTCTCCTACGGTGCTCCACCCCACGGCGGCATCGCTCTAGGCTTCGATCGCGTGGTCGCCATGCTCGCCGGTCGCAGCTCGATCCGCGACATTCTCGCCTTCCCGAAGAATCAGAACGGCCGCGATCTCATGGCCGAATGCCCCAGCCCCGTCGCACCTAAGCAGCTGCGCGACTTGCGCATTCGCTTAGTGGAAGACGAACCAAAGGCCTAAGCCGAGTTTCGTCGGGAATTAATGCCATCCCCGCAAGGAGGGATGGCCCTTCCCCATTGACCCCTCGTCCGCCCTCCCCTTTGTTCTGCGCCATGACCGACTCTTCGCCTTCGCCCACCCCGATGCCTCACATCTTCGGCGAGAGCTATGAGTTCAATGAAGTCCGGGCTTTTCTCGGCGGCGACCCTAAGCCCCCTAATTTCGTAATCCATCGCAATGGCGAAGTCATCGGGCTCTGCTTGGGCTTGGGCTGGAATCCACGCGCTGAAAGCGAACCCTGCGAAGTCTGGGTCGGCCGCAAAGGCGACCAACCCAAGTGGGGTATCAAACTCTCCGAAACCAAAGGCCTGCTGCCCGTTTATGTCCGTCGCACCGAAGGCGGAAAATGGTTTTATAACGGCGAGTTCCAAGTAACCAGCGACAGCACGGATCCGGCGATTATCCGGCCGCGCCTCCAACCGCCGACGATCGTCGCCATCGCGCAACTGGTCTTCCTCAAACGCATCAATCCGCCGGCAGCTCCCACGCCGCCCGCCGAAGTCGTCGCCTGACCTGTCCCGCATGACTTCGCCGCAAAATCACCCGCGCGACCCATTGCATGGCATCACGCTGCAAAAGGTCCTCGAGTCCATGGTCGAAAAATATGGCTGGCACGAACTGGCGCACCGCATCCCAATCCGCTGCTTCATGTTCGACCCCTCCATCAAATCGAGCCTGATTTTCTTGCGCAAAAACCAGTGGGCCCGAGAAAAATTAGAGAACTGGTACGTCGGTGATATCCGTAAGGCGCAAGGATTCGGGCTGTAGGAAAGTTGATCGGGTGATCAGTTGGCCCGTTGGCTAGAAAAAGGTCCGTTCAGCCAAGCTAAGGTGAGCATCCCTCCGGCCCTCCGGTCAACGGGTCAACTGGCCCTCGCTCATTTGCTGATCTTCCACTTCGCCTGACGGAGAACGGCCTTGCCGAGGTCTTTCATATTTTCGTACCAGACGGTAAGCAAGGTGCCGTCAGCCAACTCGACGGTCGAAGGATAGCCTAAATCGCCAGCGGCCCCGTCGCCGGAGATGATCATGGGCTCGCTCCACGTGCGTCCCTGATCCGTGCTCATGCGCGCCTGATTGCCAAAGGGTTTACGACGATGGCCGTAAGTCATGAGCAGACGACCGTCGCGAAGTTTTAGCAATTGGGAGGGAATGCCAAAGGTGATCGGACGCGGAATCGTCCAGGTCTTACCGCCGTCGGCGGATTCCGTCTGCAAAGTCCAATTAGGATCGAACTTCCCTTCGTGTCGGATCTGCGCGACGATGCGCCCGTCATCCGTCTCGATAGCATGAAGTTCATGATACCCGCGGGCGACGTCATCGCCAGGTCGGCCTGAGATCTCGCTCAACCAAGTCCAAGTGAGCCCATCGTCCTTGGATTCGGCGGCCCCGATCCGGTGCTCTTTCGCCCAAAGCTGTTTGCCGACATACAGTAAACGCCCGTCCTTGAGCTGCGTCGGTCCATGCGGGCTGTTGACGATCGTGGCGATGATGGGCGACCAAGACATGCCGCCGTCGGTCGAACGGATTACCCACTCACCGAGCGCAGCCTTACGCTCTTCCGGGCTCAAGCGATCCCGCACGCCCTTCCAGCGGACTTGACGCTCGGGGGTCTGCTTCTCCAGAAGACCGCGTTCCTCCCAAGCGAGAGAAGTAAAAGTGGTGATCAGCAAAGTCCCCTTCGCAGTGACCAAGGCTCCCGCATCGCGATCATCCATCGCGGTATCAAGCAACACCCGGGGATAGGTCCACGTGGCACCATCGTCACGCGACGAGATCGCACGGACTTGCCCCATGGGACAAACGTGGGCGTCACGCCCACCGGACCATACCGTCCATAGTTCTCCGTTCGCTCGCCGCATCACCGTCGGCCAACCGCTATAAGGCTCCTCCGACGCAGTGATGACCTTCGTCCCGAGGACCTGAATGGTCTCGGCCGAAACAACGGTGAAACCCAAAAAGGATAAGCTCACGGCGAGCTGCCAGCCGGGGGTAAGGCGCATCATGCCTTGGTAACAGCGTACCAGGTGTTAGCAAGCCCGGCCCCGTATTTCATTCTTGGAGAGAAACTCACGGGAAGTAGAACAGGTGGCGTGAAATCGCTTCCACGCCTAGCCCTCTGGTCGCTAAGCCTCCTGATGTCGCTCGCCGCCGTCGCGGCAGACGAGCCCACCGAAGGCAAAGTCTCCGCCGCCAAGAAAGGCTTCGGGCTGGGCGAACGTCACGGACGAGACGGTCATCACCTGGACCTGCTCAAAGTCGGCTGGTATTATAACTGGGGCTCGCAGACCAAATGTGGAAGCCACGCGCAATTCGTACCGATGATGTTTTCGCTGAAGACCACCCCGCCCAGCCGTAGCAGCAACGAAATCATTCTCGGCTACAACGAGCCGGATAACTCCAAACAGTCCGACCTCTCCGTCAAAGATGCTCTGAGCAACTGGAGCAACGTCACTTCAAAAGGAAAGACCGTGGTCAGTCCGGCGATGGCCGGCAACCCGCTTACGAAAGACTGGCTCAAAGATTTCCTGAAAGAAAAGCCAAAGGTCGATGCCATTGCGGTACATTGGTACAAGGGAGCTGATGCGGCCAAATTCATCAAGGACCTCGAAGAGATCCACGCTCACTTCAAAAAGCCACTCTGGATCACGGAATTCGCCCCGCAGACCGCCGCCAGTTCCGAAGCTGAACCGGATAAATTTACGCAAGCCCAAGTCAAAGCGTTCATCGCCACCACCACCGAGTTCATGGAAAAAACCTCTTGGGTGCATCGCTACGCCTGGCACGACCCCCATGTCGGTACGTCCGCTCTCTTCACCCCCAAAGGCGAACTGACATCGACCGGTAAGGCCTATGCGGCCGCCGGAAAATAATCCGAGGGCCGTCAGCGTGGGTGATGGACGCCTAGGCGCTTAGGCGTTGGACCGCCCAGACAAGGCCCGTGACCGCAATCGCCACCGAAGCGGGAATGACCACCCAGCGGCGGTATTTCGCTTCGTCGCGCAGCCAGAAAGTCAGACCGAAGGCCAAGGCTATCACCGTCAACTGCGCCCCTTCGACGCCAAGATTAAAGCCCGTCAGGGCCAACAGGAAAGAATCCTTAGGGATCGGCTTTTCGATGAGGCCTGATGCAAAACCTAAGCCATGGAACGAACCGAACAGTAAAACGATGGCCAGACGCCAGTGGGTGTAACGCGGCCGGAAAATATTCTCCAAAGCCACCGCCGCGATACTCAGCGCGATAATGGGTTCCACGACGTAGGATGAAACCCGGATCATCCCCGCGGCGGCGAGCCCAAGCGTCAAAGAATGTGCCAAGGTGAACGCGGTCACTTGCGTGACCACCGGACGCCAAGACCGACTGAGCAGAAAAAGTCCTAAGACAAAAAGGATGTGATCAAGGCCAGCCGTAATCCGCCAAAAGCTCTGCCGCATTTCGGAGACGGGCAGGACGTGTTCGTAACCATGGCGAAGGAAGTTAAGGAATGTGCTCCAAGCTCCGCTGGTATCGCCTTCGGCCGACACCGCTCCGGCACTCGCCCGAGAAGGCAGCCCCGCACCAAGCCCGGTGAGATCGAGCGTGAAACTGGTTTCACCTGGAAAGAGGACCGCCACGCGCGGGTGTTCCTTGCCATTCACGGTATTAAGAAAAACGACTGAGACCTTGTGCCCCGCCTTCGAGGCGACCTTCCAGCCGGTGATACCTTGCGGCACTTGGGTTTTCCATTTGCCGCGAACCACGACCGCATCCTCCGGGGCCTTAAGCGGCTTGCTCGTTTCGGCTACATGATCGAAGACGAACTCCGGCCTAATCCGACCGAGGGGTTCAAAAGTGAACTCGATATACTTGTCGATGAATTCCTGGGTCTGGCGCAAAAGCTCAGCCTTCTTCGCTGGGCTCATTTTCTGGAAGTCAGCATATTCTAACGAAAGCGCCTCCGAGGGAGCCTCCTCCCAGTTACGGGGGTTGATCTCGATGGAAATCTCCGTCTCCCCACCCGTACTAAAATTACCCCTAATAGGAATTTCCGGTATCGAATGGGCCCGCAACAACGAAAAACTAAGTAAAAATAGGCTTAAATAGCTTATTTTTGCTAGGAGGGGTGCCCTTTTCATTCCCCCAAGATGTGAGCAGAATTAGGCGTTTCAACCTCGATTGTAGTTTGCCTTCTTTCAGCCGGAACTCCAAATCTACGGTTCACCCCAAAACATAACATGAAGAATACCCTCAGTATCCTCTCCGTTCTCGCTCTCGCTGCTGCCGCTCAAGCTGGCTGTGGTAAGACCGCGACCTCGGAAGGCACCCTCAAGTCCTACGACGCCGAAAAGAAAGAAATCGTCGTTTCCGTTAAAGGAAAAGACTCCACCGTCACTGTCACCCCTGAAACCAAGGGTGCTGCTGGCCTCAAGGACCTCGTTGGCAAAGCCGTTAAGGTTGAAGCCTCTGTCCATGACAAGGTGAAGGCTCTTTCCGTCGAAGCCGGCGTTGCGTCGACCGAAGAAAAGCCTGCCGAAAAGAAGAAGAAGAAGAAGGCCTAATCGGCTTTCTGTCCTCTCCACAACAGCCCGCGTCGCAAGTCGCGGGCTTTTTTGTGCCCAGCGTGGGTCACTTCTTGCCTAGCCGAGCCCTACCCCTGAGCCTTTCCCAGATGTCCACCGATCCCGCCTGCCCCGAATGCACGATGCATGATATCATCGGCCACGCCGATCACTGGGAATGCGCCACCTGCGGACACGAGTGGCCCAGGGTCACCGTCGCCGCCACCGAGGGTCCGCGCATCGTCAAGGACGCCCACGGCACGGTGCTCGCCGACGGCGATACGGTAGTTCTTATCAAAGATCTAAAACTACGCGGTTCGTCGGGCGTCATCAAAGGCGGCACTAAGGCCAAGAACATCCGGCTCGTCGACGGGGATCACGAGATCGATTGCAAGATTGATGGCACCCCGATCGGACTCAAGGCGGAGTTCGTCAAGAAGGCCTAAGCCCCTCGCCTACCAGGGCGTAAAGCGTAGCCCGAATAAAGCGAATACCGCACAGAGCAAGAAACCTAAGGCCGGAATGAAAAACGGGTCATAGTAATCCGTGGCCTGCGGCTTTTTTTCGAGAACGACGACTTTCTTCATCTCATCGATACGCTTGAAGACGGTATTCAATGCCTCGGGGGTCACGGCATTAAATGATCCACCCCCCGATGAGCGGGCGATGCCAATTAACGCCGGCTCCACCGGCAGATCCGTCATTAGGATGGCGAAGACCGCGATATGCTTGGCCTGTAAATCCGCAATGATTGGCACATCCAGCGGCGGCTTGATATCACTACTCTCGCCGTCGGTGAGCAAGATGATCATCCGATCTCCCGCCGGACGTTCCGCAAGGTGTTCCGCGGCTCCATAAAGCGCCTTCCCGACAAAGGTCCCGCCCCACAGTTCGTTCGGCATCCCGTGCCGACCCATGGAAGGCGGATCGAGTTTAGGATTATTCGGAATAATGAACGGGCGGGCGAGCGCGATGGATTCCGTATCGAGCGTCAACGGAATCCAATGAATGAAATTACGCGAAAAAATGGTGAGACCAAAAGCGTCACCTTGTCGGTAGCGGGTGAATTTCAGAACCGACTCCATTGCCGAATCAAACCGCGTGTGCCTGCCGTTTTCCTGTGTCCCATGGTTCTCCGCCATGCTCCCTGAGGTATCCAAGACGATCTGGATGTTAGTCAACCGGCGTTCGATTTCCGGCGGATTGAAAACAATCGGATGAGCCAGGAACAGGATGGCCACCGCCAAGAGGCAAGCGGGCAGGCAATTCGCGCCTAAGACCAGGAAACGCAGCCAACGCCCCCTCCCCTGTGTCCCATGGTCAAAGGGCATCGCCATCACCTGGCCCCGACGCACCCATTCCCAAAAAGCCAGGACGACCGGCAAAGCCAAGAGCGCCAACCACTGGGGGTGAAGGAAAGTCATGTGGCGGACGGTTCCGAGGGGACGGCGATCTTGCTGATCGTAAACGGCGCGACAAGGGCGGTGATTTCAGCCCTAGTCACGCCCGATGCGGGACGATGCAACCAAAGCTCCAAGCGGAAAAGCGCTTCAGCGGTATTCGCATCACGGCTGACCGCCGCCCACACTTCTGCCATCGTAGCCTCAGCAGGCACCAGCCCTTCTCGCCAACAACGAAGCATGAGGAACTCCAGCTTAGCCTTACCCTCGGCATCCAGCGAGCCGTCCTCCAAACGCGCCAACAGCTCGCGCAATTGCTCCGCCAAGGTTGGCACCGGCGAAACGACGGCCGGCGGCGAAGGCTTGGGGCGGCCATAAAAGATAATCAAAAGTAACCAACCCAGCCAGAGTACAATCAGCCCGAGCAGTTTGGCATAATAGTGGCCGCTAATTTCGACCCCGATGTTTTCGGTCTCACGAATACGGTTTTCAAGCTGCTTGGAAAGTTTCGGGTCACCGTTGAACTTAAACGAAGGCAGGCCATCGAGCGGACGACCATCTTCCGCGATCAGAAAATCCTTCAGATCAAAGGTGCCCTCGCGATTGACCAAATAACGGACGTCGTAAATACGGGCTGAGGCCTGTCCCGAAACCTGCGCCATACGCACGTTGACGGCGACACCCCACTTATAAGGTTTAACAGCCAACGACGGACCTCCGTAAGTGATGATGGCCGCCTGCTCTACGCCCAACGGCACGTTCAAGGTGTCATTGGGCTTGAAAAGCCAGTACGCAAGCAGACCCAGCAGTAAAAGGCCAAGCCCTACGTGCCAGCGATGATCCATCGTACGCCATGAGCCCAATATTTTCATCGCACGCGACTTCCTCCCGTGCCGCGTTGTTGCAGAAAGTGCCGCAGCTTACCCAAGATAGGTTCACCAGTCGAAAGGCGCAGGTAATCAATTCCAAAACGGGTGAGCTCGGCTTTACGAACTTCCGAATCGACCCAGCCCTGACGCCCATGCCCGACGAATTGCCGACCTGACTCCGCCTCAACGCCTCGGAAGATACCCGCTCCGCGCATCCCCTGCTCCGCCGGATCCTCCAGATGTAAGACCATGCAATCATGCTGCTGAGAAAGCACCTGCAACGCCGATACGGCACCTGGATCATGGAGGTCGCTCAGGACGATGATAGTGGTGCGCCGACGCAGCGAAGGCGATAATTCGCGAGCACGTTGCGACAAGGTGGTTTCCTCCAAGAAATCGTGATGCCTTAGTTGGTGCGACCATTCGAGTACCAGATTACGCGAGAGCGTCGGACGGATATGTAATTCGCGAGCGCCACAGCCCAAGAGGCCTACCGGCGTGATTGAGCTTTGGGCCGCCAGCGCGATGCCCGTGGCCAATTGCACTGCCCACGCATACTTACTCATCGGAAGCGAGGAGAGGCACATCGATGCCGAGGTATCCAACAAAAGATAGAGCGGAATTTGCTTAGGCTCGACGTATTCCTTGATGAAGAGCTTACCGACGCGCGCTGAAACCTTCCAATCGATGAACTTAACCGGATCGCCTGCCACATAAAGACGCGATTGGGCGTATTCCAGACCGGAACCGTGGAAGACCGAATCATTCTGACCGAAGTTAAGGCTGTTCGCCAAACGCTTCACCGCGACCTCGAACTGTCGAGCATCGAGGGGGTCGGAAGTAATCGTGATCTTGCGGTCCATCGTCCGTTCAACCTAACCCCGCAAGAATGGATTCGAGCACGGCCTTGCCCGTGTGCCCGGCGGCGGACGATTCATAGCTTATCCGGATGCGGTGCAAAACCACATCCTCCGCCAGATCAAAGAGATCCTCGGGGGTCACGAAATCTCGCCCACGGATGACGGCCCGCGCCCGCGCGGCATTGACCAAAGCCAAGCCCGCGCGCGGACTGCAACCGAAGTCGAGTAACTTGGACTCGCGCGTCCGACGGACTAGTTCGACGCAATGCTTGAGGATGACTTCGCTCACGTGCACGGCTTGTACGGCTTCCATGGCCGCGACCAAATCGGTCAGGCTACCCACCGAACTATCTTCAATCATATCGAAGGCCGAACGCGGCACCGCTCCGCCTCCCTCATGGCGAAGGCCCATGCCAAGCTGACGTTGGAGGATCAACTGCTCCTCATCGCGGTCGGGATAACCCAAGCGGTGCAACAACATGAATCGGTCCAATTGGGCCTCAGGTAATTCGAACGTTCCAGAATTCTCGACGGGGTTCTGCGTCGCGATCACCAGGAAAGGCGTCGGCAATTTCATGCTCTGGCCTCCAATCGTCACCTTCCGCTCCTGCATCGCTTCCAACATCGCTCCCTGAACCTTGGGCGCAGCCCGGTTGATTTCATCGGCCAAGAGTAAGTTGGTGAAAACTGGACCCTTATGAATTCGAAAATCGCCCGTTTTCTGGTCGATGACCTCCGAGCCGATGATGTCGGACGGCAACATGTCGACCGTGAATTGGATTCGTTTGAAATCGAGGTTGATTGCCTTGGCGACAGTATTGACGAGCAAGGTCTTCGCGAGTCCAGGCATGCCTTGGAGTAGCAGATGCCCTCCCGTAAGCATAGCGATCATGACGCGTTCGACGACGACGTCCTGACCGACGACTACTTTGGCCACGCGCTCGCGCACGGCGCCCACAAATTCTTGGGCGGACTTGGTCGCGGCTGGAGGAACCGGATGGGAATGAGATGACATAGGAATAGGTGTTAGTTTAATATTTTAAAAATTAGCGGATCACGCGGAGCCATTTGTCGACGACGCGCCGGAGTTCGGCTTCGGATAGCGATTGGCCCGAGCCGCCAAAGCAGACTTGCTGTAGCCGTTCCACTTCGGACGTCAGTTCGGATTGCTGGGCCGCATTCAAGCGGACGAGCGGACTCGCACCCAGGCGGCGCAATAAGGCCACCACGGCGAAGGCATCCACTTCCGTCGGCATCTTAAAGACATCACGCGCCCGAGGGGCCGGAATTTCCGCGGTGCGACGCGCGCGTAAGAGCAGAAAAAGCAATCCTCCCAACCCGACCACGATTACTCCCCCCACGCCCAACCACCATATCGGACGAAGGCCGGGCGCCAGAAGGACCGCCCCCGGCACCGCTACCACGCGATCAACGCGAACGGATAGCCCAGGCAACGGAACCAGATCAAGGTCCTTGTAGGTCTGCGGTTGCACCAAGAAATCTTTCGATTTGGCGGCAGGTAAAGATATATCAGCCGGCCGGTCTGCCGCCCGGATTGGGTCACCATTCAAGGTCAGCGTCCATAAGCGCTCCGAACGCGGCGCTACAGCTTCGCCCCAGGTGTTCAGTTCTTTCAACTGCAAGCCCTCGTGAGGGCTGATCTGACGAATCTCTACGCCTTGCTTAAACGCAGCCAGGTCAAGGAGATCATCCAGCTCGGGCACGAGCCCGTTCGCGGTCGCTTTGATTTCTAAAGTTAATCCGCCATTAATAGGAAACTGACGGGTATCGAAGGTCTCGGTGATCTCCACCTTGCTCGCCGGACGTGCGGGCATCGGCGTCGCCACCATTTTGATCAAGGTTTCCGCCGATGTCGCAGGGATGGTAACCGGGCCGCTGAGGTCGATGAACTTCAATTCCAATTGGACTGGTGGGACCTTATCCACACTCGCGTCCTTGGCTCGCACTAAAGCGTAGGCCAAGACGGTCTCTTCCCAGCCGATGCGGGCCGTCGGTCTGGCTTTTACTTCCGGGGTCGAAAAAATAATCGTTTTGACATCGAAGAACGGCGCCAAGGTCTCCGTGAGGCTTTGCTCGAACTCATCACGCGGGCCTTGGGTTTCCCGCACCTTCTTGTTGATGGTAGCCCGGCGCTTGCCCTTGGCCGCGATCACCGCGGGGTCATTACTGAGGTATTGGCCGAAGCGAGCCACCCGTCCCATCGCCTCGGTGTGTACGACGCTGATGACGATTCCGAATTCTTGCCCGATACCGATGGTATTCGGCCCGTCGATCCGGGTCTGCAATCTGATCTCACTCAAGAGCTCATCAAAATACGCGGCCTTCTTCTGTAAACCCATCGTGAAAGGATCGTCCTTCGTGACGACCAAGGTGCTAGCGAGGTAACGATACTTTAGATCCTCATGCAACGGATAGTTCTCATCGGTGAGCCGCGCGTTCAAGGTCTTGGCGAGTAAGTTCATATGCGCCGAGGCGGCCTTCCCGGGTAAAGCCAGGATGCTGGCACGGATCTTTGCCAAGCCAGCGCGATTGATCGTCTTGTTGAGATTGACCTGCCCGCTTGGTCCGAGACCCAGCAAGCACTGGAACCAGGTGATGTAAACCTCGATGGTGTATTCCGAGGGACTGAGTTTGAGCATTTCGCGGCCGTATGCTTCGGCGGCCCGCTGGAAATAATCCTGAGCGAGGAGGTTCTTTTCCTTATAGGTGACCACGCGCTTCTGCGGGTCGGTGGCGACGAGTTCCTGCATCGACTCGAAATCTCCCCACTCCGTCAGCAGTACGCCCGCTAAAGTAAGCGCCCGAGATGCCTCGGTCTTACCGACCATCCAACTGTCAATCATCCGCAGGTTAGTCGCATACCCTTCGCGTACCATCTCGTAAGTTTCAAACTCCGTGCGACGGGTCAGGCTTGTACGTTGCACATCCATCTTACGCCAACGGTCCGCCAGATTGGAATGCATCCGGTTGACCAGCAGGAAAAAGACTTCTTCGTCGAGCTGCGGGATCGGACCGAACACTTTTTCGATATGCGAATCCCGGTAGGCTTCGGCATTACTGTAGGTAACATCGAAGGCATTGACGACTTTGGCGTAATCGCGCGGAGCGATCTTGGCCTCGCGGAAGAGCGCCATCATGCGCGCCAGGCTATCGATATTACGCTCCATCATGATCGGAGTGACCGGGATGCGCGCATCTTCCGGCAGGCCGAATTTCTTGCGCATTTCCTCAGGTAATTGCGGATTATGAGCCTGCGCCCAGGCTGCGAGGAATTCCTCGGCCAACGCCACCCCAGTCTGCGGATGACGCTTGCTCAGGTCGATGATACGATCGGCCGCGATCTCAAAGTTCGCGCTCGCCAGGATGGCCTTCGATAAGCTCGCGTCAAAACGGTCGCGTAAATCCGCCGGCAAAGAGTCGAGCCACTTGCCGGTCGGCACGGCATCCAGAAGATCCTCGGCATCGACGGCCCGGACCGAACGC
>CAILOT010000189.1:0-11584 GCA_903835965.1 uncultured Opitutia bacterium
GGAAGAGTTTTAGCGCAGCACACTGCGCCTCGGACAGCGCATAGCGCGGGCCCTTGGCGTGATCGGCGTCCAGGCAGCCGCCTTCGGTCTTCTTCAAGGCAACAGGCGCGGCGGCGGCATCCTTGGGTAGGTCGTGGCAAGCGGCGCAGCGGGCGGAGATGACGGCCTTACGACCCGCGATGGCGAGCGCCTTATCCGCGATAACTCCATCGATTGGATTATCCAAACGGCCATCGCTGCCCTGGAATTCAAGAAGGTAACCGGCGATGTCGATGGCGTCCTGCCGATCCATCACGATCTTCGGCATGCGCCCGTCGGTGCGCACTTTCAGCGGATCGAGAATGAACGTGCCAAGGCTATCGAGGCTGTACTTCGCCTTGAGGTCGCCAAAACTCACGCTGCGATGCGTGAACTCGGAAGCCTTGGGTAAACCTTCGGGCGGGACGAAATCCTTGCCGGGAGCGTGACAGGCGACGCAACCCAGGGTATTGAACAGCTCGCCGCCACGGGCTCCGTTGACGTGCAGGATTTTCGCGGGGCCCTTGGAGGCGGTCTTCGGCTTCAGCGAAGCAAGATAGTGCTCAATCACGACGAGGGTCTTATCGTCGGCCTTGGCCAACACCTGCGGCATCACCGTGCCGGGATGGATCGAGGCGGGATCGGCGAGGAATTTGCGCAGCCATTCCGAACGGACGCGCTGAGTGACCGTCGCGAGCGCGGGCCCGCGCAGCGCAGGCAGACCGGTTTCGCCGCCGTGGCAGTTGACGCAACCCAACTCGTTATAAAGCAGACGCCCCCCTTCGGCCGTCGGCGTGGCGGCGTGGAAACGCTCGAAACCGGTGACGAGAGGTGAAGCGTGCAACGTAGCCAGTGGCGCGAGCAGGATGGCGACGTACAGTGCGAAAGAGGGTTTCATATTCGTTACTTAATTCTAGGCATATTTGCGTCTACCTCCTTACGCCAAGCGTGGAGACGTTCGCGGAGTTGACGAACGATTTCGGGATGCTGGGCCGAGGCGTCGTTCTTCTCGGAAAGATCGCCAGCGAGGTTGAAGAGTTCCACGCTGTCGTCCTCCAGCCATTCGATAAGCTTCCAATCACCGATGCGGACGCTGCTGCACGGACCATTGCCGTGGTTACCGTAATGCGGGTAATGCCAGAACAGTGCATCATGCGTCGGCTTGGTGTCCCCTTTCAGCAAGGGGACGATGCTGATGCCGTCCCGATGCAGGTCGGACATGGCGGCAAGACCAGCGGCCTCAAGCAGCGTGGGGAAGATGTCGGTGTTGATGATGGGCACGTCGCAGGTGCTCCCCGGCTTGGTGACGCCGGGCCACCGGACGAACCACGGTTCGCGCACGCCGCCTTCGTAAAGCCAGCCTTTGCAGCCGCGCAACGGGCGGTTGCTGGTGATGAAATGGCCGCCGTTATCGCTGGTAAAGAGAATCACCGTGTTGTCAGTGAGGCCAAGTTCATTGAGCTTGGCCATGAGTCGCCCGACATTCGTGTCCATCGTCTCGATCATGGCGGCATAGGTGATATTGACCTGCTGCTCCAAGAGCTTGGGCGGTTGCTCCGATCCTCGCTCGACGGTGCCCTCGTCATACGTCGGGGCCGATTTCACGTTGGGTAGCCCCATTCTGGCGGCCTTGGCTTGATATTTTTTCACCAGCTCCGGCTTTGCCATGGCAGGAATGTGCACATCGTAAAACGGCAGATAGAGGAAGAAGGGTTGGTCCGGTTTGCGGTGCTCGATGAGCTTCATCGCCTCGCTCGTGAGGCGGTCGCAGAGGTGTTCGCCCGGCTTGCCGTCCTCGAGCCCCGGCACGCCGCGCGAGTGGTAGTTCTTCGGGTCGGGCTTCTTATCCATGCCGTAAGGCCAGAAGTAGCTGGGCGGCAGGCCGCCCGCGTGCCCGGCGATATTGACATTGAAGCCCTGATTCTGCGGATAGAAGCCCACATCACCGAGGTGCCACTTGCCCACATGCCAGGTGGCATAACCGGCGCCCTTCAACACCTCCGCGATGGTCACTTCTTCCAGCGGTAGCTCCATCTTCATCTCGGCTGGCAAGAATTTACCCGACTTTCCGTTGCCTGGGATGTAGTCGGTAAGCTTCAAACGTGCCGGGTACCGTCCGGTCATGATCGCCGACCGCGATGGCGAACAATAGGGGCTGCTCGAATACGCCTGCGTGAAGCGCATGCCCTGCGCGGCGAGCTTATCGAGATGAGGCGACTCGTGGAAGGTGCTACCGTAACAGGAGAGGTCCGCCCAACCAAGGTCGTCGGAAAGGATCACGATGATGTTCGGCCTGGCCTTCGGAGCCTCGGCCGCGCCCCACGCAGCCGACGGCGCGAGCAGCAAAGCAGCGAGCAGCATCGCGAGGCGCAGCATCATGCCGTCTCGAGAATGCACTTATCTACGTAGGCCCGCGACTTATTCACGGCCGCTGTGATCTCGCCAACGGTCGGCAGGATCGGGATGCCGCGCGGGGTCGGGTGCATGAAGATCTCGGCCACGCCCTTGAAGCGGACATCACGGAGCGCCTTGATGACGAGGCGATAGTCAAGACCGCCGCCAAAGCCGGGTAGCTGCTGCATCTCGATCTCCTTGCTGGCCTTCTTGAATTCGCCTTCGGAATACTCCTGGAAATAGATGAACGGGAGATTCTTGCTGCCGGCGTAGCGGATAAGGTCGGGAATCTGGTCTTTCCACTCGTGCAGGTGGTGCGGGGCGAAGGCGAGGCCGAGGTTCGGCGAGGTATTCAGGTCGGCAAACGCCTTGATCGAATCCGGATGGTGAAGGATCTGGTTGATGTGGTTCTCGACGGCGATGGTGACGCCGAGTTCGGCGGCCTTATCGGCGTGCGGCTTCATGTCCTCCAGGAATTTCTTGATCGCAGCTTTGGCTTCGGCGCCCTTGGGATTTTTCGCTGCGACACAGCCGCAGATGACGAGGTCTCCGCCGTGCTTCTTCACCCAGGCCATCTCTTCCTGCAGTTTAAACGGTCCGAGCGGGTAGCGCGTGCTGGAGCCGAGTTTTACGCCGTGCTTCTTGAGCAGCGCCGCAAAGGCTTCTTCACCGAGGGCCGTAGCCTGCTCGCGCTGGTCACCGTGTACCTTACACCAGATATCGAGCGACTCGGCACCGACCTTGGCCACTTCGGGCAGGATGACGTCGAGCGGCATCGTGCCATAAAGGGCCGACGACAGCGTATAACGAATCTTGAAATCATTCTTTGGCTCAGCTCGAGCTGAAAACGCCGCGAACACGGCGGCAGCCGGAACGGAACGAAGGAAATTGCGACGGGAAAGCATGGCCTTATTTTTGGTCGCGTTGCGCTTCGAGCATCTTGATCCAAGGCCCAACAAAGGAACCGTGGTCATGGAAGGTACGGCCGCTGACCATGTTGCCGTCGATGACGACCGGGGCGTTGACGAAGATGCCGCCGCAGACTTCGAGGTCGAACTTGCACTTGGGCACGGTGGCCATGTGCAGGCCCTTCACGATGCCCGCACGGGCGACGATCTCGACGCCATGGCAGACGCTCATCATCGGCTTCTTGTGCTCCCAGAACCAGCGGGTGGCCGACAGGAGGGCTTCATCTTCGCGCAGGTACTCAGGGCCGCGGCCACCACTGAAGAAGATGCCGGCGTATTCCTCGGGCTTGATGTCCTTGAAGGCGATGTCGCAGTTGATCGTGTAACCTTCCCATTCCTTGGTAATCGTCCAACCTGGCTTCACCTCATGGAGCACGGTCTGATAAACGCGCTTATCGATGGAAGCGAAGACCGGCTGGAAGCCGGCTTCTTGCAGGCGGTAGACCGGATACATCGTATCCAGCAGCTCGGTGGCGTCGCCGATGATCACGAGCACCTTCGGCTTGTTGGCGTTCTCGGGCTTGTCGGCGCCCGAAGAGATCGCGGATTGGTTGTGGTTGTCGACGAGAGCGGCGGAAGCCAAGGCGCCAAAGCCAAGCAGGCCGACAGTGAGGAGGCGGAGTTTCATAGGGGTAAAGGACTATATCCTTTCTTGCCCGGAAAGTCATTACATCTATGATGCACTAAATGTAAGGTTTTTGGTCAACTCAGCCATGCCCACCACCCCACATCGCCGCACCCCCCGGGTCGCCCTCCTCGTCGAGACCACGCGGACCTACTCGCGCGAACTACTCGCCGGGGTCCGGAGCTATGTGGCCGCCCATGGCCCGTGGTCGACCTTCCTCGAACTCCGTGCCCTCGATTCCTCGCCGCCGACCTGGCTCAAGGATTGGGACGGGGACGGTATCCTGACCCGCACTTTCAGCCCGGAGACCGCCGAACTCATCGCCGCGACGGGCTTGCCGGCCGTCGAACTCCGCTCCACGCATTTCGCCGGGAAACGTCCCTTCGTCGGCTGTAATAATGATGATATCGGCCGCCGGGTAGCCGAACACCTTTACGAGCGGGGTTACCGGCACTTCGCCGCTTACAGTCAACGCAGCGAAGGCTTCTTCATCGAACGGGTCGATAAATTCAAGAAGGTCGTCGCCTCCTACGGTCAACGCTGCCGGGAACTCCCCGAAGATAATCCCGAACGCGTGCCGGACTGGGAACAAAGCCAATCCCGCCTGATGGCATGGATCGCCCAACTGCCCAAGCCCATCGGTATCTTCGCCGCTACGGATCAACTCGGCGTCCGTCTGCTCGAGGCCTGCCAGACCGCCGGTGTCGCGGTGCCGGAAGAAGTCGCGGTCGTCGGCGCGGAGAATGAAGAAACGCTTTGCAGCTTTACGACCCCTCCCCTTTCGAGCGTCCGCTTCGACGGCCATGCCGTGGGTTTCGCCGCCGCTGAACTGCTCGACGGGATGATGCGCGGCAAAGTCACTCGGACAAAGCCAATCCTCATCGCCCCGCTCGGCATCGTGGTGCGCGGTTCCTCTGGGGAACTCGTCATCCGCGACCGACTCGTGGCCCGCGCGGTTTCACTCATCCGCGAGGGCGCCGTCCGCGGACTCGACGTCAACGAATTGGCCGCGAAACTGGGCGCTTCGCGCAGCACGCTCGATCGCCGCATGAAGTCGGCGCTTAAGCGCTCGCCGAAAGATGAGATTTTGCGCTGTCGTTTTCGCGAAGTGGAACGCCTGCTCCGCCAAACCAACCTGACGATCGATCTGATCGCCGAGCAAACGGGCTTCACGCATAGTCACTACCTGCAGGCGGCTTTCAAAGCCCGCTACAAGCAGACGCCAGGAAAATTCCGTCGTCGTAAAATATAAAGCCTACGCGTTCAACCCCACCACGTCTTCGGGCTCAGCCCAGGCGAAGACGGTGGCCTTGGAACCCGCTCGCTGACGAGGGTTAGCTTCCGCAATCTTGAGCACCACTCCCCGCGGTGTCTGAAAATCATGCAGCGAGATATCGCCTTGAAAGAGCGACCGGGTGATGGCCCCGGCAAAGGCGTTCTCGTCCGGTGCCATGAAATCGATTTTGAGGCATTCGGGCCGGATACAGATCGTGATTTTATCGCCTTCACCCGGTGCGTCATCCGGCGTCGCCAAAGCGCCACGCACTTCGCCGATGACGGTATCGGCGACGAACTCGCCCGCGCCGACGTGCTTCACTTTACCCGCAATAAGATTGGCCGAACCGAGGAACGTCGCCGTCCAGCTATCGATCGGCCGACGGTAAAGATCGATAGGTATGCCAGACTGGACGATCCGCCCCTGCCGCATGATCGCGAGCCGATCGGCCATCGCAAAAGCATCCTTCTGATCATGTAAGACACAAAGGACGGTGAGCCCCGTCGTGCGGACTAATTCGCGGATCGATTCCCGGACTTCGACGCGCGAAGCCGCATCCAAATTACTCAAAGGCTCATCGAGCAAAAGCAGCTTGGGACGCAAGGCGAGCGCCCGCGCCAAGGCGACGCGCTGCTGCTGCCCGCCCGAAAGTTCTTGCGGCCGTCGCTTAGCCCAACCCTCCGCTCCCACCGCTCGCAAAGCCTGCAAGGCACGCTGCTGGATTTCCGCCGGCTTTAGGTTCGACCCTTCCAACGCGAAGGCGGCGTTCTCTAAAATAGTCAGATGCGGGAAGAGCGCATAGTTCTGATGCACAAAAGCGATGGCTCGCTCGGCGGGTGAAAAGAAACCCCACTCCCGACCGTCGTAAGTCAACTTGCCGCCCTGGGGCTCAAGCTGACCAGCAAGCACTTTAAGCAGGGTCGTTTTTCCGCTACCCGACGGCCCTAAGAGACAACAAAGCGACCCGGTCTCGATGGACAAATCGACCCCGGCCAAGATTTCGGCGGTTCCTAATAAGCGGCGGAGGGCGATGATACTGACGGCGGGCACACCCCCAACCTAGGTGGAAGGCAGGCGTTGGCGCAAGGTCGGTCAGCAGCCCCACCCCTGTGAATGATTTCCCCGCCCCTTCGCCTGCTCACGCTTGCCACGGGCAAAGTTTGGGGCAAGGTTTCCTCTCCCATGCGTAACGACGACGAAGACGAGGACGAGAAGACTCCAGCCGCCCCGAAAGAGGCCTCGCCGAGCGCCATGCTCATCCAGAAAAAATTCCTCGAACAACGGAAAATCTTCCTCTGGGGCGGTGTCGATGACGCTTCCGCCAAGGACATCGTGGAAAAACTCCTCTTCCTCGAAAGCGACGCCCCGGGCAAAGAAATCATTTTCTACGTCAGCACCCCGGGTGGCTCCATCACCGCCGGCATGGCCGTCTACGACACCATCCGCCTCATCACCTCGCCCGTCAAAGTGATTGTCACCGGCATGGCGGCCTCGATGGGGTCGATTCTACTCCAAGCCCCCAAGAAGAAAGGCAACCGCCTGCTCTTCCCGCACGCGCGTGTCATGATTCACCAGCCGCTCATCATGGGTCGCATCCAAGCCCCCGCCGTGGATATCCACATCCAAGCCCAGGAAATGGAACGCATCCGCTCGGAGCTGAACGAGATCCTCGCCAAGGCTTCGAAACAGAAATTAGAAAAGGTCATCAAAGATACCGACCGCGACTTCTACATGACCGCCGAAGAAGCCATTGAATATGGCCTCGCCGACGGCATCGTGACGGAGCTCTAATCCGACCGCACGCGCATGGGCATCGGCGACCGAGCCTATATGCGAACGCCGCCGGCGGCGCGCGAGCCCTTGTCCGCGACGGTCTGGACGCTCGGTGTGCTGTTAGTCTTCTTCATTGCGGAACTCATCCAAGAGTCGGCCGGCGCCCACTTCCTCAAGAGTTTTGAACTCACCGAAGCGCAGCCCCGTATCTGGCAATGGCTCACGCACGCTCTGCTCCATGACGGCTTCTGGCACCTCTTAGGCAACGCCCTCGTGCTCTGGTGGACCGGCGCGATTGTGGAAAATACTTACGGCCGAAAAGTGTTCTTCACCGTCCTACTTTCGGGCGTCCTCGCTGGCGCGAGTCTCTGGTGGCTCACGGGCCTCGGCGGTGCCCGAGCCGGAAGCAGTCTCATCGGCATTTCCGCCGGCGTTTACGCCCTGATGCTCGTCGCCCTGCTCGATAAGCTCGAACACCAGATCACGGTTCTCTTATTTTTCTTCTTACCCGTGACGCTCAAGGTGCGCTGGGTCCTGGGAGCCACGGCCCTGCTCACGGCACTCGGCTGGATTTTTTCGGAACTACCCTTCCGACATACCTGGAGCGGCTGGACTCCGGCGTGGCAAGACGCCATCGCCCACTCCGCCCACCTCGGCGGGCTGATCTACGGCTGGTTCGCCTGGCGCCGATTAAATCGGACAAATGCAGGCCCGAGCTACGCTCACATACAAATGGAGACTTACGCCCCGTCCCCCGACCTTGAAGCCAAACCCAGGCCGGAATCGCTTTCTTCCCCCAGCAAAGCCCAAGCCCGCGCCCAACTGGACGTTCTTTTGGACAAGATTTCCGCCGGGGGATTCGGCTCGCTCACCCCGGACGAGAAACGCAAACTCGAAGACCTCAGCGCCCGCCTCCGCTGACCCCCCCATTTATGCGCAGACTCTTTACCCTTTTTCTCGCCTGCGGCGCGGCCTTAGCCGCCGGCGTACCGGATGCCTTCACGACCAACGAGGCCATGCAGAAGGAAACCCGGGCCACCACAGTGCTGCTCGAGAAATTGCACATCAGTAAGAAAGATATGTCAGCGGTGGACATGAATAGCGTGCTCAAGACTTACTGCGAGAGCCTCGATCCGGCGAAAATGTATTTCACCGCCGAAGAGGTGGATGAGTTCATCAACCGCTACGGCAAGACGCTGGATCTCTACCTCCAACGGGGCAACCTGACCCCCGCCTTCGAGATCTACGCCCTTTTCAAGAAGAAGGTCGGTGACCGCACCCAGGCCGCCCTCCTCGCCCTCGACAAGCCCATCGACCTCAATGAACCAGGGACCTTCGGCATCGAACGCAAGAAAGCCAATTGGCCCGATGACCAAGCTGCCGCCGACGCCTTGTGGTCGAAGCGTCTCCGCCTCGACATGCTTTCGGAACTCTTAGGCGAAGATCGTCAGAATTCTCCGCGCGCCGACAGCACCAAGCCCAAGGCCGCCAAAGAAACGGGTATTCCTGAAATCACGCCCGAAAAGACCAAAGAGGCCGTTGCCCGTCTCAAGAAACGCTACGACAAGACCCGCACCTACCTCAATTTCGACCAATACGAAGTCGAAGAGATTTTCCTGAATGCCTATTCCGGCCAATACGACCCTCATTCGACTTTCTTCTCCCAGCAGTCTTTGGAAGAATTCGAGATCGCGATGCGTAATTCGCTTTGCGGCATCGGCGCCACGCTCGCCGACGAAGACGGCGTCTGTGTCATCAAAGACATCTTGCCGGGAGGCCCGCTCGAAATCTCCGGCCAAGTTAAACCCGGTGATAAGATCATCGCCGTCGGCCAAGGCGAAAAAGGCGAGATGGACGATATCGTCGGCATGCGCCTAAATAAGGCGATTTCTCGCATCCGCGGCACCCAAGGCACCATCGTCCGATTGCTCGTCGATATGGCCGCCGGCGGCCGCAAAACGGTCGTACTCAAACGCGACCAGATCAAGCTGGTCGGGCAGATGGCTTCCGCCCGTTGCTTCGACGTCCCCAATGGCGCCTCGACCATCACGCTCGGCGTCATCGACCTTCCTGCTTTCTACGGCAAAAATCCCGATGGCACTGGCTCCAGCCCTTCCAAGGATGTCGAGCAGCTGATCGGCAAACTCAAGAAGATGGGCATGAAGGCACTCATCATGGATCTCCGTAAAAATGGCGGCGGCCTACTCACCGAGGCCGTCGATATTTCCGGACTGTTCATCCCCAAGGGCTCCGTCCTCCAGGTACGCGACAGCCAAGGCCGCTCCGAAGACTATCGCGACGAAGATGAAAAAGTCGCCTGGAACGGCCCGCTCGTGGTGCTGACTTCCAAACTCTCGGCTTCGGCTTCCGAAATCTTCGCTGGAGCGATGCATGACCACCGGCGCGCGATTATCGTCGGTGACGTGACGACGCACGGCAAAGGCTCCGTCCAGAACATCATCGAACTGAGCCGCTTTGATAAGAATCTTAAATCCGCAGTGAAGGTGACAATCCAGAAGTGGTATGCACCGAGCGGCTCCTCCATCCAACTCAAGGGCGTACCGGCCGATATCGTGGTGCCTTCCGTTTTCTCCGTGATGCCGGTGGCGGAATCAGACCTCGACCGTCCCCTGCCTTGGGATTCCGTGACGCCCACGCTCGCCAAGGCCGACGAAGGCGACTGGCTCAAGGCCAAGCTCACCGATGAGCTCATCAGCGAACTCAACACATCCAGCGGGCGTCGCCAAGCGGAACTTCCCGAATTCCTGACGCTCAATCGCTCCATCGATTGGACGAAATCCCGCCAAGGTCGCAAAGAGGTCTCCCTCTCCCTCGACCAACGCCGCCAAGAGCGCAAAGACGACCTGGATTTCCGCGAGCAGATCCGTAAAGACCTCTCGACCTACGCGCTCAAGGATTTCAAGTCGCGCGACGTGAAACTCGACGACGCCATCGAACAAGAAAAGAAAGAAGGCCCCGAGTGGACCAACAAATCCAAGCGCTCGAGCCGGATGCGCGACACATTGGAAGATGAAGATTGGCCCGAATACGACATCCAGCTCCACGAGGCCGTTCGCATCGCCGCCGACTGGTCCCTCATCCTCGACACCAAAGCCGTCGCGACGGCCCACCCGTCCGCTGAGAAGGTAAAATAATCTTCCCGACAAAGGGATGAACAGCCCGCCGCGTTTGGCGGTTTTTGTTGGCTTGGCGAGACGCCCAGGGTGCAGCATTTTAAACCCATGGGTCTGCTCGAAAATCCTTACTTCCTCGCTGCATTGACGCTCGCGGTCGGAATCATCCTCGCTCGCCGGCGCCAGCCCGGCGCCAGTCTTTACGTCCGACGTCATGATGGCGACCTCGGAGCCAGCTCCGTCCAGCTCCATACGTTGACCAACCAGCACGGCATGAGCGTGAGCCTGAGCGATTTCGGGGCGACGCTCACTTCCGTCCGCGTTCCCGACGTCCATGGGGTGATTAGCGAAATCACCCTGGGACACGACCATCTCCGGGGCTACGTGGAGCAAAATTGTTTTCTCGGCAGTTCCGTCGGCCGTTACGCCAATCGAATCGCAGAAGGTAAATTCAGCATCGGCGGGCAAGCGTTTAGCCTAGCGACCAATAACCACGGGCAGCATCTCCACGGCGGACTCGTCGGATTTGACCGTAAGGTTTGGCAGGCTAAAGCGAAACGGATGGACGAGGGCCAGCGCGTAGCGTTCACCTACGTCAGTCCCGCCGGCGAAGAAGGCTACCCGGGCAAGCTTGAGGCGACGATTACCTATACCCTACTCGACGATCGTAACGAGCTGCAGATTCAGTTCGAGGCGAGCACCGATGCGCCGACGATTTGCAACCTCACCAACCACGCCTTTTTCAATCTCGCGGGCGAAGGCACCGCCCTGCGCCACCGCATCCAGATTTTCTCTGAACGCTTTGCGGCGGTAAACCCTTCGCTTATCTCAACGGGCGAACTGCAAAACGTCGAAGGTACGCCTTTTGACTTCCGTTCGCCCCATACAATTGGCGAACGCATCGGTGCCTCGCATATCCAACTCCAACGCGCCCGCGGCTATGATCATTGCTATGACCTGGGTGCCGGACGCCAACTCAAGCTCGCGGCACGCGTGAGCGAGCCCAGCTCGGGACGCATCATGGAGTTGCTGACGGACGCGCCGGGATTGCAGTTTTATTCCGGCAACTTCCTGGACGGCACGATTCAAGGACGCTGGCCAAGACCGTTTATGTTTCGCGACGGTTTCTGCCTCGAGCCCGGACTCTTTCCGGATTCCCCGAATCAGCCCGCCTTTCACGACCTCGGTTATCCGAGCGGCATCCTGCGCCCCGGTGAACGCTACGCGCATAAACTTGTGTTCCGTTTCGACATCGGCCGCGGATAAACTGCGGGGGCAAACGGTTGAATCGAGGTAGGGTCAGCACTGCGTGCTGACCTAGTCGCCTTTACCTCTTAAAGGTAGGGCTGACCACCCTTGGTCAGCCGCGGTTGAGCGAGGGCGCTCAACCCTACCC
>CAILOT010000190.1:0-2967 GCA_903835965.1 uncultured Opitutia bacterium
CCGGGCCGTTTGACGACTTCGAAGATGCTTTTGGCTGCATCCACGATAAAGACACAATCGACGTCAGCCAGGTCGACTACGTCGTCTCAAGCACCCTACCCCTTGATCAGACCCTGGAGATCTGCGCTCAACACGTAGCCGAGGGAAGAAATATCACCATCAACGATAAGAAATACATCCTCCTAGAGGGGAAGCTGGCCGAATCACCTAGCAACTAGGCAAACCTACCGGTTAGGAACTTCGATTTGGGCCACCCTACCCCTGACTTAGTTGCCGTCGTTGATGAAAGGGAATTCGAGAGGCTCGATAGCCGCCATCTCCTTACGCAGCTTCAGAATGAGCTTCTCCCCCGCCGCACGCTGAGCAGGCGTAATATCCTTAAGCTCTTCAGACAGGAACTTACGCGCCTTAGCGGAGACCTCTTCCGCGATCTTTGCCCATGCATACGACAAAGGGATGTTCTTCCTGCAGCCAAGTCCGAAGGCGAGTGACCCAGACATGTTCATCTGGGCGACGGCATACCCCCGGATTGCAGCTTCACGGAATAGCCTCACGGCCTCTTCCTTATCCACCTCAATACCTCGACCCAACGAATAGGCTGCCCCGAGGTTACATAAGCAAGGTGGATGATTAAGTTCGGCTCCCTGACGGAAAAGTTCGGTGGACTTAGCCTCATCAGCCTCGACGCCTTGGCCGTATAAATACATGCAGCCAAGGTTAAGCATCGCGCAGGCATAGCCGCCAGCGATGGACAGCTCGTAGTATTTGACGGCTTTCTTGATATCCCGCTTAAGGCCCAGCTCTCCGTCGTAGAGCGCTCCCATCAGGAAATATCCCTGAGGACTACCCTGGGCGGCCGCCTTCTGGATCCATTTCTTGGCCTTCACGTAATCCAGCTCAACGCCGTCACCGACGAAATAAAAGCGGCCGAGATTAAGCTGCGCATCGACGTGCCCAAGCTTCGCGGCCTTTTCGTAAAAGTGCATGGCCTTGGCTACATCCCTAGGCTTCGCGGAACCCGAATAGTGAAGCCCTAAGGACATGAAACCATCGGCTGAGCCGGACTTGCCGGCGAGCAGGAACCACTTGGCCGCCTCGTCTAGATCAACCTCTACCGTCACCCCGCATAGGTAACGGTTACCCATCCTGATTTGCGCGTCGACCTCACCTGCCGTAGCGCGCTTCCTCAGCTCTTCCAAAGGCTCGAGCTTCATTTGTTGGAAATCTCCCCTTTAGCCTTCCAGTTCTGAGGACCCGAAGCCGACCTAGCCAAGATGACACTAGCCGCGGCCGACCAGGAGCTGAAGAGGTAGTCTTGCTTGAACACGAAGGCACCGCCATCAGGACTCAGCACACCTTCCTTGACCAGGTACAGACGAAGGTTGCGAACACGCTCAGGGATGGCCGGGGTGTCCTCTATGACGGCAAAGCTGCCGGCCTTGACGAGGAAGCCGTTGGGCATCTCCTGCCCCTGAGCCTTCACCCCCTTGGCAGACATCACGAGAAGGTTGCTGGCGGCCGTAGACTTAGCAGCCGAGCGGGTAAACATGCCAAGACCTAGGGCCGGGAAACAAAGAAGCATCTCGGACAAGAAGGTCTCCGCGTCGGCCATGTCGGACTCCGACATCGAGGGCTGATCAGGCTTATTTCCATTCTCAAGGACGCAGCGTTTCGCATGCCCAGCCAGCTCTACGAGCCTGGACTCAATGTATTGGATATGCGCCTTGTTGAGGCTCTCGTCTTTACTCGTGAATGAGACGCACATGGTCCAGAAGTCCTTCTTCACGAAGTGACTCTCTAGGCGGCCAAGGACGGGATCGCCCTCGCCGATGTATACATGAGGAAGGGCGCTGTCCTCATCCTGGCCAACAAGCACATAGATGCCGGTCCGCTTCAGCTCCTTGCGCTTCTTGGCTTCGGAGAGAAGAGCTCGCGGGAATACCAACCCGTGACCGGTCCAGTTCGTCTTCTCGATCGTGCGGACGCCATCGGGGTCACCCTCTGGAAGTAAGATCTTAAGGCTATATGGGGATGCCATTTAGCAAGGTAACCAAAAGGCATAAAAGGTGGCAAGCCCACCCAGGTGTCCCCCGGGGCCTAGAAGAGACTAGATTATAATATTCCCCGAAATACCCCGGGTGCCTCGGATTCGTAAACCTATAGTAGAGTTTTGTTTACGAATTACTAACACCCCTCTGTGGCATGATGTGAATAGTCGGGGAGCATCACTTACTTCTCAGCCACGCGGGGCCGTGACACTGTGACAGTGTGACGAACAACCCCCCCGTAAACCCCGCCAGACACACCCCATGAAGTCCAAGCTCAAGACCCCCTCCCCCTCCCTTCCCACCAAGGTCACCGCGTCGACCCTACCCTCGGAAGGGATAACGCCGCCAGCTACCAAGATAACCGGCGCACCCGGGGAAACGCTTAAGCCCTCTCGGAAGAAGAGGATCCTTGGCGGAGGCAAGTCCATGACCCAGGTGCTCTCTAGGCACCCAAAGATTATCGGCGTAGAAGAGTTCGACCTCCGGGCTATCCAGGACAACAGGGAACTGCGCGTCATCGCCGACTATGAGTACGCTCGCGAGGCAGTCCGCTGGTGCTTTAATTCCCTGATTCTCGAGGGGCAGAGCGAGAAGGCCGAATCCATCCGGCGGCTGCTAAGCGCAGGACCGATGCTGGTAAGTACCCCCAAGGGCAAGGTAGACGCCGACGACCTGGGGCACCTCTCGGACATGCTCGTCTTCTGGCATAAGTGCGCGGCCAGCGAGACGACACCTCCGCCGGCCATGACCGTGATCAAGCGGTTCCGGGAATTCGCCGCAACGAACCATCACTACGGCCCCGCCAAGGTATTCCGGCTGCGGGACAAGAGCTTCGCCAAGAACAGGCTAGGCGACAAGTTCTCCACTACCTTCATCGTCCAGGTGCTTAAGCATCCGAAGCGCAAGCCCTCCGCCGGCG
>CAILOT010000191.1:0-3173 GCA_903835965.1 uncultured Opitutia bacterium
GGGTAGGGTTGAGCGCCCTCGCTCAACCGCGGCTGACCAAGGGTGGTCAGCCCTACCTAACCGAGGCAGGTCGGCCTAATAAGACGGAATTTTTACCCATACTCCATCCTCGATACTCGCCCATGAGTCGTTGATGCTCTGGCCGCTCGATGCACGAACCTTCCGTCACTTCTAACGCCTCCGAGCGTTTCCCGAACGGTCCTTTCGTCCGCTACATGTTGGGCGAAGGGATTTCGATGACTGGCACCTGGATGCAAGGAATGGCCCTCGGCTGGGTGATGACCGAAGTCGTGGCCCGTGAAGGCCTTGGCCGCTGGGAAGGCTTGCTCCAAGCCGCCCCGCATCTGGCCAGCGGGGTCGTCATGCTGTTGCTCTTTCGTATCGGGGGCTCCTATGCCGATCGCTACGACAAACGGCGCATCCTTCAAATCTGCCAACTCGCCCAAATCCTCTTTGCCCTAGGCATCGGCATCCTTGTCGCCAACGGCACGCTCCAAGCCTGGCATATCATCTTAGCCGCAGCCCTTCTCGGAGTATCCAGTTCTTATGAGATGCCGGCGGCGGCGGCCATCGTCCCTGAACTCGTCGCCAAAGAGCACGTGGGCAAAGCCATCGCTGTCGACCGGGCCGTCTTTCATGCGACCCGACTGGTCGGGCCCGCTGCCGCGGGTTATCTCGTTGGCCGCTACGGCGCCGAATGGGCGTTCTACCTGAACGCCGCCTCTTTCGTCGCCCTGATGATCGCGCTGGCCACCTTGCCTAGACGACCGCAAGGCACGGCGGAAGAAGAAGAAAAGCGCCAAGGTGGCGCGGGTGAAGGCTTCCGACACGTCCGCCAAGATCCGCCAAGCTTAGCCATGGTAGCGTTGCTCGCCACCAACACGCTCTTTGTTTTCCCGGTCATCATCGTGCTGCTGCCGATTTACGCCAAGCACGACCTCGGCGCGAACGCCCAAGAAATGGGCTTACTCATGTTGTGCTCCGGAGCAGGCTCGGTTCTCGGCTCCCTTCTGATTATGGCTTTGCCACGGCATCTTCGTCGACTCGCCATCACCCTGGGCATGGTCATCGCGTGCGGCGCCCTGGTCAGCCTCAGTCAGGCGCATCAACAGATTTGGGCCGGCCTCTCCTTGTTCTCGTTGGCCGTGGGTGTCTCGACGTTGGTCGGACTGGCCAACACCATCGTGCAGGAACGTTCGCCCGCCGAAATCCGCGGACGCGTCTCTGCCGTCACCGGCCTTAGTTTCTTCGGCTTCCTGCCTTTCGCCGCGATCATCATGGGCTGGATGACGGATCTGTTCAAACTTCGGAACGTCCTGCTCGGCTCCGCGATCTGCTATGCAGTCATCGGGCTCATCGTCTTGCTCACCGTCGGCAGTAAGGTGACCGGAGAGCAGGAGAAGGGGGATTGAAACTCCGTTCGCCGAATGGTGAACGCAAGGTAGGGGCGAGGCTACGCCGCGCCCTTGGACGCCGGGCATGACGTAGTCCTGCCCCTACCAATATTACCCAGCCCCTGTCGCTATCCCTCGCGAACAAGTTCGCGTAAAGTGGTGCTCCCGTTGGGAGTCGAACCCAAATCGCCGGCTTCGGAGGCCAGCATTCTATCCATTGAAATACGAGAGCGTGAAGCAGATAAAATCCCGTGAATTGATATTTAGTCAATCCTTCCCGAATGGCCCCGCGGGGCCGTCTTTATTTCTTCGGCAAAACCCGGTCGGCGAAATTGAGGTAGTTTTGCCAGTCTTCCGCATTGATATCATGCTTACCCGGACGCACGTGGTAGCCGATGGTCTGCCCGATAGGTTGGCTGATTTTAGGATAATCCTTCGTCCCCAAGCCCGGCAGGCCCAAGACATGGTAGACGGGATCGGTATGCACGGCTCCTAGAAATTCACCGAGCGGATCAGCCCACAGGTCTTCGGCGGCACTGGCGACGTAAAGCGGACGCGGCGCCACGAGCGCCAACAAATAATGCTGATCGAGCGGCATCAGCTCCTCTTTTTCCGAGTAGGTTTCATAGCGCGCCGTGAACCAATACGGAAACCCTTTGCCTTTATAGTGCCCGGAGATGACGCCGACGGTCTCGCCAAAAATCCGCTTGCCGAGAGCGGCCCCGCCGCAACCAGAATCATTGGAAATAACCAAAGCGAAACGGGCATCCTGCGCGCCCGCCCAGAGAGAAGCCTTACCCAAACGCGAATGTCCGATGACGGCGACACGCTTCGCATCGACCAAGGGATTTTTCTCCAACGCATCGAGCGTGCGCGAGAGCCCCCAAGCCCAAGCACCGATGCAACCCCATTGACCGTCGGCCCATTGCGTCTGCGTGCCCTGCGGCGACAGCGCCGCCCGGTACGATTCCTTCCAGCCTTCCGGATGGTCGGGCTCGAAATCTCCGTCATAGACCGTCGCCATACCATAACCCCGGGCGATAATCATCTCCAGTTGCCAACGGGCCGCCTGAGCTCCGCGACTCGCCTCCGTGGCGCGATTGACCTTGTCGACCGTCGTCCATTGCTTGGAAACCCAAGTCGACGGTAAGAAAACCGCGGTGTCTTCCACCGTCGTGTGATTACCCCCGAAATTCAGACCTAAGAATACCGGAGCGGGACCCTTGATGTTATTGGGCGTATAGAGAAGCAGATCAAAGGCCGGCCCCTTCTTGCCGATGGGCCAGACTTTCCATTGCGACCGCGTGGCCTTTCCGCCCAGGGCCTGCTTATCCTCTTCCCGCACCTCAATCACCCTCTCGGCCTGCGCCGCTTGGGTATTCGGCGTGCGTCCGAAAATATTTTCTTCCACCAGTTTCATCACTTCCGGACGCCGCACGGATTCCCACGTTTTCGCATCGGTGACTTTTCTGCCATCGGCGCAGATTAGCGGATCAGGGAGGACATACGGCGGTACTTTAGACTCCTCAAGGATTGTGGCCGGAATCGCGGCCAACATGAGCAGGGGTATGAGCATGCCGCGACTATGCGTGATTTGGAGGCCCGTGGGAGCCAAATCACGCATTGTCGCGAGGGGGCACGGGTTTCGCTGGCACGGGGCGAAACAGGCCGCCGCATGGTGGCCATAGGTAGGGGCAGGACTACGTCATGCCCTAGTTGTCTTGGGTAGGGTTGAGCGCCCTCGCTCAACCGCGGCTGACCAAGGGTGGTCAGCCCTAC
>CAILOT010000192.1:0-3429 GCA_903835965.1 uncultured Opitutia bacterium
GAACTAAACGAGATAATACGCCTTTTATGACGCGTAAAGCCATGTTAACTAACTTATCAAATATGTCGATTAGTACATAATTAATCGACATATCAACTTTGACATGTCGATTGGTCGGGCTTTGATTTCCCCATGTCCAACAAGCCCGCGAGAGGCTGGAAAGCCGAGGCGCCCTATAACGAGCTACCTCCCCTACCTCCGTCGGCACCCTTGCAGACTCCCGCCATCCTCAAGGCGACGATCAAGGCTCGCGCCGCGTTGGCCGAACTCGACCGCCTAGCCGGTAAGTTGCCCAACCCTGGCATACTTGTCCGCACCCTTCCCCTGATGGAGGCGCGTTGTTCATCGCAAATCGAGAACATCGTGACCACGGACGACATGCTTTTCCAGCGTGCCGACCAGCCGGACGACTCCACCCTGCCCGAGATACGCGAGGCTAGCCGCCACGCCGAGGCGTTGCTAGAGGCCTACCATGGCCTGAAGAAACTCCCCGTCTGCTCCAGGCTCGCTCAACAGGTATGCTCACGAATCAAGGACCAACCCATGTCCGTGCGCAAGCTGCCCGGCACGGTCATCGCCAGCCGCCGGCAGGTCATGTACACTCCGCCCGTCGGCGAGGCCGTAATCCGCGGACTCCTAGCCAACTGGGAAGCTTACCTTCACTCCGAGGACGACACGGACCCGCTCATCCGTATGGCCGTGGCGCACTACCAGTTCGAGGCCATCCACCCTTTCACGGACGGCAACGGCCGAACCGGCCGCATCCTCAACAGCCTCTACCTCACGGAGGCAGGCCTGCTGGAGCAGCCAATCCTCTACCTTAGCCGCTACATACTAGCGAACCGATCGGACTACTACCGCCTCCTGAATGCCGTCACGAGCCACGAAGCCTGGGAGGACTGGGTGGTGTACATCCTGCAGGGCGTGGCCGAGGTAGCGACCTGGACCGCGGGCAAGGTCAGGGAGATCCATGCCTTGGTGGATACAACGCAGAAGCTAATCGCGAAGAAGTGCCCCGACCTTCCGCTGGACGACATGATGCGCGCCATCTTCGAGCAGCCCTACTGCCGCATCCGGCATCTCGTGGTAGCCGGCGTAGCCAAGCGCGAAACCGCCTCGATCTACCTCGTCAAGCTGGCCAAGGCCGGCGTGCTCACCGAGATCAAGCAAGGCCGCGATAAGCTGTTCCTAAACCACCGGCTCGTCGCCCTACTGACCAACCCAACGGACAGATAAGGGCGGAGTCAGATCGAAGGCTTCAGAAACTTCATCAACAAGATGAAGAAGCCTGGTCCGTAGCCCAACTTGTCGAGCTCGGCCAAAGTCCACACGAGGAGGACGGCGAGGACTATGACGACGAAGAGGAGGACGAGGAAGAAGAAGCTAAGCGCGACGAGCAACGGGCACCATGCTTCGAGCTTAGCCGGCGTGAAGGCGGCCAGGTCCTTGAGCAACCGATGGCTCATGCGGCTACCGAGGAACTGGTAAGGTTCAGCCTCTTACGCTGGCAGGGGGTTGCAGATAGATGTCTCATCCTATACCTGCACCGATTGGCAACCAGCCCTCCCCAAGACCCCGACAGACACACATCTCGGGGGGCAAAATTCGATTCACTCGCCGGGTCGTTTTTAGGGTAAAAATCACCCCTCAGACGGCTACAGATTCGGACAGCGAATTGCTAGAGTATTTGCTAGAGTTTGACCCTTTTGGGACCCCCTAAAAAACACTAAACCCCTGATAATCAGGGGTTTAGTAAAGTGGCGGAGAGGATGGGATTCGAACCCACGATACCCTTTTGGGGTATACCCATTTAGCAAACGGGCGCTTTCGGCCACTCAGCCACCTCTCCAGGTCCCTCGTTAATTCGAAGGAAGGTCAGTAATGGGGAGCATGGGGCGATGGTCAAGCCAAGGCCTCAACCCTGCTTGCGGAGGCGAACATTATTCAGAAACCCCCTATTAAACCTACCAGATTCCCTGCTTTGATAAGCCGGCATGGGTTCGGTCAATCAATGTCATGCATCTGCTCTACGTCGATGAAAGCGGCGATACCGGCCGACATAACCCGGAGAACCATACTTTCGTGCTCTGCGGACTAATGGTACACCATGCGGACTGGCATGAAGCTCAGGCCGCCTTCGGGGATATGCGCCAAAGACTGCGCGTCATTTTCGGCCTTCCGATGGAAGCGGAGATCCATGCGAGCGAACTTCTCGGCCGGAGCCCCTCTCGCTTCGGACTAGACCGCACCGCACGCATCAAGGCGGCGCTACATCAGGTAGAGATGATTCGACGGCAAGGCTCGCTATTCGCCATTCGAATCATCGTCGACAAACGGAGCTTCGAAGGCGACGTGCTGACAGTCGCATGGCATGACATGCTCAGTGCGGCAAAGTCAGTTGCGATCTCCACCGAGCACGGTCGATGCTCCTCGCCGGGTATCATCGTCATCTGTGACGACCACCGAACCGCGCCAGGAAGCGGGTGGCTGCATGCGGTCAAGAAGGCCTTGGACATGGAATCGGTCCTCCTCGATCAGCCGTTCGGACGCGACTCGAGGGCGAGCGACTTTCTCCAAGCTTGCGACATGCTGGCTTATCTCACAAAACAGACAGTCGAACCAGCTGGCTTCTTCAGCCGGGACAATTCCCGCTGGCTTATCGAAAGATGTGACCGAATGTTCGACGAAAGAGGCCTGAGTTTTCGCCTGAAAGGGAAAGGGGGCGCTTACGCGCCCCCTGATAGGAATCTCGGCGGGTCTTAGCCGCCTACACACCTGAGATTGAAAATGGATAAGCGGATCCCGGCCGCAAGTCGGAAGTGATGGGGGATGATACCGGAAAGCTAAAGGTGATGGCGGCTATAAAGACAGAGGACAGCACGTGGTGCTGTCCCTACCTCACCCAAGTAAACTATGTCGTGACGCGGTCCCGACCCTACCCCAATCTGCGCTCACCTTCAGCCATGCTGCTCCGCCCTACCCTGTTGTTCTGCGCCGGTTATCTTTCCGTCTCGGCGGCGGCCTTGCATGTAGACCCGAAGGGCGACGACCAAGCGGCGGGCAGCGAGGCCAAGCCGTTCCGCACGATTCAACGAGCGGCCGACCTCGCCCAGCCAGGCGATACGGTGCTCGTCGCACCGGGTATCTACCGTGAACGCATCGCCCCGCCACGCGGCGGACAAGAAGGCAAACCGATCACCTTTCAGGCCGTCAAACCACATGAAGCCATCGTCCGCGGTTCTGATGTCTGGGCTCCGAAGTGGCAGAAGGTTTCCGCCGGAATCTACGCTGGCAAGGTCGAGGAAGCTCTCTTCACCGACTCGGCGCATCGCGACGGCGCGAACCCATTCCGGATTCCCTCGTCTTCCACGCCCTATGGCCGCGAAGGGCAACCAGAGTTCGAACGTAAATATCCCAATAGCGACAAGA
>CAILOT010000193.1:0-10528 GCA_903835965.1 uncultured Opitutia bacterium
GTGGGCGAGCGCAATGGCGTGCCAGTTTTGCAAGGGGTTAAAAGTCTGCGGATCGAACCCGGTGCCTTGGTGTTGGAAGGATGGGCATCTTTGGCTGTCCGAACATAATTGTCCCGCTCAAAAAAGCCAGCAGGGCGGGAGTTATGGCACTCAAGTAAAGAAACCTTAAAATCCGTGCACTTTCCGCTTGCATGAGGGGCTTGGGGACATATGCCCAAACCCTCTTTTCCCTATTTACCGAGGTCCATGCCTACCATCAACCAACTCGTCCGCAATCCGCGGGTCAAACCCAAGGCCAAGTCCAAATCTCCGGCCTTGAACAACTCACCCTTCCGCCGCGGCGTTTGTGTGCAGGTCATGATTCGTACTCCGAAGAAGCCTAACTCCGCCCAACGCAAGGTCGCCAAAGTGCGCCTCACGAACGGACAGGAAGTTATTTCCTATATCCCGGACGAAGGTCACAAGCTCCAAGAGCACTCCGTCGTCCTCGTGCGCGGTGGTCGCGTGAAGGATCTTCCAGGTGTCCGTTACCACATCGTGCGTGGCCCTCTCGATTGCTCCGGCGTCGAAAAGCGTCGTCGTTCTCGTTCCAAGTACGGCGTCAAGCGTCCGAAGGAAAAGAAGGCTTAATCCATTTCCGTAATCCCTAGCTCAATCTTAGAATATGTCTCGTCGTCGTAAAGCAACCAAGCGCGCCCATTTACCGGACGCCCGTTATGGCAGCCCATTGGTCAGCCAGCTCATCAATGTCGTCATGAAGTCCGGCAAGAAGTCGATCGCCCAAGGCATCGTCTACGGAGCTATCGAAAAAGTGAGCGAGAAGCTCATGAAAGGTAATCCAGTCGAATTGCTCCTCGGAGCTCTCGAAAATTGCCGTCCCAAGCTTGAAGTGAAGAGCCGCCGCGTCGGTGGCGCTACTTATCAGGTGCCGGTCGAAGTCAGCCACGAACGCCAGAACAGCATCGCTTTGCGCTGGGTCGTCGATGCGGCCGCTGGTCGCAAAGGAACCACGATGTCCGAAGCCCTCGCGGCAGAAGTCGTCGATGCGTATAACAACACGGGTAACGTCGTGAAGAAGCGCGAAGAAACGCACAAGATGGCTCAAGCCAACCGTGCCTTCGCTCACCTCCGCTGGTAACCCCTATCACCGCTTAACCTTTAGGCCGAACCGCAGGTTCCGACCATGTCCTCCGCCCTCTCTCCTCTCAATTCTCCGGCTCGCGCTTACCCGCTCGAGCACACGCGTAACATCGGCATCGCCGCGCACATCGATGCCGGCAAGACCACGACTACCGAGCGCATCCTTTTCTACACAGGCGTCGTCCACAAGATGGGCGAAGTCCATGATGGCACCGCCACGACCGACTGGATGGAGCAAGAGCGTGAGCGCGGTATCACCATCACGGCCGCTGCTATTTCCGCCGGTTGGAAAACCAAGGAAGGTCACTTTGCCAATATCGATCACCGGATTAACATCATCGATACCCCTGGTCACGTCGACTTTACTGCCGAAGTGGAGCGCTCCTTGCGCGTTCTCGATGGTGCCGTCGCCGTCTTCTGCGCCGTCGCCGGTGTCCAGCCTCAGTCTGAGACCGTCTGGCGTCAGATGAACAAGTATAGCGTCCCCCGCGTCGCTTTCGTCAACAAGATGGACCGCACGGGTGCTGATTACTTCGGCGCCGTGGATGACATCCGCGAAAAACTTAAGGGCAACGCCCACCCGCTTTTCATTCCGATCGGACAAGGCGAAGATTTCAAGGGCATGATCGATCTGATCAAGAACGTCGCTTACCTTTACGACGAAACCGACCCGAAGGGCATGAAGTTTAACGAGATTGCCATTCCCGAAAATCAAAAAGGAGAAGCCAAAGAATGGCGCATTAAGCTGATCGAAGCCCTTGCTGACTTCGACGATGTTTTAGCCTCGAAATATTTAGACGGACAAGAAGTTACCATCGAGGAAATGCGCACGGGTATCCGCAAGGCTACGCTTTCGATGAATTTCATCGGCGTGATCCCAGGTTCCGCCTTCAAAAACAAAGGTGTGCAGATGCTACTCGACTGCGTCGTCGACTTCCTGCCTTCCCCGATCGACATGAAAGGCCAGCGCGCCTTCACGGATGACGGCGACACCGAAATCATCATCGGTCCGGACGATAAGGCCAAGGTTACCGGTCTTTGCTTCAAGCTCTGGTCTGACATCCACGTCGGACAATTAGTCTTCTTCCGTGTCTATCGCGGACAGCTCAAAAAGGGTGAGGCGCTTTACAATCCTCGGACGAGAAAGAACGAACGTATCTCACGTATCGTGCTGCTTCGCGCCATGGATCGGGAAGAAATCGACGTCGCCTATTCGGGTGATATCTGCGCGATCATTGGTCCTAAGGACATCGCCACCGGCGACACCTTGACCATGGAGGATGACCTCATCCTCGAGAAGACCACTTTCGCCGACCCTGTCATCTCGATGTCCATCGAGCCTAATTCGAAGGGCGACCAAGAGCGTCTCTCGCTCGGGTTGCAGCGCTTGGCTCAAGAAGATCCTACTTTCCGCGTCACGACTAATCAGGAAACCGGCCAGACCCTTATTTCGGGTATGGGCGAGTTACACCTTGAAATCATCGTCGACCGCCTGAAGCGCGAATTCAAAGTTGAAGCCAAGTCCGGCAAGCCACAGATTTCCTACCGCGAAACCATCAAGCTCGCCTCCGAAGGCGTCGGTAAATTCATCCGTCAGTCCGGTGGCCGCGGTCAATATGGTCACGCTGAAATCAAGCTCGAGCCGAATCCCGGCAAGGGCCAGGAAGTCATCAGCGAAATCGTTGGCGGCGTTATTCCTAAGGAATTCATCAAGCCCACCATCGAAGGTATCAACGAAGCTGCCAACAATGGCACCGTCGCCGGCTACCCTGTTATCGATTTCAAGGCCTCCATCGTCTTTGGTTCCTTCCACGAAGTGGACTCCAATGAAATGGCGTTCAAGATGGCTGGTATCTTCGCGTTCAAGGACGCAATGAAAGATGCCAAGCCCATCCTGCTCGAACCGATCATGAAGGTCGAAGTCGTCACTCCTGAGGAATATCAGGGCGATATCATGGGAGACTTAAACCGTCGCCGTGGCCAAATCCAGGGCATGGAAACCAAGAACGGACTTTGCAATATCAACTCTCTGGTCCCGCTCGCTGAAATGTTTGGATACTCCACGGACGTCCGTTCCCTCTCAAAGGGACGTGCTTCTTATTCCATGGAGCCCGGCAATTTCGAGCAAGTCCCTGCCTCGATCCTCAAGCAAGTCGTCGAGTCTTCCACTCGCGCTCCTGCCCGCACCTAACCTCTCCTCCTGACCCAATTCCCGATGGCCCGCACCAAAATCCGCATTAAGCTCAAAGGTTTCGACTACCGCATGGTAGACCAATCGGCCAATGAGATCGTTGACACCGCCAAGCGCACCGGCGCTCGCGTTACTGGCCCAATCCCGTTGCCTACGGATATCGCTCGCCTCACGGTGAATCGCTCCCCGCACGTCGACAAAAAGTCGATGGACCAATTCGAAATCCGCACGCACAAGCGTCTAATCGAGATTATGGAGCCCAATTCCCAGACGGTAGACGAACTGAAGAAGCTTAATTTACCTTCTGGGGTTGACATCAACATCGTTGTCTAACTCCTCAACCCTTCCACCTTAACCAATAACCCAACGCAGGCCGCCAGCGCCCCTCTTCAGGACCAAGATTCCGCAAGGATATCCTAAGCCTAATGCAGGTCAGCAATGACCAAACGGTTCTAACAAACCACCTGCCTCTTAGAAAATGAAACACCAGCTACTCGGTAAAAAAATCGGAATGACCCAGGTTTACGACGCGGAGAACAACCTCGTCCCTGTTACGGTCATCCAAGCCGGCCCTTGCCCTATTACCCAGGTCAAGACCATGGCCAACGATGGCTATAATGCCGTCCAGATCGCCTTTGGCACCCAGAAGGAGAGTCGCCTCTCCGGGGGTGAGCTCGGGCACCTGCGCAAGGCAGGCGTCGCCCCTCACCGTCACCTCCACGAGATTCGTCAACCAGCTGCGGTCGACGCCAAAGTGGGCGATGTCATCACGGTCGAAAAATTTACCCCCGGCCAGATGGTCGATGTCGTCGGCACTGTCAAGGGCCGCGGCTTCCAGGGCGTCATGAAGCGCTACGATATGGCCGGCCAGCCTGACTCCCACGGTCACATGATGCACCGCCGCATCGGATCGATCGGCATGCGTCAGACTCCAGGTCACGTCTTCAAAGGTAAGCGTATGCCAGGCCACATGGGCTCCGTGCAGCGCACTGTCCAAAACCTCCGCGTCGTCCAAGTCCTCGCCGAGAAAAACCTTCTGCTCATTAAGGGCAGTTTCCCTGGTGCCAACGGCGAGGTCGTCCTCGTTCGTCCAGCCAAGAAGTCCAAGTAACCCATCTAGAACGATCGCGATATGAAGCTCAAAGTTTACAAGCCTGACGGATCTGCCTTCACTGAGAAGGAATTCGATATCCCCTCTTTCGAGGGCAATAAAGGCGTGGCCCTGCTCAAGCAGGTCATCATCTCTTACCAGGCCAACAAGCGCCAAGGCACTTCCAAGACCAAGGATTACGGAGAAGTTTCCGGTTCTGGTAAGAAAATGCTCCCTCAAAAAGGATCTGGCGGCTCCCGTCACGGCGACAAGCGCGCCCCACAGCTTTACAAGGGTGGAATTGTTTTCGGTCCCCGTCCTCGCGACTGGTCCAAGACAATCACCAATCAGGCCAAGAAAATCGCCCTGCAACGTGCGCTCTTTGAACTCGCCGCTGACGGTGGTCTTCAGGTCATCGAACGCTTTGAAGTCACCAAGCCGAAGACGAAACTCTTCGTCAAGGTGCTCGCCAACGTCAGCCCAGCCGGCAAGCGACTCCTCGTCGTCGATAGCACCTGGGCCGAGCCGGTGTTGCGTGCCAGCCGAAACGTCGAGCGCGCGATTTTCTCTAACTCTTCCAACCTTAACGCACTCGACCTCGTTCGCACGCCCCGCGTGTTGATTTCCGAGGAAGGCCTGAAAAAGGTCCTCGAACGCGCCAAAAACTAAGTAACGAATACCATGAAGCCAGCTTCTGAAATCATCAGCCGTCCGATCCTGACCGAAAAGGCATCCGGGCTTGCTGAAGCCAACAAGTATGTTTTCGAGATTCTTCCCGGATCCGACCGTCGCCAAGTGAAGGCTGCCATCGAGGCCTCCTTTAAGGTCACCGTGATTAAGATCAATATCCTCATCCGCAAGGGTAAGGTTCGTCGCAGCCGTTTAGGCGGCGGTTCTATCTACGCCGAGTCCAATTCTCGTCGTGCCATCGTCACCCTGAAGAAGGGCGACGTCATCTCCCTCGCCTAATTATCGGAGTCATACCGACATGCCACTCGTCACTCATCGCCCCATCACCCCAGGTCAACGCTTCCTCGTACGCGTCAAGACCGAAGGCCTCCACACCGGTCGCCCCGAGCGTGCGTTAACCGAAAGTAATCACCGCGCCCGCGGTCGCAATTGCTACGGCCGCATTACTTCCCGTCGTCGTGGCGGAGGCCATAAGAAGCTTTACCGCACGGTTGATTTCCGTCGCGACCGTATCGACGAAGTCGCCACCGTGCTTCGCATCGAGTACGATCCTAATCGTACCTCTCACTTGGCCTTGCTCGAGTACGCCGACAAGACTCTCAGCTACATCTTAGCTCCCGACGGCCTCAAGGTTGGTGATAAGGTTGTCAGCACGAACACCGCCCAAGAGCAATTGGTTCCTGGTCTGTCCTTGCCTCTGCGCTTGATCGCCCCTGCGACCTTTATCCATTGCGTCGAAATTGAACCAGGTCGCGGTGCTCAAATCGCCCGTTCGGCCGGCGGTTTCGCCCAGCTTTTAGGTATCGAAGATGGCCGCGCCATCCTTCGCCTGCCTTCCGGTGAACAGCGTTACATCCACGCCGAATGCCGCGCCACCGTTGGTATCGTCGGTAACGTCGATCACCACAACGCCAGCCTCGGTAAGGCCGGTCGTAACCGCTGGAAGGGACGTCGCCCACGTGTCCGCGGTATCGCCATGAATCCTGTCGATCACCCTAACGGGGGTGGCGGTGGTAAGTCTAAAGGCGGAGGCGGTCGTCAACACCTCAAGTCTCCATGGAGCCAGCTCGCTAAGGGTTTCCCTACGCGCACGAAGTCCAAAGCTTCCAATAACCAGATCATCGTCCGCCGTAACGGCCGGAAGGTGAAGCAGGTCTAATCTGAACCGCTTACCCACACCATGGCACGCTCTCGCAAAAAAGGTTATTTCGTCGACCCACAACTGATCGTCAAGATTGCCGCGGCCCAAAAAGCCAGCAGCCGCAAGCCGATTAAGACCTGGTCGCGTCGTTCGACCGTCACTCCTGAATTCGTCGGCCTCAATATCGAAGTCCATAACGGTAAGGCTTTCATCCCCGTCTATGTGACGGAAAACATGGTCGGTCACAAGTTGGGCGAATTCTCGCCTACGCGTACCTTCCGTCAACACACCCAGCCTTCTCGTAAGGAAGCTCAATAATCTCTTCGTGCGTTCCGCCCTTTCCATGTTCGCTTTCCTCGCTGCCGCTTCCGCGGTCGCGGCGGGAACACGTGCACTCGGTTTGGCGGAAGCGGACGGCAAGGCTCCGGTTGTCTCGGTCATTACTGGCCAGACGACGGATTTGGTAGTCTTAGAAGGTGGACATGATCGCGGCTTCCGCCCCGGTTCTGTCTGTACGGTGACTCGCAACGGACTGCCTTTCGGCTCCGTGGTGATCGCTGAAGCAACCCGCTCACGCGCGATTGCTTTAATCCTCTCTCTCGATGCCGGCGCCCGGATTCTTTCCGGCGACCTCGTCTCCCCACGCGCTAACCCCCGTATCTGAACAATCATTTAACCAACGTCATGGAAGTCCACGCTACCACCCGCTTTGCTCGTATGTCGCCCCAGAAGGTGCGAGAAGTCGCGCGCCAAATCCAAGGCCTGCCGGCCGAAGAAGCCGTCCAGCTCCTCCGCTTTATCCCTCGCAAGTCTGCTCGCCTCCTGGGCAAGACCCTCGCGAGCGCTATCGCGAACGCCGAGAACAATCACAATCTTTCCAGCACCGACCTCGTCGTTGTTTCCGCCACCGTAAACCAAGGCCCCGTCATCAAGCGTTCGATGCCGGCTGCCCGAGGATCGGCTCACCCTATCCATAAGTCCATGAGCCACATTCGCGTGGCTCTCGGCTCCGCCACCAAATAATTTCCGCACCCCATGGGCCAGAAAGTAAATCCAATCGGCTTCCGTTTAGCCGTCCGTCGCAACTGGGAATCTCGCTGGTACGCTACTAAGCGCGACTTCCCGGCAAACATTTTGGAGGACTACCGTATCCGCCAGTATCTGAAGGAAAAACTCCGCCAAGCCGCCGTGCCCCGCATCTTCATCGAGCGTGCCGCCAAGAAGGTTCGTGTCCGTATCTGGACCGCCCGCCCTGGAGTCGTCATCGGCCGCAAGGGAGATGAGCTCAAGAAACTTCGCGAAGAAATCCAGAAGGTCGCCGGTAAGGAACGCATCGACGACGTCATCCTCGAGGTCAACGAAGTGAAGCGCCCTGATCTGGTCGCTCAGCTCGTCGCCGAAAACGTCGCCCTGCAGCTCGAGCGCCGCATCTCCTTCCGTCGTGCCATGAAAAAGGCCGTGCAGACGACCATGAGCAATGGTGCCGACGGCATTCGCTTGCGCCTCGGTGGTCGCCTCGGTGGCGCTGAAATCGCCCGCGTCGAATCCGCCCGCGTCGGTCGCGTCCCTCTCCATACTCTCCGCGAAAATATCGATTATGGTTTCGCAGAAGCTCGTACCCTTTACGGCAAGCTCGGCATCAAGTGCTGGATTTGCGCCAAGGACTCCGAGTTCTAAGCCGATCGAACAAACCGAAGAAATCCTAAGACACCATGGCCAATCTCCAACCAGCTCGCACCAAGTGGCGTAAACACCGTAAGGGTAAGATCCGCGGTAACGCGACTACCTGCAACACGCTCTCTTTCGGCGACTTCGGCATCCAGTCCCTGGACCGTGCCCGTTTGCCTGCCAATCAGATCGAAGCCGCTCGTATCGCCATCTCTCGTTCGCTGAAGCGAAAGGGAAAGATGTGGATGCGAATCTTCCCTCACACCCCTGTCACGCGCAAGCCGGCCGAAGTCCGAATGGGCTCTGGTAAGGGTAGCGTCGAGTACTATGTTTCTGTCGTAAAGCCAGGCACCATGCTCTTCGAAGTGGGTGGCGTTACCATCACCGTCGCTCGTGAGGCCATGCGCCTCGCCGACACCAAACTCCAGGTTCGTTGCCGCTTCGTGGCTCGTGAAGAGCTCGAAAAGTATTGATGAACCCGGCTTCGACCACCCATAACTGACCCTTTTCACCGATGTCCACCTACCGGAAAGATAAACCCACCGCTGCCACGGCCCTCCGCCCTCTGGCCCCTGCCGAATTGCAGAAGCGTATTCGCGAAGCCCGCGAAGAGCTCCTCCAGCTTCGTCTTCGTAAGGCTACGGGCGCCGTCGAAAATCCCTCCCGCTTCCGTGCCCTGCGCCGCGATGTGGCCCGTTGCATGACGGTCCTCTCTGGGCTGTCGACGCCTGCGAAGAAGAAGTAATCCTAACAACTAACTCAATTCCCGATGTCCGAGTCTCGCTCCAACCGTAAAACCCTCCTGGGTTTCATCGCCTCCCGATCAGGCGACAAGACCGTCAAGGTCAACTTCCAGTACACTGTTCCTCACCCGGTATATGGGAAAGAAGTCAAGCGCCGCACCGTGTTGCACGCGCATGACGAAAAGAACGAATGTAAAGTCGGCGATAAGGTCGAAATCATGGAAACGCGCCCTCTTTCCAAGCTCAAGCGCTGGCGCATCGTCCGCGTTGTTGAAGCTGCGAAGATCGCCGCCCAATCCGTGGAAGACTGAGTAGTCACCCCCTAAAACCTAGCTCCTTTATAACATGATTCAGATGCTTTCCCGGCTCGACGTAGCCGACAATACTGGCGCCCGCAAGGTGCGCATGATTCGCCGCCTCGGCCAGTTGACTGATACCGCTGGTATCGGTGACGTCATTATTTGCTCCGTCAAGGACTCGACCCCCGACGCCCAGGTGAAAAAGGGTTCCGTGTGCCGGGCCGTCATCGTCCGTACGGTTGCTCCAATCCGCCGTTCGGATGGCAGCTACCTCCGCTTTGACACCAATGCCGTCGTTATCCTCGACGATAACGGCAATCCTAAGGGCACCCGTATCTTCGGCCCAGTTGCTCGCGAACTTCGCGGCAAGAACTTCATGAAGATCATCTCCCTCGCTCCCGAGGTACTCTGAAAACCATGTCCAAGACTGACATCAAAAAAGGCGACGAAGTCGTCGTCATCGCCGGCGCCGAAAAGGGCAAGCGCGGGAAAGTCGTCAACTACAACCGGGCCGATGAGCGCCTGACTGTCGAAGGCCTCAATCTCGTCAAACGCCACTTGAAGCGTACGCAAGACGGACAGGGCGGCATCACCGAGCGTGAAGCCCCCATCCATCGCTCTAACGTGATGCTGGCCTCCCTCTGGGATGCTCGTCGCGCCAAGAAGCCAGCCAAAGCCGCTAAATAATTCCAACGAAACCACCCGAGATTTTTACGATAATGTCCACGCCACACCTCAAGAAGGTATACCTCGAGAAGGTCGTCCCAGAGCTCATCAAGAGCCGCGGTTATAAGAACGTCCACCAGGTCCCCAATCTTACCAAGATTGTCCTCAACTCGGCTTTCAAAGCTGATGCCGACAAAGGCCACATGGCTGAAGTCGTCAAAGAAATCACCAAACTTTCGGGCCAGAAGCCCGTCATCACGAAGGCTAAGAAGAGCGTCGCGAGCTTCAAAGTTCGTCAAGGCATGCCTCTGGGCTGCATGGTCACTCTCCGGGGTGCGCGCATGTGGGAGTTTTACCTCCGCTTGACGGCCGTAGCCCTTCCGATGATCCGCGACTTCCGCGGTACCTCTAACCGTCTCGACGGTCGTGGTAATTACTCTCTCGGAATCACCGACCACACCATCTTCCCTGAAACCCAGGCCGACGGTTCGCAGCGTGCGAACATCGGGATGGACGTGATCATCGTGACCACCGCTCAGACGGACGACGAAGGACGCGAGTTGCTCCGTAGCCTCGGAATGCCTTTCCGTCGTTCCACGGCCGCCAACGAGGCCGCTGTCGCCGCCACCGCCGCCGCTAAAGCCTAAATCTTAAACCCTTAAACTTTACCAGCATGGCCAAGAAGTCTGTCATCCAACGCGCGCTTAAGCGCGATCGTCTCGTCAAGAAGTTCGCTACCAAGCGTACCGAGCTCAAGAAAATCCTCTCCGATCCCAAGGTGACCGAAGAGGCTTTCTACGAAGCGCAACGCAAGCTCTCCGAGCTGCCCCGCAACTCCTCGCCGGTTCGCCATAAGAACCGTTGCTCCATCTCCGGTCGTCCTCGCGCTTTCATTCGCAA
>CAILOT010000194.1:0-24342 GCA_903835965.1 uncultured Opitutia bacterium
CCCGTCGGCAAAGGCCTCCTCGGTCGCGTCGTCGATGCGCTCGGTAATCCTCTCGACGGCAAAGGCCCCATCGTTTCCAGCGAACGCTACCCGGTCGAAAAGATTGCTCCCGGCATCATCCCTCGCAAGTCCGTCGACCAACCGATGCAGACCGGCATCATGGCCATCGACGCCATGATCCCAATCGGCCGTGGCCAGCGCGAACTCATCATCGGTGACCGCGCGACCGGCAAGACCACCATCGCGATCGACACGATCATCAACCAAGCTAACGCCAATCGCGTCGGTCTGGCTTCTGGTGACGCCAATTTCCGTCCGGTCTTCTCCATCTACGTCGCCATCGGCACCAAGAACTCCTCGATCGCCCGCACCATCGGTACGCTCGAGAAAGCCGGCGCCATGGAATTCACCGTGGTCGTCGCCGCTTCCGCCGCCGACAACGCCGCCAATCAGGTCTTCGCTCCTTTCTCCGGCACCGCCATCGGCGAGTGGTTCATGGAAAACGGCCAAGATGCGCTCATCGTTTACGATGACCTTTCGAAGCATGCCGCCGCTTACCGCCAGATCTCGTTGATCTTGAAGCGCCCCTCGGGTCGCGAAGCCTATCCGGGTGACGTCTTTTATCTCCACTCTCGCCTCCTCGAGCGCTCCGCTCGTCTGGCCGGAAAAGGTTCGCTCACCGCTCTGCCAATCATCGAGACGCAAGCCGGCGACGTGTCCGCGTACATCCCGACCAATGTGATTTCGATCACCGACGGCCAGGTGTTCCTCCAGACCGACCTCTTCAATCAAGGCATCCGCCCCGCCGTCTCGGTGGGTCTCTCCGTTTCGCGCGTCGGTTCCGCCGCGCAGATCAAGGCCTTCAAACAGGTCGCAGGTAAGGTTAAGGGAGAGCTCGCCAATTACCGCGAACTTGCGGCCTTTGCTCAGTTCGGTTCCGACCTCGACGCGCAGACCAAGGGTATCCTCGATAAGGGCGACCGCTTCGTAGAACTCTTCAAGCAGCCTCCGACCGCTCCGAAATCCGCCGAGATTCAGTGTGGCATCATCTGGGCCATGCAGAACGGTTTCTTCAATGACATGCCGGTCAAGTCCGTCCAGGCCGCCGCCGCTTCGCTCCAGACTCACCTCGAGACCGCCAAGCCAGCCATCCTCGCCAAGATTCGCCAAGGCAATAAGATCGAGAAAGATGGCGAAGCCGAACTGAAGTCCGCCTGCGAAACCTGGCGCCGTAGCTTCAAGGCCTAAGTCCTTCCTTCACTTACTAACCGCCACGCTTCATGCCTAAGGGACTCCGCGAGATCCGTAACCGAATCAAATCGGTCAAGAGCACCGGCCAGATCACCCGGGCGATGCAGCTTGTCGCGTCTTCGAAGATGAAGCGCGCCCAGGATTCCGCTCGTGCGGGTCGGGCGTATGCGGAACTCCTCGGCGAAATCCTCGACACCGCGCAATCTAAGGTCGGCGATTTCACGCACCCTCTGCTCACCAAGCGCGACGTTAAGGTCCGCGGCATCCTGCTGGTCACGCCCGACAAAGGCATGGCCGGTGCGCTCAACGGCAATTTGATCCGACTCGCCGCCGAACAGAAAGACGCCGTCTTCGTCTGTATCGGACGTAAGGGCGCTCAGGCCCTCGCGCGTTCCGGCCGCAAGGTCCTCGCCGACTTCCCGGTCACCGACCGCGCTAATTTCAGCGAAGTCCGCCCCGCTGCCGAATACCTGCTCAAGGCTTTCTCTGATGGCGTTGTCGACACGGTCGAAGTCCTCTTCGCGCACTTTAAGAACACGATGGTGCAAGCCCCCCGCGTCCAGCAGTTGCTCCCGGCGGATAGTCTCGTCAGCCAAGCGCGCGAATTCCGCGCCAAGCTGGGCCTGCCTGAGCCGAAGCTCGAATCCGATGAGCGCGACATGATCTTCGAGCCTTCGGCCGGAGAAATCCTCAATCAATTACCGGCGCTCTTCTTCAAGCAGGCCGTCTATCAGGCCGTGCTGGAAGCTAAGGCTTCCGAATTCAGCGCCCGTATGGTCGCCATGAAAGCCGCTACGGACAACGCTAAGAAAATCGCTGCCGCCCTCTCTCTCGAATACAATAAGGCCCGTCAGGCCGCGATCACCCAGGAAATCCTGGAGCTCACCGCCGGCGCCGCCGCCCAGTAATTTTTACCAACCCTCCCACTTATATAAATATCATGAGCACTAAAGGAACGATCACCCAAGTACTCGGCGCCGTCGTCGACGTCCAATTCCCTGTCGATAAGGTCCCCGAGATCTACAACGCGATCCAGATCGACTACAAGGTCGAGGGTAAGGCCACTCGCCTCATCCTCGAGGTCCAACAGCACCTCGGCAATGGCTTGGTCCGCGCCGTCGCGATGACCACCACCGAAGGCCTCGTGCGCGGTAGCGAAGCCGTCGACACCGGCGCCCCCATCACCGTGCCCGTCGGCAACGGCGTCCTTGGTCGTATCTTTAACGTCACCGGCGATGCCGTCGACGAACGTGGTCCAGTTGAACATACGAAGCGTTACCCGATCCACCGCCTTCCTCCTCCTCTGACTGAGCAAGCAACTTCCGCCGAACTACTCGGCACCGGCATCAAGGTCATCGACCTGATTTGTCCCTTCGTCAAGGGCGGTAAAGTCGGAGCCTTCGGTGGCGCTGGCGTCGGTAAGACCGTCGTCATCATGGAGCTCATCAATAACATCGCGATGAAGCAGGGCGGTTTCTCCGTCTTCGCCGGCGTCGGCGAACGCTCCCGTGAAGGTAATGACCTTTACCACGAAATGTCCGAAGCCGGCGTTATCGACCAGAAGGATCTTTCAAAATCCAAAGTGGCTCTCGTGTACGGCCAGATGAACGAGCCGCCTGGCGCTCGTATGCGCGTCGCTCTCTCGGCTCTCGCGATGGCGGAGTTCTTCCGCGACGAACAAAACCGCGACGTGTTGCTCTTCGTCGACAACGTCTTCCGTTTCTCGCAAGCCGGTTCCGAAGTGTCCGCTCTCCTCGGTCGTTCTCCCTCGGCGGTGGGTTACCAGCCGACGCTCGCCTCGGAAATGGGTAATCTCCAGGAACGCATCACTTCGACCAAGAAGGGTTCGATCACTTCCTTCCAAGCGGTGTACGTTCCGGCGGACGACCTTACCGACCCAGCTCCGGCCAATACCTTTGCTCACCTTGACTCAACGGTCGTCTTGGAGCGTCGTATCGCCGAGTTAGGTATCTACCCAGCCGTCGACCCGCTTGCTTCCACTTCGACCGCTCTGGCGCCTGAAGTCGTCGGCGATCGTCACTTCCGCGTCGCTCGTGGCGTTCAAGGCCTCCTGCAGCGCTACAAAGACCTCCAAGATATCATCGCGATCCTGGGTCTCGATGAATTGTCCCCGGACGACAAGCTCGTCGTCTTCCGCGCCCGTAAGGTGCAGAAGTTCCTCTCGCAGCCTTTCCACGTCGCTGAAATCTTCACGGGCTCGCCCGGGAAGTATGTCGCGCTCGACGACACCCTGCGCGGTTTCGAAATGATCCTCGCCGGCGAACTCGACCACGTGAACGAAAACGACTTCTACATGAAGGGCGGCATCGACGAGGTCCTCGAAGCTTCAGCCAAGTCCAAGAAGTAAGCTGATATGTCTCTTACGGTCGAAATCGTCACTCCTGATCGCCGCGCCTACGAAGGTACGGCCGACAGCGTGACTCTGCCCACCGCCATGGGCAGCATCGGCATTTTGCCCGGCCACCTTCCGATCACCGCGATCATCGCCGCCGGCGAGATCATCGTGACGCTTGACGGCAAGGTCAGCCGCCTCGCCGTCGACCAAGGCTTTGTCCGTGTCGTCTCGAATAAGGTTTCCGTCGTCACCGAAGCGGCGATCGACGAAGCCAAGATCGATCTGAAATCCGTCGAAACTGCCGAAGCTCGCGCCCGTGAGGCCGTCGAAGCCGCCCGCGGTCAGAAGGATATTGACCCGGTCGAGATCGCGAAGATGGAGCAAATTCTGCGTTTTGCTCTCGTGCAGCGCTTGGTCAAGGGACGCAACTCGCCTGGTCTGTCGGAATAATCACCCGATTTCATTAAAAGTCATTTAAGCCGAACTTGCCCCCACTTCACCGAGGGGACAGAGTTCGTTTGTGATTAAATCTGCCATCACGGTTTCACTCGTCGCCCAAGCGAAGGGTGGGCCATTTGTTTATTGGCAAGGTCTTGAATCCGCCTGTGCCAATGCGGCCCGGTTGGGGTTTGATGCAGTGGAGATTTTCCCCCCCTCGGCCGCCGCCATTGATCGGCTGGCTCTTCGTGCCTTGCTCGCCAAACACGGTCTCGCGGTCGCCGCTTTCGGCACCGGCGGCGGCTGGCTCATCCACCGCTGGCACTTGACCCACCCCGATGCCGCTATTCGCCAACAGGCGCGCGAGTTCATCCGTGCCATCATCGATTTAGCGGGAGAGTTTAAAGCCCCCGCGATCATCGGCTCCATGCAAGGTAAAGCCGAAGGCGAAGTTTCGCGCGAGCAAGCCCTGGTCTGGCTCGCCGAAGCCCTCGAAGATCTGGGAGCCCATGCCCGGCAGTATGGCGTCCCGCTTCTTTATGAGGCGCTGAATCGCTATGAGACCAATTTACTTAACCGGCAGACGGACGCCGCACAGTTCCTCGAAAATCTCCATAACGATAACGTCAAGCTGCTCTGCGATCTCTTTCATATGAATATCGAGGAGACCTCGAATGCGGAGACGCTCAAGGCCTGTGGGCAGAGCGTCGGGCATGTTCATTTTGCCGACAGTAATCGTCGGGCCATCGGATTTGGCCACACGGATGCCGCCGCCGTCGTCGCGGCCTTACAGGAAATAGGATTTAACGGGTATCTTTCGGGCGAGATTCTGCCCTTGCCCGATACGGAGACCGCCGCCGCTCAGACCATCCGCGCCATCCGCCAACTTCTTCCCCGCTAAATCTATGCTCAAGCACCACCTCATCCACCCCAAGATCAACGAAATCCTTGGCCGGGCCGGTCACCACTCCACGATCCTCATCGCCGATGGCAATTACCCAGCTTGGAATAAAAAGGGTCCCCACGCCGAGCTGGTGTGCATGAATCTTTCTCCCGGCGTGATCACCGTTGCCCAAGCACTGAAGGCGATCTTGAGCGCCGTTCCGATCGACGAGATTAACACGATGGGTATTCCGGCAGACGATCCTTACGCTCAGCTCGGTGAGCCTCCGATCTGGAAAGAATATCGCGAGGTCATTAGTCAGTCCGGCTCTCTCCTGCAGCTGAAGCCCGTTCTTAAGTGGGATTTTTATAAAGCCGTCGAGTCGCCGGATCATGTATTGACGATTCAAACCGGCGATCAAGCGCTCTGGGGCAACTTGCTCCTGACCATCGGCTGTCGCCAAGCTTAATTCTTGTTCCTATGAAAACCCGCCCCCTCGGTAAGACTGGGATTAATCTCCCCATCCTCAGCTTTGGCGCTTCGTCGCTCGGCCAGGAATTCCGCAGCGTCGCGCTCGATGACGCCTTGAAGTCGGTGCAAGTCGCTCTTGATTGTGGGCTCAACTTCATCGACACGTCGCCTTTCTATGGTCGTGGCATGTCTGAAGTGCTTCTTGGGATCGCCTTACGGGGCGTACCTCGCGATAGCTACACGCTCTGCACCAAGGTTGGTCGCTATGACCTGCCGCACTTCGATTTCTCGGCCAAGCGCGTGGCGGAGAGCATCGATGTCTCCCTGCATCGCCTCGGCACTGATCACCTGGATATCGCCCTCTGCCACGATATCGAATTCGTGCCGATGCAACAGATCGTCGATGAGACGATCCCCGCGCTCCGCAAAGCTAAACAGGCCGGTAAGATCCGGGCGCTCGGCTTCAGCGGTTACCCGCAGAAAATCTTTAAATTTATCTGCGACCAGACCGACGTCGATTGTGTGCTGAGCTATAATCAATACACGCTCCAGAACACCCGCTTCGCCGATGAGACGGTACCGTATCTCAAGGCTAAAGGCATCGGTGTGATGAACGCCGGTCCGTTCAGCGCGCGCTTGCTCACGAACGCACCGCTACCGGCCTGGTTGAAGGAGCCCGAAGAGGTTAAGGCCGCCGCCCGCGCCGCCGCCGCCCTTTGCGCCGCCCGGGGGGTTGATATCGCCAAGCTGGCTCTGCAGTTTTCCCTCGATCATCCCGATATCGCCACGACGGTTTCCGGCAGCGCCAATCCGGTGAACATCCGGAACTGGGCGAAGTGGGCCGCCGAGCCGATCGACCGCGCCTTGTTGGCCGAAGTCCTCGCGATTTTCGCCCCGGTCCATAACCGCGGCCACCTCGAAGGCCTGAAGGAAAATAATTAAGATATGAAAGCCATCCGCCTCGATCAGCCGCAGCAATTTGTGCTCTTGGATATTCCGGAGCCGCCCGCCCCGGCGGCCGGCGAGGCTGTGGTTCGCGTCCACCGCATCGGGATCTGTGGCACGGACTACGGCGGCTATCTCGGCAAGATGCCGTTCTATTCCTACCCCCGCATTCCGGGGCATGAGCTGGGCGTCGAAGTCCTCGCCGTCGGTTCGGGCGTTACGAACGTCAAGCCCGGCGACCATTGCTCAGTCGAGCCCTACATCAACTGTCAGTCTTGTTACAGTTGCCGCCGTGGTTTCACGAACTGTTGCGAAAAACACCTGACACTGGGCGTGATGTGCGACGGCGGTATGGCGGAAAAATTCCTGCTGCCGGCCCGCAAGCTGCACGTTTCGACCAAGCTGAGCTATGATCAGCTCGCGCTCGTCGAGACGCTCGCCATCGGCTGTCATGCCGTCGATCGCGCGGCCCCTAAGCCCGGCGAGACGGTCTTGATCATCGGTGCGGGTCCGATCGGTCTTTCCGCCGTCGAGTTCGTCAAGGTATCCGGCGCGAAGTGCGTGGTGATGGACATGAACGCTGAACGGCTGAAATTTTGCACTGAGGTGATGAAGGTCGATGGGGTCATTCAGGCCAAAGGCGATGGCTCAGAGCTCATCGCTCTAGCCAAGCTCACGCATGATCAGCTCGCCGATGTCGTGATCGACGCGACGGGTAGCAACAAATCCATGGTGGCCTGCTTCCAGTATGCGGCCTTCGCCGCTCGCATCGTCTACGTGGGTATCACGCAGCAGGAACTGACCTTCCCACATGCGCCTCATCTCCACCGCCGCGAACTTACCATCATGGCGAGCCGCAACGCCCTCTCCAAAGACTTCGCTCGAATTATCAAACTAATCGAAGACGGCGTGATCGATACCAAGCCCTGGATAACTCACCACGCGAAGCTCGAAGATATGATTGCGACCTTCCCCACGTGGCTGAAGCCCGAGACGGGGGTCATCAAAGCCATCGTGGACGTGGTCTGAATTTCATGCGTCTCGATGCCCACCAGCACTTTTGGTCTTACCGTGCCGAACAATATCCCTGGATTACACCCGGTTCCCCGTTGCATCGCAGCTGGCTCCCCGAAAAATTAATCGCCCTCCAAAAACCTTTGGATTTTACCGGAGCGATTGCCGTGCAGGCCCGCCAGGTCATCGAAGAATCGGTTTGGCTCCTTGGGCTCGCCGAACAGCACGAGGTGATCAAGGGCGTCGTCGGTTGGGTCGACCTACGGAGCGATCGCGTGGAAGAGGACCTCGTCCGTTTGTCGGCGAACCGCAAGTTCGTCGGTGTCCGGCACGTGGTGCAAGACGAGCCCGATGACCAATTCATGCTGGGTAAAGAATTTCAGCGCGGCATCAGCCAGCTCCAAGCCCATGGGCTGACGTATGACTTTCTCATCTACCCTAAGCAGCTCGATGCGGCGATCGCGTTGGCGGAGAAATTCCCCACCCAGCCTTTCGTCCTCGATCATATGGCTAAGCCTCTGGTGAAGGCCGGAACGATCGAACCCTGGCGCCAAAAGATCAAACGTCTGGCCCAATGTCCGAACGTCCATTGCAAGGTCTCTGGCCTGATCACCGAAGCGAACCACGCCCATTGGAAGCCGGCACATTTCCAACCTTACCTAGATACGGTCTTCGAGGCATTTAGTCCCGCCCGCCTGATGTACGGATCCGATTGGCCCGTCTGTCTGCTCGCGGGTAGTTACCAGCAGGCCTACGAGTTGGTCGATGGCTACGCGCAACAGCTTAAGAGCAAGCAACGCGATGCGCTGTTCGGTATCAACGCGGCCAAGTTTTATCTAAAGTCCAGATCGGCGAAATCTTGAGTAGGCCTTTCGTGCGCATGACGACTGATAGCACCCTCGCAGCCTTGGCCGATCGGTTGGCTTGCGGCGACGGTTCGTTCGCTCAGGCAAAGGAACTAAGAAAAGCCATCGCGTTGTTCGACGGACGCTTTTCTTCCGCACTACGCCTCTCGGCGGCTTTCGCTTACTTATTTCCACCTCTGGCAGTCCCCTTGGCACGCCGGATCGTTGGACCCCGGCGTACCCTCAAGGATCAGACAAATCTTTCGCCGCCGCCGATGTCGACGGGACCAGCAACCTTAGTCATTACGCCCTCCGCTGATTTTAATTTAGCGGCCCAGACTTTCGCCGACCTTTCGCCGCCGCCCGTTCTTGTTCTGGTCGGCTCCGCCCAAACCGATCTTGCACTCCACGCTTTGCTACAAGCCACCCGACCGTCCGTTTCACGGATTGCTTTCAAAGCAGCGGACACCGTGGACGAAGCCGCCCAGTTTATTGAAAGCCAGGACGGGCCTAAACTACCGGTTTCTTTTCAAGGTCTCGACCGCGATCAAGCGCACGTCTTCCTTGCGAAGATTTCTGCTCCACTCGTCGAAGTGAATTTAAGGCCGCAGGGTGCGTCGGATTTCATCGAGCCGACGGTTGACGATGGCGACTCGTGGTCAGCGGAAAACCTGTCTAAGGTCGTACGAAAATGGGAAACCCAGCCGGTCAGCCAAACGGCTTCTGATTTCGACGTGCTCCATCGATTCTTACGAACGCCACCGACGGTCGGCCGCTCCTACCTTCGTCTCTCTGCCGGTGCCGATCTGACGGAATGCCATCGGGTGCTCGACTGTCTGGTCGCGATGAGGCACGTCTGGATCGTGAGCGTAGACCCCTCGTCAGACCCTTATCTCATCGAGCGCGTGGCCAAAGACGCCGCTTTTTGCGAGGTGCAGACAGCGGACGTTTTTGCGGAATTCATCCAAGCCCACGACCGTGTCCGGGTGGTCGGAGTTCCCCCTGGCTTTGTCCCTGCCGCTGGCCTGACGGCGGATTTTTTCTGTGGCCCGGTCTCATTGCAGCCCCTTGCGGAGCTGAGCCCTTATTACCTTCGTCAAGTCCTGCGGGTCGGCCATCGGGGATTCCTTCGGGCGGCCGACTTCATGGACGTGGCTTGCGCTTCGGTCGTCCGCTAGCAGATTAATCTTATGGAAGCCCCCATGCACGCCTTGGAAGAACGCCTGGCTTTTCTTCAGCGACACGTCGAACAACAGGACCGCGAGATGCTTGAGCTCTCCCGTGAGCTGATGAAGCTGACCGAACGTCTCGCCCGCATGGAAGCCAAGGTGGCGCAAGGGACGGATGGCGCCGAGAGCTCCCCGCCGGCCGACGAACGCCCGCCGCATTGGTGACGCCAGAAACGGGTTTACTTCTTTAGCCTAAATATTAATAAATCATCAGAACTATCGCCATGAATGATACGCTTACTTATTTGGAATATGGGATTTACCTCGGACTTTCGCTGGCCGTGACCCTGTGGGTCGGACGGGTGCTCTTTCGGAGCGGTCGCCCGTTCCTGGTCGATGCTTTTCATGGCAACGAAACGATGGCTGACTCGGTCAATAATCTTCTGATCATCGGCTTCTATTTGGTGAATGTCGGCTTCATGTTGCTTTTCCTTTCATCCAAAGAGCACCCCACGACAGGCATCAAAGTCGTTGAGGATGTCAGCAAATCGGTCGGCGTGGTCGTGGTCGTCCTCGGCGTGATGCATTTCATTAACTTAGCCGTATTAAATTCCCTACGTACGGGTGGGCTTGCCACACGTCCGCCGGAGTTGCCTAAGCGCTAAGGCCGCGACATGTGCGGCCGTGTGACCCAGTTTTCGCGCTGGGAAGAAGTCGTCCGCGATTTGGGTTTACGCCCTTCGCCTCAGGCACGGCGCTATAACATTTCACCGGGGACGCCGTTGTTCAGTGTGAGGCGCGAGCAAGGCGAACTTAAGGCCGAGCCTTTGCCTTGGGGCTTCGTGCCTTCCTGGCTCGCACCCGACATCAAGGAGGAGGGGCATGCTAATGCCAGGGCCGAAGGCATTTTCGAGCGGCCGACTTTCAAGGATTCTGCCAAGCTCCGCCGCTGCATCATCCCGATCGACGGATACTATGAATGGAAATCCGAAGGCCGGGCCAAGGTGCCTTATTATTTCCGCGCGGTGGATGGCGGACCCTTGGCCCTTGCTGGCCTATGGTCGCTCCGCCTCTTGGCCGACGGTTCGGTCAGTCGCACTTTGGCGCTAGTAACGGTCGCCCCCAATCGCGAAGCCGGCGAAATCCATTCCCGCATGCCGGTAGTGCTTGAGGGTGCCAAGCGTGCTGCCTGGCTCTCTGAGCGGGCCTTTTCTCCCGAAGATTTTGCGCAGTTAGCCGTGTCGGCCCCCGACCGCACGCTATCGCTGTATCGGGTCTCTCCTGAAGTCAATCGGGTGGCACAAGACCAGCCCAGCCTCGTCGAGCCGCTTGTGGGCGCCACCGACCAGCCCGACTTCTTCGGAGATTTGCTTGGCTAGTCGGATTATTTATTCAGTTATAAAGGCATGTCATCGCCTTTGCATGTTCCTAAATCCGTGGAGAAACCTTGGGGCCGTGAGATCTGGTACGGTGATCAACCGGCCTACGCCGGCAAGGTGCTGGAGGTGAAGGCCGGTAAGCGCTTAAGTTTGCAATACCACGAACGTAAGACCGAGACGCTCTACCTGCTCTCTGGTCGCGTCAAGCTGACCTATCGGCCTTTGCTTGCCGGAGAAACGCATGCCACGGCCCCCGTGACCGCTGAACACGAAATCATCTGGACCCCGGGTCAGGCCGTACACATCCCCGTTCGCACGATTCACCGCTTCGAGGCACTGGAAGATAGCGTCTTGCTGGAGGTTTCCACCCCCGACCTCACCGATGTCGTACGTTTGCAAGACGACTATGCACGCCCTGCGCGCGACTGATTACTTTTATGCGTAAAGTTTTAGCTTTTGACTTGGGTGGTACGAAGTTCGCCTTCGGCGTCGTCAATGAAGACGGTTCCGTGCTTGGTTCTGGTCGGGTCGAGACCCATGCCGAAAAAGGCCCCGCGCAAGCTTGCGACCGCGTTGCGGCCGAGGCCCATAAGTTGCTCGACGAGCTTAAGCTCAAGCCGGCTGATTTTGTCGCCATCGGCGTAGCCTCGCCCGGCCCACTGGATATTTCGCGCGGGTGCGTCGACGGTTCGCCTAATCTCCCTGGCTGGACGGGCTATTCGATCACCGAAGCGCTGAGCAAATCCTTCGGTGGTCTTCCTGCCCGTATTGATAACGACTGTAACGCGGCAGCTTTGGGTGAATTCCGTTTCGGTGCCGGCAAAGGAAAGAAGAACGTCGTGTATATCACAATCTCAACGGGCATTGGCGGCGGCGCCGTGATCGATGGGCGTCTGATGCGGGGCAGCAATGGTAACGCCGCCGAACTCGGACACATTCCTTTGACGATGGATGGCCCCCGCTGTGGCTGCGGTAATCTGGGCTGCTGGGAAGTTTACGCCTCGGGTACGGCTATCGCCCGTCGCGCCCGCGAGGCGCTCGCTGCCGGTCGCACCTCTTCGCTCACGGCTTTAGCGGGCGACGCGGAACACGTCACGACGCACCACATTCTGCAGGCCGTCGCTCAAGGCGATGCGTTGTCTAAAGAAATCTGGGAGCAGTCCATCAACTACCTTGGTCGCGGCCTCGGCGCGGTGATTAATACTTTTAACCCTGACGTCATCGTGGTCGGCGGCGGGGTCACGGCCGCCGGGGATACGCTCTTCGTGCCCATGCGCCAAAGTGCCAATAGCTACGCCTTTCCGCGCCTCTCGGCGGTCTGCACGATTGTTCCCGCCGGCCTCGGCGGTAATGTCGGTGTCGTCGGCGCCGCGGCTTGCGCCTTCGAGCACGTCGGCTGAAGACTTTCGCCGCTGATGCGCGTCTCTGTCGTTATCCCGGCGTTCAACGAAGAAAAACTCCTGCCGACGACGCTCGCGTCCGTGCAGGCCGCGGCTACGGCTTTCCTTTCCCGCGGGTGGACGTGGGAATGCGTGGTCTGCGACAATAACTCAACCGACGGCACCGCGGCTTGCGCCCGCGCCGCCGGCGCCACCGTCGTCTTCGAGCCAGTTAACCAAATCGGTCGGGCGCGTGACGCCGGTGCACGAGCAGCCTCCGGCGAATGGATGATTTTCATCGATGCTGACTCGACGCCCTCTGCGGCACTCTTCACGGCGATCGCTGATCAGATCACCGCGGGCCGCTCGCTCGGTGGTGGGAGCACGGTCAAACTCGAGCCAGGGACGCCACGATACGCTCGTTTCGTCTGTGGGCTGTGGAATCTATGGAGTCGACTCACGCGCTGGGCGGCCGGGTCGTGTGTCTGGGTCGAGGCCGCCGCGTTCCGCGAGGCTGGAGGCTTCGGCACCGAATACTACGCCGGCGAGGAGGTCTTCTTGAGCCGCCGGCTCAAGGCCATTGCTCGGCGCCGCGGACGGTGTTTCGTCATCTTGGCCAAACACCCCCTACGCACTTCGTCGCGCAAGCTGAAGCTTTACACGCTTACCGAAGGGGCCCGATTTTTCTTCCGCATGCTGTTCACCGCCGGCCGAGCGGCCAAGCGGCCGGAGAACTGCGAAATCTGGTATGACGGTCGGCGTTGACCACTTTCAAAGCCGCTGTTTTTTCCATCTTGGGACCGGGAAGACGGTGATTTTATCGGACGCGACTTCAACCTTATCGCGCGGTCGTAATCTCAAAGCCTCCTCGTCCGTTACGATTTCGTAATGTTTTGCGGCGGTGATCCGGTCCGCGATTTCCCAGCAATCCTTGGGGTTGTTCACCCACTTTTCGGGCGGAATTTTGCTCAGGTCGTAAGGCTTGGAATAAGTCCGTAAGCTTTTGCGCGGCCCTTTCGCATATTCATGGAAATACGACATAGCGAGTTCTCGCACGCTGCGGTAGATGGGATCGCGCCAGCGCAGGCAGACGTAATTGGTCTTCGAAATCGCCCCCCACTTGCCGTTGATACGGAAGGGTGCGATGACGTGATCCATATCTTGATGGGCACTGAAATCCAGGAGCAGGGGAGGGTGTCCCTGCAACCAAAGGGCGAAGGCCGCAATCATGGCCCCTTCGATGCAATGCGCCGAGCGATGCTTCAAGGCCTGCTCGACGGAGCGGGCGGTATCGCCTTTGGGTTCGAAGTTCTGCGGAAAGCTAACCAAAAAATCTTGGATCGCCCGCGGGGTACTCAATTTGGCCAAGAGTCGTGCCTGGGGCGCGGCCAGCCCGCGTTTTTGGGCAAGTCGAATGCGGGCGACTAACGACATGCTGTGATGATTAGCCTTCGCGGCTGATTCCTCAAGGAGGGAGTGCAGCCGGCCCTTTCGGATTGGCTAACGCCGCCCACTGGCTACACCTTGAGTCACCTTTCATGAAGTCGTCCTTCCGCCACCCGAGCTTGCGCTCACCACGCGCCTAAGAGATGGACGCCCATACGCTCGATCAAATCCGCTGGGGCCTACTCAGCTTGATTCTTCTGATCATCTCCATCGGCCTTCATGAGTTTGGACATGCCTGGGTCGCCGACTTGCGAGGCGACCCTCTCCCTCGCGCCCAAGGCCGGGTGACGCTCAACCCCTTCGCCCATACCGACCCCATCGGAACCATCGCCATCCCAGCCTTCATGATTTTTCTGCCGATCCTGACGGGCTCGCCGGCAGGGTTTGGCCTCATCGGCTGGGGTAAACCGGTCCAGATTTCGCTGCTGAATCCGCGGACGCGACGGATGGACGATATCCTCATCACGCTGGCAGGGCCTTCGATGAATATCGTGCTCTGCCTGTCCTTCGCTCTGATAGGCGGGCTGGGTGGTTTTCACTTCAATGACCCTAAGGCCGCTACGGTCGTAAAATTCCTGCTCTCAGGTATCTTCCTTAACGCGGGCTTGGCCGTCTTTAATCTTATCCCGATTCCGCCACTGGATGGCTCGCGGATCGCCTTGCGCCTGGGCATTTACACCGAGGAGATGTTCCAGACTTTGGCCCGCTGGGGCTTCATCATCTTGCTGGTTCTGATTAATATTTCGATTGTTCGTAGCCTCATGGGAGATGCCATTGAATGGCTGGCCGCCCCTTGGTTCATGCTTTGGGACCTACTGCTCTGATTTCCGCCACCAGAGGCTTGCCTATTTTTGGCCTACGGCCGAATGTCTCCCTATGCAGACCCTAGGTGAACGACTCCAAGAAGCCCGCCAACGTTTAGGTGTGACCCTGCGCGAAGCCGCGGAGTTCACCAAGATCCGTACTGACTACCTTCAGTCGATGGAGGCCAATCAGTTCGAATCTATCCCTTTGGCTGATGTCTATAAGCGCGGCTTCGTAAAGCTTTACGCCAAATACCTTCGTCTCGACGAAGAAAAAGCCGGCGCGGATTTTAATACGCACCACTCGGCGAAGGCCGCTCGTCGTCCGCTCGAGGCCGGCGTCGAAGAGGATGCCGCTTTTGAGCCCGCTGGTCCGGCCAGCGCCGTCACCGTCAATCGCGACATGTTGGTTTACGGTTCATTGGCCATCGGCGTGATAGCGATTTTAGTCTGGGCGTTTTTTCGTTAGGCTCGTCTTCGCCGACGAGCCAAATGCCACCGCCTAAGGCCAAGCCCCAGGGGAGGCCTCATGTCGTCGGTCTGACTACCCTGCAGCCGGGTACGACCTATCAGCTTAAAGAGACGAATACCGCCGAAATCAGGGAGGCCGGGACCATTAGCCCGGGGAATAAAGAAGTGCGGATAAATATCAAAGGGCCTTTCACCCTGCGTTCTAACGCGGTGGAATTTCTCCGCGTCCGGATCGACGGAATCTCTTTTGCGATTCCAGATGAGGCGATCGGCACCCTAGCGGTAGAATTTCCGGATCCGGAAACCGTACCGCCGCCCCCTCCGGTGGCGATCCCGGTGGTTAAGAAAAAACGCTGATTCCAGAGGGGTTGACCCAGCGGGATAGGCCCCTTAATAAAGGGTATCTTGTCCGCCCGCCTCGAACATCGCGTCCTTGTGCTGAACCGACTATGGCAGCCGGTGAATATCGTAGGTATTCTCCGGGCGATGAGTTTGCTCTTCCGCGGCCGTGCCTCCGCCATCCATGCGGGACCCTCCGGGCATCGTGTTTATAATGCCGAAGAGTGGTTGGCCTATTCGCTGGAATCTCCACCGCCTTCGGCAGAGGCCGTCCGTTCCCCTTGCATCATTCTGCGCGTCCCGCGCGTCCTTTTGCTCGGCGCTTACGATCGCGTGCCGCGCCGAGAAATCCGTTTCAGTCGCCGCAACGTCTATCTGCGCGACAGTAACACTTGCCAGTATTGCGGACGGCTTTTCCGCGACGAGGAACTCAACCTCGATCACGTGGTCCCGCGCGACGTCGGTGGTAAGACTAATTGGGAAAATATCGTCACGGCCTGCGTCCGTTGCAACTCACGTAAGGCTAACCGCCTGCCCGAACAGGCGGGCATGACCCTCCGCCGCGCGCCGGCCAAGCCCAAGTGGCGCCTTGTCGTGGCCTCCTCGCTTTCGGCGACGGAAGTCGAGGCCTGGAAGGAGTTCCTTGAGGTCACACCCTCTGGTCAGCTTCCTTGGCGGAACTGACCTTGGGTATTACTTGGTGCGGGTAACCAGATTCGAACTGGTGTATCCACTTTGGAAGAGTGGTGTCCTACCACTGAACGATACCCGCGTGGCCAAGGACGCCCACTATTCCAAGCCGTCTCGTCCGGGTCAAGCCTCCGGAATGGCCAATTCCCCCGCCTTAGCCCCGCCGGGCCGCATTTCAGGGCTTTGATTTATCTTCCGAAAACCCGACGCCTAGTTGGCTCCGTTGGTCTCGGCGCGTACCACGGTGATGGTACCGTTGGTTTCCAAGATGGCATGGCGCGCGTGTTCGATGTTGGCGCAGCCCGCCCCGCGTAAGGCGGCCATGAGTTCGTGATGGGTGATTTTTTCCGCCCTCAGGTTGCTTTCCATGATCAGTCCATCCCGGATCAAAAAGATCGGTCGTCCAACCAGCAGGCCTTCGATGGACTTGGAGCGTCGGGCGAGAAAGGACATTCCCCAATTCAGGCTGATCAGTGTCGCGGCGAGGATGAGTCCGCCGCCCAAGCTATTATCCCCGCCGTTCATCGAGTTCTGCACGGCGTTGCTGAGGATTAATAACAATATGAAATCAAACGGGGTCAGCATGCCGACCTGACGTCGGCCGGTGAGTCGGATCAGGGTGATCAGGAAGAGATAGACGATGATGCCACGCAGGACCAGCTCCCACCAAGGCAGAGAGGGCAGGAAGAGTGTGCTCCAGAACGCGGTGGCGGCGGGGGTGGCTTGGGCGGCTTGGGCGAGCATGTCGATAGCCTGCCCAGGATTGGGCCGAGGGCGATACCGATTGCGCTTCACCGCCCGCAAAACATGGGTCATCTTTCCGCCTATGGTGCGCAACAAAAAGAAGACAAACCCCGCCGCAAAATCTAAAGTCCCTAAGGAGGTCTTGATGATGGCGACGCCCTCCAAGAGCGCGGATTTGCGCTGGTTCTCGGGTTTCAACGCCTCCGACCCGTTCCCCGCTTTCAGCGCGCAAGGTCGTAAGATCGGTCTGCTTCCTCTGCTCGAGGTTGGCCGCGCCGAAGACGAGTCCGACTTCGATGAGGTTTTGAATCTTTCCGCGATCATCACGGACCTCCGCAAAACGAATCCGGACGCCGGCTTGGCCGATGCGATTGTTTTCGCGGCGTTGCAAAACGGCGTCCATCGTTTCCGCGTCCCCGCGGATTTTCCGGTGGGTCTTTACGAAAGGTTGCGCGAATTAGGCCTCGAGCTCACGCCGCTCGGCGCCCAGCGCGATGAACGCTCCTCTCCAGAACTTTTCCCGGCCCGTTGGATAAAGAACAAAGCCGAGCTAGCTGGCATTCGCGCCGGTAATACGGCGGCGTGTGCTGGTTTTTCGGTGATCGAAAAAATCCTCGCCGCCGCCACACCTGACCGCAAAGGCCGGTTGCTCTGGCAGGGCAAATTATTGACCGCTGAAATCCTGAAGGAAGAGGCCCAGGTGGCGATCCTCCGGGCGGGCGCGCTATGTGATATCGGGATGATTTGCGCCCCCGGCGACCAAGCCGTCGATTGCCACTGTTCCGGCTCCGGCCCGATTTCTGCCAACCAACTGATTGTCGTGGATATCTTCCCGCGTCATCGCGCTTCCCAGAATTACGGTGACATGACCCGCACTTATCTCAAGGGCAAGGCCAACCCCAAGCAGCGTAATCTCGTTCACGCCGTACTGGAAGCTCAACGCCGGGCCATCAAGGCAATCCGGGCCGGCGTGACCGGGGCGGCCGTCCACGATGTCGTGGTAAGGTATTTCAAATCGATGGGTTATAAGACCGGTTTGGTTGACGGTGTTTACACCGGGTTTTTCCATGGTACGGGCCACGGTCTCGGGTTTGATATCCACGAAGAGCCAGCCTTGTCGGTCCGTAATGCCAAGCCTCTGGTCATCGGTAACGCCGTGACGGTGGAGCCCGGTTTATACTATCCGGGGATCGGCGGCTGTCGCATGGAAGATGGCGTGGTCGTCACGAAGCGAGGCTGCGAACTCCTCTCTCATCATCCCTATAACTGGGAGATCGCCTGAAGATGGCCAAGGGCCGGGGCCGCGCGGGAACGCACACGACCATCACGGATGCGGCTCGTCCCGTGGTCGAAGCTTTCGAACGCCATGGCAGGGTCTCCCGCGGAGTCATCGAGGCGCGGGTTGGCGCCAAATCTCTTTCAATCAAGGTCGTTCCACTTGAAGGCTGTTTGCGCGTGACCGTCGTGTCCAAAGGTTCACGCCAAGAGCTGCACGTCTATGGCGTCACTCCCCCGCAGGCCCGAAAAATTCTTTCGGTCTCAGCCTTGAGCGGTTATCACCTGAATATCGCCAGTGAGTAAGACGCCGCCCATCTTAGCAGAAGTCACTGAGGCGGATTGGGCCGCGGCCGGAACGGGCTGGACGCATCTTCCCTATCTGGCGCGCTTTGCCGTGCCCGGCGTGCCTTCTTCTTGGGAGTCATTTTTGACGGGACGTTACCATGCGGTTCTCGAAAGCGGCCGGACAGGTTCCTTGACGCTCGCCGTTCCCGCCGCCCGTCGGGCGATTAATTTCTATGCCGACGGACGGGTCGTTTCCTCTACGGCACAAGGTGCTCATGAAGATCCACCGGAGAGGCCGCTCGATTTTTTGAGACGATGGTCTCGCGAAGTACGCGCTCCGCAATTACCCGGCTGGCCAGCCTTTCAAGGCGGCTTACTCGCGGTCCTCGCTTACGAATTGGCCTGTCAGATTGAGCCAGTGACTTCGGCGACCTCCGACCCCAGTACGCCTTTGGCCATCCTGCTTGAAGCGGATGAGGTCTGTATTTTTGATTCAGCCCTTCAGCAACTGACGGTGGTGATTCTCTGTCGTAATGAAAATAAGACGCGCTCGACTTTAAGGGCCGCCCAAGCCCGCGCCCAGATGCTCGCCGGTTCATGGCTGAGCTGCTGCCAAGCTTTTGCCCGCGCCCCTTTGCCCCCGGTCGCCCCCGCCACCCCGATTATTTCGTCACTCTCAGCCGCTGGTTTCGTGCAAGCCGTCGCGAAGTGTCAGGCTTACATTTCGGCCGGAGATACTTATCAGGTAAATCTTTCCACGCGGTTGGAGGTACCACCCGTCCATCCTTTGCAGGCTTATGAGGCGATGCGGTCCGCTAATCCATCGCCCTATATGGGGTTCGCCCAACTTCCCGGTATTTCATTGGCGTGCGGCTCACCCGAATTGCTGGTGGAGGTGACGAACGGAAAAATCACTTCGCGTCCCATCGCCGGCACGCGACCACGAAGCACCGATCTCGCCGCCGACGAGGCCTGGGCCTCGGAGCTTTCGGGCGACACCAAAGAACGGGCCGAGCATCTGATGCTGGTCGACCTCTTGCGCAATGATGTCGGCCGCGTTTCGCAAGCGGGTTCCGTCCGCGTGCCCGAGTTCATGGCCATCGAGCGCTATTCCCACGTGATGCATCTGGTCTCCCAGGTGGAAGGTCGGTTGCAGACGGAGGTTACCCCGGCTGATGTCATCCGCGCCCTTTTTCCGGGTGGCACAATCACCGGCGCCCCTAAGGTGCGCACGATGCAAATTATCTCAGAGGTCGAACCTGTCGCCCGCGGTTTTTATACGGGCTCCTTGGGTTGGATTGGTGCTTCGGGAAATCTTTGCCTCAATATCATCATCCGCTCGCTTTGGTCAGCTGAGGGTCGCTGCTTTGTCCAGGCTGGCGCTGGTATCGTCGCCGATTCCGTACCCGTTCACGAACACGCCGAAGCTTTGCGTAAGGCGCAGGCGCCTCTTCTTGCCGCGGCTCATGCCGCCTTGCCCCGATGATGGCTTGGCGTAATGGCGAATGGTTCTCGCAGCCAGATGGCGCCGAAGTTTCCGTAATCCATCCCGGTCCTTGCTTGTTCGAGACGTTCGCGATTCGCGAGGGCAAGGTCGAATGTCTGGGTGATCATCTTGCGCGTCTGGCTTTAGGTTGCCCGCGGTTAGGCCTGGATGCGTCGCGCCTGCAATTAGGGGCCAAGGCAGATGCCGCCCGCTGGCAACCCGTCGTCCAACAGTTGCTCGCACGCGAAAAATTCACCGACGCCATTATTCGCCTGATTGTCGCGTCGCGCGCCGATGCGCTTCCGACGGAATGGCTCACGGCGCGTGCATTACCGCCGACGCGATCGACGATCGACCTGTTTCAGTTAAAGACCGTACGTGATCAGCCCGAATGGCTACCGCGCCCGAAGAGCGGGCCATGGCGTAATTCGTCGGAGGCTTGGCGTGAATTAAAAAGCCTGACGCCGCGCCTCGACGTGGAGGGTTTGCAGTTCGACGCCCTTGGGCGCTTGGCCGAAGCGACGCGAAGTTCTTTGGCCTGGTGGGATGGTAACGTCTGGAATTTTCCCGCCGCCGTCACGGGCCGTCTGCTGGGCACGGCCGCCGCTCAGTTTCGTGGCGTGTTAATGCAGGCCGGATGTTCGGTAAAAGATACGGCCGAAGGTTTTCCGTTCCACGCCCAAGCCGTCGTCGTGCTACGTTCGACTTTCTCGGGAGGTGCGGTGCTCGCCCAGAAATATATCGGGTTGGACGGTACAACGCTTTGGCAGGCGAGCGCGGACCAAGATGCACCTCGCCGACACTTGGCGGCCTTGGCGCAATGGCGCTCTCAACGCGCCATTATTTTGGCGTAAAGCGGCATGCTCGTGGCCAAGATGAGCATCGCTAAAAAGACGACGCTGATCAGGGCCGAAAAACAGGCGGCGGTCAGTAAGGTCGCCATTTGTACGACCGCTTCGCCGTCTTTCTTCAGATAACTTCGCAAAGAAATGAAGGTCGCGATGGCGGCCAGGATAAAGAGTGTCAGGAGCGCTCCGGTGAAGTGATTGAAATACAAACCCGTCAATCCAGGCAGCTTGCCGGGCTCTCCTGTGATCAAGGTCGTCAAGATGGGCTGGGCGCGGAAGGCGATGGCTCCGGCGGCGGCAGGCAGGCCGACCGTCAGGAAGACGGCGAGTCCGGACACGATTTTAAGCTCACGTGGATTCATCGGCCCAGTCTTCCGGTCAATTCGCCCCCGGTCAACGCCGGGATTCTCCCTCGCATAACGGACTGATTCCTCTTAAGAAACAAGGACATGGACGTCTGGTTACTTTGGCCGATTTTTGTTTTCCTGAACGGGAGTGCTGCCGCGATATCCCTCGTGGCAGGCGTGGTCTCCGCGCTTTCCCATACGGAGCTGGAGGATTTACGCCGTTTGGACGCTAAGGCGGCGGTTTCCATTGAGCGCTCTCGAGGCGATCAAGGTAACACGCTTGCGGCCTTTGAGGTATTGTCGGCTGCCTTTGTCGGTATGAGCGCTCTTTTGGGCGGGGCGCTTGTCGGCGATAAGGTCATCACCGGCATCTCAGCTACTTGGTCGGTTATCGTGGGCACGGTCTTCGCCGTCATCGGCGTCTCTTTTTTTATGGCCTGGTTGACGGTGATGTTGCCGCGAAAACTAGGGATGCATTTTCGCAAGGTGCTGGCTCGACGTATCGCGCCGGCGCTCAAGTTAGTCCGCGCGGCCGCTTCGATCCTCCGCAGTCTGGGTAAGCTGCACGACTCCTTGGCTCCGCCCGAAGAGATCGGCTTCGACCGGGCCGATGCGGATATCGGAAGTCTTGCCCAGGCCGCCGCGCGTGAAGGCAAGATCACCCAGGCGGAAAGCACCTTGGTGGCTAACGCCGTCCGGCTGGATGACATCCCCGTCTCGCAAGTCCTTACGCCCCGCCCGGTAGTCACGGCCATCGAAGCCAATCTGACCGTGGAGGATGTTCTGCGCCTTTACCCCAGCGTTCCGCACGGCCGCTTGCCGGTCTGGGAAAGTAATCCGGATCGCATCGTCGGCGTGGTGAGGCGCCGCGATATCTTGAAGGCCGCCGGCGAAGGCCGCCGCGATGTCTTGGTCCGAGACCTGATGGCCAAGCCGCACATCGTGCCGGAAAATGCCACGCTTTCGGATGCATTGCATGATCTGGTCCGCGCGCATCAACACCTTGCCGTGGTCGTCGATGAATTTGGCGCTTTCGCGGGCGTGGTCACGCTCGAGGATGTTTTCGAATCGCTCTTAGGCATAGAAATTTACGAAAAAGACGATCCTCACCCTGACATGAGAGAGCTCGCTCGTCAGCGCGGGCATAGGGTAGGGCGTCGCCACTCTGGCGATACGACTCCGCCCAAGGCTAGCTTATGATTTTCCCAGGTTTCGGTTATTGGGTTCACCATCTTGATCCGGTCGCGCTCCGCTTTCCTGAAGGCTGGCCTTTGCGCGGCTTGCATTGGTATGGGCTCGCTTACGCGGCAGGATTTTTGGTCGCCGCCTTCTTGCTTTCACGCTGGCGTCGTGCGGGGCTGACGCCGCTTAAGCATGCTCTCGATGAATCGACTTTAATCACGGCCGTGATGGTCGGCGTCATCGCCGGCGGTCGTCTCGGCCATGTCTTGCTCTACGCTCGCTCCGAATTCATCGCGGATCCGACCATGCTTTTCCGTGTCTGGCAGGGCGGCATGGCCAGCCACGGCGGCTTCCTTGGCGTATTCTTAGCCGGCGCTTGGTTTGCCCGTTCCCGTAAGGTCTCTTTCTTATCCGTCGGCGATACGCTTTGTGCCATGGCTCCCGCCGGCCTGCTTTTCGGACGCTTGGCCAATTTCGTGAACGCTGAATTAGTGGGTCGGACTACCGATGTTCCTTGGGCGGTGATTTTTCCGCATGAAGGCGCCGAACCCCGCCACCCTTCGCAACTTTACGAAGCTTTCGGCGAGGGCTTGCTGCCCTTGCTCTGGATGTTCTGGCGCTATCCGCAAAAGCTTTCGCCCGGGCGCTTGGCCGGCGAGTTCCTGCTTTTATATTCCGTCGCGCGCATCTCGACCGAATGTTTCCGCACGCCCGAAGATGGTTTTATCTTGGGTCTGACCGCGGGACAGTTCTGGACATTGCCCCTGGCAGCGCTCGGCTTGTTCCTGGCCCTGCGACGTCCGACGGCGCAGGAATGATGTTGCTCGTGCGGGGAGACGGTGGGAGAAATGAATCGCGCTATGATTACCGTTCCGCTCCTTGATCTCGGGCCCCAGAATCGTGCCCTTGAGGCCGAGTTCGAACAAGCCTTTCGCGAGGTGCTGCGCTCGAACGCTTTCATTATGGGCCCTCGGCTCGAGGCTTTCGAGAAAGCCTGCGCCGCTTTCCTCGGGGTTAAGCATGCCTTAGGTGTCTCTTCTGGTACGGATGCGCTGCTGCTTCCGTTGATGGCTCTCGGCCTCGGACCCGGCGACGAGGTGCTCCTGCCAGCCTTTACTTTCTTCGCCACCGCCGGCTCGGTCGTCCGTCTGGGCGCCCATCCGGTCTGGGTCGATGTCGTTCCTCATACTTTTAATATCGATCTGGCGGATGCGGCCCGGAAGGTCGGTCCGCGCACCAAGGCCATCATGCCGGTGCACCTCTTCGGCCAATCTTGTGATTTGGATGCCTTGACTACGTTTGCTTCCGCCCACCGCTTGCGCGTCATCGAAGACGCCGCCCAATCCATGGGTGCCCGCTGGCAGGGTCGCGCGACGATGTCGGCCGGTGATTTTGGCGCCACCAGTTTTTTCCCGTCCAAGAACCTTGGCGGGATGGGCGACTCCGGTCTCGTGACGACTTCGGATGACACCTTGGCGGAGCGCGCCCGCATCTTACGCGTCCACGGCATGCAGCCGAAATATTATCATCGCGAAGTCGGCGCCAACTTCCGGATGGACCCGCTGCAGGCCGCCCTCCTGCATATCAAGCTTCCCCATCTCCCCGGCTATAACTGTGCCCGCGCCGGTAATGCGAATTTCTACCACCAGGCGCTCAAGGATCGCGCGGGAATCGCGGAAAACCGCCCCGGCGCATCGCCCGAGGCCAAGATCCTCTTGCCCGTCGATTTTACAAAACAGGGAATCTGGAATCAGTTTACTCTGCGAGTGCCGCACGGGCGACGCGACGCGCTGAAGGCTTTCTTGACTGCCCGTAAGATCGGCTGCGAAATTTATTACCCGATCCCGCTTCATCGCCAAGAATGCTTCGCCCAGGCCAATTATCGCGGGGCGGATAGCGCTAAAGTCTCGGAGCAGCTTTCGTCTGAAGTCCTGAGTATCCCCATCTTCCCGGAATTGGGTGTCGAACAACGGCAGTGGGTGGCGGATGCGCTGGCTGATTTCGGTTCTGGTAAGACGGAGTAAGTGGAAGGTAGGGGCGCGATGAGTCGTGTCCTAGAATCCATTTTCAGGTCCCAGGTCTCGGCTATCGGGAACCAGGTTCGGGTGCTGGTACAGGTTCGGGTTAGCACACAACCACCCCAGTCATACAACCGGTCTCCCTTAGAGTTTAGTTTTTTGTCTTGAGGTAGGGGCGCGACTGCGTCGCGTCCGTTCGTCAAATGATTCGGTTATCCGATCAACTTAGCTAAGCCACTCCCTACCATGGTTCGCCCTGCGACGAATGCGGTTGA
>CAILOT010000195.1:0-1968 GCA_903835965.1 uncultured Opitutia bacterium
CCATCATCGGCTACGGCATGGCCGCAAGTCTCGAAGCCATGACGTATGCGCACAATGATCCGGCCTTAAATCCGGACCCCGCACGTTACGGCTCGGATCATAGCCCGGAAAAGTTCAAACGTGACCTCCTCCAACTGATGGAGCTTATTACCAAGGCCAGTCCCGGAGGTAAAGTCCGCTTCGTACTCTTAAGTCCGATTCAACACGAAGACCTTCGTGGTAGCCGACCTGGACTCCCCAATCCGGAGGAGCATAATGCGATCATGGCGACCTTCACCAAGGTCCTTCAGGAACTTGCAGGTGAAAAGAATCTGCCTTTCATCAAGGCCGAATGGCAGCAATCCGCTGGCATCGCTCTGACGCAAGGAACCGACAACGGCATTCACCTGACCGACCAAGGCTATCGTGCCTTAAGCGAAGGCATCGCCGCCCAGCTTGGCTGGAAGGTCGATGCTAAGAGTTGGGATGATGTCTCGGAATCAAAACAGAAACTCATCGATGCAATTCTACGAAAAAACTCGCTCTTTTTCCACCGCAGCCGCCCTGCTAATTATACCTATATCTTCGGTTTCCGGAAACGCGAACAGGGACAGAATGCCGTCGAAATCCCTAAGTTCGACCCATTGATCGATAGTGCAGAAGCGGACGTCCAGGGCATCGCCGCCGGCAAACCGAGCACCCTTGCGCCCGAGCCTAAATCTCAAAACAAACTCGCGGTACTTCCTCCCCTTCCTCGCCCAGACTTTCAGTTAGCCGATGGACTGGAGATGAACCTCTTCGCGGAAAACCCCTTGCTGGAAAAACCCGTGCACATGAACTGGGATACTTCTGGCCGTCTTTGGGTCGCCACCTCCAATACCTACCCGCAGGTTAACCCCGAAGATCTTGCGGCCCAGATGTCCGGCGATGCCGCGAAATTTGGTCCCTCCACGGGCAACGACAAGATCATCCTCCTGGAAGATACCAATCATGACGGCGTCGCGGAGTCTTCACGCATCATTGCGGACAAGCTGCTCATACCCTCGGGCGTCGCCCCGGACAACCTTGGCGGTTGCTACGTCGGCGCCAGCACCGAACTGCTCCACCTCACTCAACCTAATGCCGACGGTATTCTAAGCCATCGTCGCATCTTGCTCAGCGGCTTCGGCACCGAAGACACGCACCACATCATCCACTCGCTCCATTGGGGCATCGATGGCCGTCTTTATTTTCACCAGACCATCTACATCCATTCACACCTCGAAACCCCTTGGGGGCTCGTACGTGCGAATTCCGGGGTAGCCTTCGCTTACGACCCTAACACCGAACGCCTGGAAGTGTTTTCGAAAGGACTCGTGAACGCCTGGGGTCAACAAGAAGACCTTAATGGCCAAACCTTCCTCACTTCCGGGGCCGACAACACGGGCGTGCATTGGGCTTTCCCTGGCGCAACCTTCCCACCTTCCGAAGGCGCCCGACGACTCGTGGGCAGCATCAGCCCCGGATCTTATCCAAAGTTTAGCGGACTCGAACTCATTCAAAGCCCCGTCTTCGACTCGGACTGGCAAGGTAATGCCATCACGTGCGACTTCCGTGCCCATCGCATCGTCCGTTTCGGTTTTACGGATTTCTCAACCGATGCCAAACCTGCCTCCGGCTACGTCACCAAGGAACTTCCAGATGTCGTGCGCACCAGCGACGTCTCGTTCCGTCCGATTACTTTAAAGATGGGCCCCGACGGTGGCTTGTATGTCGCCGACTGGACTAACCCCATCATCAATCACGGTGAAGTGGACTTCCGCGACCCACGTCGTGACAAGCAACATGGTCGAATCTGGCGCATCGCACCTAAGGGAAGCAAACTCCTGAAGTGGGAGCCTCTTCCCGGAAAATCGATACCCGAACTTCTCGCCAAATTACTCTCCCCCAGTCGATGGGATTTCGAACAAGCCCGTTGTGAACTAGCCAAAGTCCCCATTGCCGAATTAC
>CAILOT010000196.1:0-2413 GCA_903835965.1 uncultured Opitutia bacterium
GCATACGAGATCACTTCGAGTGACTGGAGTTCAGACGTGTGCTCTTCCGATCTGTCACCAAGGAGCCCTGCCCGATGTGCTCCGGGGCGACAATTATGAGCCGGCTCAACCGTGTGACCTATGCCTGGGGCGACCCTAAAATGGGCTGCATGGGCGGGGCGACGGAGCTTCATAGCCTGCCTAAGCTCAATCACCGGGTGCAAGTGACCTCTGGAATCCTCGAAGCCCCTTGCCGCGAGATTCTCCAAGCCTACTTCAATATGAAGAGAGGGCGTGATTCTTCCGCCACGGCTTGACCCCCGTCACAAATCATCAACCTATCCCCATGCATCGTCGTGATTTCATAAGTAAAGCATCTCTCGCCGCCGCACTCGGAGCCACTTCCCTTTCCGCCCAAACCTCTTCCACCAAAACCATGAGCTACACCCTCGCCCCCCTGCCTTACCCACACGCCGCCCTTGAGCCGCACATCGACCAAGCGACGATGGAAATTCACCACGGCAAGCACCACAACGCTTACGTGACCAACCTCAACGCCGCCCTGGCCAAAGAAGCCGGCTTCAGCGCCCCGGCCGACGTCGAAGTTTTGATCTCCGACCTCACCAAAGTACCTGATGCGATTCGCACCGCCGTCCGCAATAACGCCGGCGGCCACGCCAATCACACCTTCTTCTGGAACATCCTCTCGCCCAATGGTGGCGGCGAGCCCGTCGGCGCCCTCGGCGACGCCATCCAAAAAGCTTTTGGCGGCCTTGAAGGCGAGAACGGATTAAAGGCCAAATTTAAAACCGCCGCGACCACCCGCTTCGGTTCCGGTTGGGCTTGGCTGGTCGTCAAAGCCGACAAGTCACTCGCCGTCGTCTCCACGCCGAACCAAGACAGCCCCCTCATGAAAGGCATCGCCGACGTCAACGGCACACCCGTCCTGGCCCTCGACGTCTGGGAACACGCCTACTACCTTAAATACCAGAATCGCCGCCCAGATTACGTGGATGCCTTCTGGAAGCTGGTCGATTGGAAGAAGGCCGATGCGATCTACGCCAAGGCGACTGCCTGAGCTTAGGCCTATATCATCCTTAAAAGAAGCGGCCACTCGGCCGCTTCTTTGTTTGGCACATCCGTCAAGGTGTGCTGTCTTATGCTTACCCCGATGCGCTTTCTCACGCTCCTTCTCTTGGCTTTGGCAACTTCCGCCCACGCCGCCGAAACTAAGATGCCGCTCTGGCCTGAAGGCGTTCCAGGCAAACGCGTCGCGCCATCGAAGAGCACGATCGATAAGATTGGCCCCAAAGGCAGCATCGCCGGGCACGAGACCTTTATCAACGATCCTTCGATCACGCTCTACCCGGCTCCGAACCCCAACGGTGCCGCCGTGATCGTCTGCCCGGGCGGCGGTTACTGGTTCCTCTCGACCAACAACGAAGGCACGGGCGTCTGCGAATGGCTTAATAGCATCGGCGTCTCCGCCATCCTGCTCCGCTATCGTACGCCGACATCCGACGAAGCCCTCCCGTATGACTACCCTTTGCAGGACTTACAACGCGCGCTCGGCCTCGTCCGGACCCACGCCAAGGAATGGGAGATTGATCCGAAGCGCGTCGGCGTGATTGGCTTTTCCGCCGGCGGCAATCTCGTCGGCCACGCTTCATGGGATCGTACGCCCCGCACCTACGAACAGAAGTCCGGCGTCGACGACCCGCGCGGACCCGCCTTCACGATCTTCGTCTATGGTGGCGGCTTCATCGATAAGGAAGACGCCACCAAGTTCCGCGAAGGCTTCAGCGTCCCCGCCGACGCTCCGCCCTGCTTTTTCGTAGTCGCCCATAACGATCGTACCAACCCGATTGAAGCCGCGAAACTCTACCTTGAATACAAACGTCAGAACATTCAGGCTGAGCTCCACATCTACTCCAAGGGCGGCCACGGTTTCGGCACGCGCCAGACCAAGATGCCAGTCGACGGCTGGACCAAATCCGCCGGAGAATGGATGGCTGCCGAAGGTTTCACGAAGGCCGCCCAATAAAAGATGCGCAGCCTCATTTCATGGCTCGCATTGACCGCGGCAACCGTGGCCCAGACGCTCGTCGGTGACGGCGTAGCCGATGATACCGCCGCACTCCAAAAACTTGTCGACACCCAAGGTTCGGTCCATCTCGCCAAGGGACGCTATCGCCTGACAAAGACGGTAACCGTCGACCTCGCCAAGACAGGTTACGCCGCAATCAGCGGAGATGGTACGGCCCAGATCATCATGGCCGGTTCCGGCCCAGCCCTTCATTTCATCGGCACACATGGAGGCACTGCCGCGCCAGCTACGGTTAAGCCGGACGTTTGGAAGACCCAACGTTCCCCAACGGTTTCAGGCATCGAGATTATTGGCACGCATGCGAAAGCCAACGGCATCGAGGCTACA
>CAILOT010000197.1:0-48154 GCA_903835965.1 uncultured Opitutia bacterium
CGGGGCGCAGATGTGGACCGAGCGCGAGTCGAACCACTCCGTCAACTGATTGGCGAGTTCGGAGGCGGCGAGACGGTCATTGCCGCCGAGCAGGATCACCGCGGACTGTTTTTTCGTGACCAAGCGGCGCTGCGCGGCGAGCAACCGCAAGTGCAGGGCGGAGCGGGATCGTTCAAGTGCGCTGCGGGTGGCCATCGTCGGGGGCGGTCACTATGGGCTGGTCGCGAACCGATGGGAAGCGCGATTGAGTGACAGAACGGCAACGGCTCAACCGAGCAGCCCGGCGATGTCGGCGATGTAGACTTGGCGGCCGCCGGCATGGGCGGAGTCGAAGCATACCTGGCGTCCGCTGCGGCTGGCCGAAGGGTGGGTGTCGCAGCGCCATTCGCCCGTATAGGCGGGCGGAGCGGGGAAGCTGCCGATAGGCACGCGCCGATCCGTCGGGATATGATAAATATAAGGATTCTGCAGGCGTTCCTTGCCCTGCGGGTAAGTATCATTCAGGACCCACGCGTTATCCGTGTTCGGCAGGTAGGTATTATGGCCGTTGGCCGGCATCGCGGTCGGGCCGACGACTTCGATCTCATCGCTGAGATCCTTGAACAGGTAGAAACGCTCGCCGTGCGAAGGGTGGAAGGCGAAGGCGAAGATGTGTCGGGCGTCGCGCCAGACGAAGTGGGAAGTCCCACCGTTGGGATCCATCACGTGAACCTTGCCGCCGTTGACGTCGATCGTCAGCGCACGGGTATGGAAGGCGGTTTTCTCGCCGGGATTTTTCCAGCGGTGTAAGAAAAATAAGCGAGTGCCGTCGGTATTGCAGAGCAAGTGATTGAACCAGTGGACCGCGTCGGGCTTGAAGGCCGCGGCGGCCGGGCCCGTGAACGGCAGCTTCGCCGCGGCGGCGACCGAGAAAAGCAGGCGCCGAGCGCCGGTGGCGACATCCATGCGCCAGATGCCCGTGTCTTCGGGCGCGCGGACCAGTTTCCATGGATCGCGGTCGGCACCGGTGGCGTAGCCGTAACCGGGGCGGGTCACGTCGAGGCGGGCGAAGTCGGGCGCGAAGGCCGTCTGGCCATCGGGGCTGAAAGTGTAGAACGGGTGGGGCAGCGTGCGAGTGCGGCCCGACTTCACATCGAGGATGCGGGTGACGAACTGCTCGCCTGCGCGATCGTTCCAGGCGACCTCGTTCGTGGACCCTGGGATCCATTGCAACATGCAGCCTTGCTGCCAGTTCCAAGCGTTGGAGCCGCCGAGATCGATCCAGCGATCATGATCCAGCGTATCGACCATCCCGACGCGGATGGAATCTTCCTTCGTTGGTGAGCGACCTTCGAAGCTCGTCTCGTTGGCGAGTACGAAGCGGTCGTCGGCGGAGAAAAGAAACTTATCGTAATAGCCGCGCCAGTGGAATTTAGGGCCGCGCGTGATGGCCCGGACGGTCGCGGTTGCGGGGCGGGCGGTAGAGACGCAGCCGGAGAACAGACTGGCGCCGAGGGCGGCGAGGGAGGTTCGGGCGATAAAATCGCGGCGGCTCGGGAGGCTCATTTTTCTTCGTCTTCGGGGAGATTAGCCTTGGGTAAAATCCCTTGATTGAGGGCATCGAGGGTCTTTTGGAGTGCGACGCGGAGGTCTGGGCTATTGGCGCGCGTGACGGCTTTCTCTTGCAGCTTGATGGCGTCGGCCTTGCGGCCTTGCAACCAGCGGACGCGGGCGAGCGTATCCAGCTTATCGCCTTCTTTTTCTTGGCTTAATTTCACGGCACGTTCGGCGCAGCGTTCGGCGAGGGCGAGGTCGGGCTTCTTGAGGTAGAGCGGATTCGTGACTAGATCCCAAGCGAGTTCATTCTGGGTTTCGGCATCATCTTTTTCTTCCTCGGCCAACTTGGCGATTTGCGCGTAAGCCTTGGTGGGGTCGCCTCTGGCTAGAGCAATTTGGGCCCCGACAGAATTCAGGAGATCCTGACGCTCTTCGGGAGGAAGGACGGCGGCCGCGATGGGCAGGGCTTTTTCCGCCGCATCCCAATCTTTGCGCATCATCGCCGAGGCCAGCTTATCAAGCTTGGCCTGTTGTCGTTCCATTTCCGCATCTTGGGTCGGGCCGGCCTTACGATTCGCTTTCGGGGCATAGGTCCCCGTGATGATATCGCCGAGCATCTCGTCGTTGAGTTCGGCGGGATGTCCGATCCAGGCAACTTTGCCTTCGGCGATTACGAAAGCGTGGGGAATGCTGTCGATGCCAGCGGCTTCGAGCCAGTCTTTGATGAAGGCCTTACCGCCGAGCGCCGTGCGGTAGGACATCTTGGCGCCTTGGGCATTGACGAAGTCGCGGGCCTTTTGCGCGGCCTCGGCGTTGCGTTCACCTTCCCAGACATTGACGCCCATGATCACCACGCCTTTTTTCTGAAACTGTTGGTGGAGCTGATTGAGATGTGGGATTGTGGCCACGCAAGGGCCGCACCAACTCGCCCAGCATTCGAAGACATAGATTTCGCCTTTCTTAAAAGCTTGGACCGATTCGCCTGTGATCATCGCTTCGGGGCGGGTGGTTGGAGCGATATCGCCGACTTTTAATTCGGTGGCCGAAAGAGTGGCCGTGAGTAGCAGCAGAAGCAGGGCGCGCATGGGTGGAGATATAAGGGGAGGGGTGAGGGGAGGCAAGGGTGACGCATTAGAGGCACGGAGGCGAAGGTGCAAAAGTGCAAATCGGTCTGCGGCCTGTGCAAAAGTGCAAACGTGTGAGGCACGTTTCGGGTCTCGGATATCGGGTTCCAGGTTCGGGTGCAGGTGTCGGGTGATGCTTCGGGTAGGGATGCGATGATATCGCATCCGTTTGTGTTGAGGTAGGGTTGAGCGGCCTCGCTCAATCGCGGCTGACCAAGGGTGGTTAGCCCTACCTGCAACTGTCTCGGGTAGGGGCGCCACTGCGTGGCGTCCGTGGGCGGACGGAGGTTGTGGGTCCGATGACTTGCCCGGCGCGTCGATAATCTCGCTGCGAACGGACGCGACGCAGTCGCGCCCCTACCCAAAGATAGAGAGACCAACTAAAAGGGGAGACCGGAGACCGGAATGGATGCTGCGGGGGATGCAATATCAGGTCTCGGCCGTCGGGTATCTGGTTCAGGTCTTCAGGTGCGGGCGCAGGTGTCGGGTCCTGAACCTGAACCAGAACCTGTAGCCGAGACCTGTCACCCGAAATGGGTTTGTATCAGGTAGGGTTGAGCGGCCTCGCTCAACCGCGGCTGACCAAGGGTGGTCAGCCCTACCTAAGGCAGCTAGGTCAGCACGCAGTGCTGACCCTACCCACGAAAGGGGAAACAAAAAGACCCCGATGGGTGTCGGGGTCTGGAGGCGAAGCCGTGGTAGCTTAACCCTTCGCGGTATTAAACTTATTACGGATGGCTTCGACCACGGCCGGGTCGGCCAGGGTCGAGATATTGCCGAGTTCGCGGCCTTCCGAGATGTCGCGGAGGAGACGGCGCATGATCTTACCCGAGCGGGTCTTGGGAAGGTCGGGGACGAAGACGATGCGTTCCGGGCGGGCGAACTTGCCAATCTTGGCGTCGACCATGCCGTTGAGTTTCTTGGCAAGTTCGACCTCGTTGACATTTTTGGCGGCGGCCGTCTTTAGGATCACGAAAGCCATCAGGCCTTGGCCTTTAAGGTCATGTTTGACTCCGATCACGGCGGATTCGGCGACCGCGGCGTCTTCGATGAAGACCGCTTCCAGTTCGGCGGTACCGATGCGGTGACCGGAGACATTGACCACATCATCGACGCGACCCGTGATCCAAAGGTAACCATCCTTATCGCGGATGGCACCGTCGCCGGGGAAGTAATATTTTCCGCCCCAGCGATTCCAGTAAGTATCCACGTAGCGTTGTTCGTCGCCGAAGATGCCTTGCGTGATGCCGGGCCAAGGTTTGCGGATCGCGAGGATGCCATGGTCGGTTTCATTGCCGTTTTCGTCGAGGACGGCGGCATCGACGCCGAAGAAGGGCAGTGTCGCCGAGCCGGGTTTGGTGGGCGTGCAGCCGGGCATCGGCGTGATCATGTGGCCGCCGGTTTCGGTCTGCCACCAGGTGTCTACAATCGGGCACTTTTCCGCGCCGATGTTCTTGTGATACCAGAGCCAAGCTTCGGGGTTGATCGGTTCACCGACGGAGCCGAGGAGGCGGAGTGAAGCGAGGTCGTATTTTTTCACCCACTCGTCGCCCCACTTCATGAAGGCGCGAATCGCGGTCGGAGCGGTGTAGAAGACCGTCACCTTATGGTCTTCGACGATTTTCCAAAAACGACCGAAGTCTGGAGCGTCGGGGGCGCCTTCATACATCAGCACCGAAGTGCCGTTTAACAGCGGACCGTAGACGACGTAAGTGTGACCCGTGACCCAGCCGACGTCGGCCGTGCACCAGAAGAGATCGTCGCCGCGGAGGTCGAAGACATATTTGTTGGTCGCGTAGGCATGCACCATGTAGCCGCCGGTGCTGTGCATGATGCCCTTTGGCTTGCCGGTGGAGCCCGAAGTGTAGAGCAGGAAGAGCATGTCATTGGCATCTTGCCAGACCGCTTCGCATTCATCGGAGACCGAGGTCGCAGCTTCGTGATACCAGACATCGCGGCCGGCTTGCATGGCGCAGGCGGCGTCGGGTTTGCCGGGGTGACGTTGGAAGACCAGCACGCTGGTGATCGAAGGACAATCCTTCACACCCTCATCGACGGTTTGTTTCAGCGGAAGGAATTTACCGCGACGATAGCCGCCATCCATCGTGATGACGGATTTAGATTTGGCGTCGTTGACGCGGTCGCGGATGGATTCGGCGGAGAAGCCACCGAAGACCACCGAGTGGACGATCCCGAGACGGGCGCAGGCCAGGACAGCCATCGCGAGTTCGGGTACCATCGGCATGTAGATCGCGACGGTATCGCCTTTTTTCAAGCCGAGCCCCTTGAGGACGTTCGAAATACGGGAGACCTCGCGATGCAATTCGCGGTAGGTTATTTTCCGGACCTCGACGGCATGGCCGTTAGCGGTCGGTTCGCCTTCGTAGACGATCGCCACCTTGTCGCCGAGACCTTTGGCGATCTGGGCGTCGAGGCAGTTATAAGCCACGTTGGTCTTACCGTCGACGAACCAGCGGAAGAAAGGCTTCTTGGATTCGTCGAGCACCTTGGTCCAAGGCTGGAACCAAGAGAGCTCTTTCGCTTCGTCGGCCCAGAAGCCATCTGGGTCCTGGAGGGAGCGGTCGTAGAGGGCTTGGTAGCCATCCATGCCTTTGACGCGGGCTTGGGCGACGAAAGCAGCGGATGGCGGGAAGATTTGTTCATTGGAGCCGAACCCTTCGGCGCTGGCTTGGAGGACGTCGGCCATCTCTTCATTGACCTCGGTATTCGCCTTACGCTTGGCGCGGATGATCAGGTAGACGGAAAAAATAACGAGCAGGGCGAGGACGAGTACCAGCCAAGGGGTGGAATTGATGTCAGGATTAACTTTAGCAGCTGCCAGGGAAAAGGCCATGAGGGGGGTGGGGTGGTATTAATAAGAACCGAGCAACCGACCCGCGGGCAACAAAAACCCTTTTAATGTGAGTAGGTTAGCCGGCTCGTGCGGCCCGGCCTAAAGTTCGGCGATTAATTCGGTAAAACTATCGACGACCCGGACGCCTAGACCGTTCAGCCGGTCGCGATGTTGGTGGCCGTGGGCGACCAAGACGCAGTCGACGCCCATGGCGGCGGCGGCTTCGGCGTCGTGGGCGGTGTCGCCGACGTATATGACTTTTTCAGGCGCCACCGCGAGGTCGGACAAGTGATGGCGAGCGCGTTCCGCTTTGCTGCCGGCATGGATATCGTGGCCGCCGCAGGACTTGATGAAATGATGGTCCAGCCCGAACTGCGAGAGCGTCGCCGTGAGCAGCTTGCTCTCGTAGGCGGAGAGGACCGAATGGGTTAGCCCTTGGGCGGTGAGGCCTTCGAGTAACGCTACGCTTTGTGGATGGAGGAGGCATTCATGTTTGCGGGCCTCGTAGCTGTTCATGAAGTGGACGGAGATGGCCGGAAAGTTTTTTTCATCCGGTGAGAGGCCTACCTTGTGGTAGACGTTGATGACCGGAAATTCAAAAATCTGGCGGTAGCGCACCGGATCAACGGGCGCCAAGCCGGCTTCCGCGAGCATAAGGTTGAGCGCTTCGCAGCAGAGCCAGGTGTCGTCGAGCAATGTACCATTCCAATCCCAGACCGCATGGCGGTAGTCTTTGAGTTTCTTACGCATGAGCGGGCGTCAGAGAGAAAGCCTCGATGTTTACGCCTTGGCAAGAGTGGGCGAGGTCGGGGGCGCGTGCGCCGACGTCGAAGCCGTCCCAAGAGAGAGGAAGATTGCTCCAAGATGTCGTGGCGGCGGGGCTGAGTTCGTAGGGAGCGTGGTGGACTTGTCCGCGCCTGAGCCGACCGCCGCGGAGCGAAAAGAAGTTATACCTTTCCGCCAGATGGAATTCGAGCGAGCCTGGGGTAGCGGCCCGTGGGGCGGCGGTGGCCGACCAAGCGTAACGGGCGGTTTCCGGCTGGCCTTGGCGGCGGCAGGATAATGCAAGCCCTGGGCCGAAGGACATCGTCGCGTGTTCATACGGTAGGCCGAAACATCGGCGGGCAATTGCGACGGCCGGGGCGCGGTCGCAATCGAGGGAGAAGAACCACACGCCCGGTTCGCCGGCGGCGTCGCGCACGTAGGTTCGGACGTTGAGTTCGTTGAAATAAGAAAGCCACGGCAGGGCGGGTAGACCGACGGGTCGGACCGCGTTCATGCGGAAGCCCACGACGCCGAGGTAGGCCTTGCCTTCGAACGTATCGACCGTGACTCCGGCGGGTAGGCGCGCCTGAATCGCCGCCGGCTCATATTCCCAGTGGAGAAAGAAGAGGTCGTCCCAGCGTTGGCGCATGACAGCTCGGCGCGTCGGTCGGACGCGGGCGCACAACAGTCGGTCGGTAGCGTCGCTCACCTCGTCATCCTCTTCGCTCTTTGAGGGCGGTCAAGCGGGTCGGACTTTATTTTCCTTTTGCGAACGGCGGTTGGGAGAGGTCGACCTCATAGAGCACCTGATTGTAATCCCAGCGCGGGGTCGGTTGTTGGTTGGAAGAAAAGGTCGCGGTGTAAGTGCCTTCGAAATGAATGATCGGTGAATCGTCACGGAAAAATTCCGGATGCAGTACCGGATTATAGAACGTGTAGTTGTCGTGCGAAAGCACCAGCCGGGCATTGACCCAGGGACCCGTGGGTGCGTCGGCTTCGGCGAGCCAGATGTCGCCGAGGAACGAGGATTTTCCTGCCTTCTGCGTGAAGAGCGCGAGCCATTGGCGGCTCCAGGGGTGCCAGGCGAGATGGCCGCCGTGGACGGTGATCTTTTCGCCTAGCGGGGTGCGGGCGAATAGGTCGGGATTGATCACGTGCCAGTTGGTCGGGTCTTTCCAGCCTTCGTAAGTGGCCGGCGTGCGCAGGAACGGGAACGGATTACAGAACAGAATCCACTTGTGACCCTCGGGATCGGTCCAAGGCACCGCATGTCCTTCGGGTACCGGCGGGGCTTTCGGTTGCGCGGTCGTCTCCGTCCAGATCGTTGAAAGCGGACGGAACATCTCGTCGTGCGGATTCCATTCGACGAGGTCCCAGCGGTAGGCGTGCATCACCCCTTTTACTTTTACCGCGGAGCCGACTAGGTGCGGCGTGCCCTTGGCGTCGGGCAGCGTCGTCAGGCCCCAGAGCCAAGTCGGACCTTCGCCGGGCACCTGGGCTGTGCCGCGCGGGCGTTCCTCTTCTTGGCCGGATTTACGGGCCGTGAAATATTTATAAGGTAAGCGCAGGGGCGGGCGGGCGGGTGGTTGGAAATTATCCGTCCTCGCGCCCGACACGTTGAAGATGCCCAGCGGATAGTGTGGGAGATTCGTGTCGCCCCAGAACCAGAGCTGTTTACCGCCGAGTTCCGCCGTCACCACGCTGTCGGAACCGAGTATGCCGCTTTCCTTCCAGTCCAGTTGCTCGCCGAGTTTTTGGGATTCTGCGAAGAGGCCCGCGCCGGTTAGGCGGCCCAGTCGGCGGGCGACGATGGTGCGTTCCACGGAGACCTTAAGGGATTTGCCGGGGGTGGGCCGGAGGCGGACGCCGCGGTAGCCGAACCCGTCGGCCTTTACGCCGTAGCCTTGGCCGATCACCTCGAACCAGACTTCCCGATCCATCAGTTCGGGAAGGTCTAGCGCAATCACCCCTGCGTTATCAGAAACAAAGCGCACGCCGTGGATGGTGCGTAGCTCGACGCCGGGCACGGGCCAGTCGGTGCCCCGTTCGATCACTTCGAGGCGGCACATCTCCGCGGCCGGGAGCGGAGCGAGGAGGCTGAGCAGGCCGAGGAGCCAGGGGAGGGTCCGCATGGTCGCAGTGTCGGCAATATCGGGGCTGGTTCAAGCGTGCACGGGGCTTTTCGCTTGGAGGCGGGCGTCGGTCGGTTTACCCCTTGGTCATGTTGCCGGAAGCCCGCCGAGATGAGCTCATCGCCTTTGCCGAGTCGCTGGCGGATATTGCCCGTGCCGTGCTCACCGCGGCCCATGCGCGGGCCGAGACTGAAGTAGAGATCAAACCGGACGGCACGCCCGTCACCGTGGCGGACAAGGAAGCCGAGCGCCTCATGCGAGCGGCGATCAAGCAGACCTATCCGGATCACGGCATCCTTGGCGAAGAATTTGGCGCGGATAATGTCGCGGCCGAATACTGTTGGGTGCTCGATCCCATCGATGGCACGAAATCATTTCTTTCGCGCGTGCCGCTTTACGTGACCCTCATCGGCTTGCAGTACCAAGGCAAACCGGTGTTGGGCCTGATTGATCAGCCGATCTTGAAGGAACGTATCATCGGCGACAACCGAAACGCATGGTTGAACGGCAAGACCGTCCGCGTGGCGGAAGTCGCCTTGAGCGAGGCCGTGGTCGTCTCGACAGATTTGGATAATATCCGACGCCTGCACAAAGATGTCCGCTGGAATCGCTTGGCTGATTCCGTGGCGCACGTGCGGACGTGGGGCGACGGTTACGGTCACCTCCTGGTGGCCTCGGGCCGGGCCCACGTGATGGCCGACCCGATTATGAATCCGTGGGACCTTATCCCCGTCCTGCCGATTTTACGCGGCGCGGGCGCGGTCGTCACAGATTGGCGGGGCGGTAATCCGTTGAACACCGGAAATGTCATCGCCGCGGCGCCGAAGTTGCACGCCGCCGTCATGCAGGCCTTGCGGGATTAACCTTTCGAATCCAGGCGCAACTTGAGGGAGCGACCGTGGGCGTCGAGGCGTTCCATCTTGGCGAAAGCATCGACCACGGCCGCCGCTTTCTTCAAAGAAGCCTTGTCGTATTGGACCAGACTGGTGCGGCGTAAGAAGTCGGAGACGCGCAGGCCGCTGAAGAAGCGACCCGTGCCGCCGGTGGGCAGCGTGTGGCTGGGGCCGGCGGTGAAATCGCCGAGCACCGTGGGCGTATCTTGACCGAGGAGCAGGGCGCCGGCGGTTGTGATGAGTTTGGAAATCTTTTCCAGTTTCTCTTCGGCCACCATTAGCTCGAGGTGTTCGGGGGCGACGAGATTGGCGACCTCGGCGGCCTCTTCGATTTTATTGACGAGCACGACGCAGACCATCAGCTCGAGGGCTTTGCGGATTTTGTCGCCATGCGTCAGCGACGTCGCCTGCGTACGCGCTTCGGAGAGGCAGCGTTCGGCGAAATTTTCGTCATCGCAGACTAAGTAGAGTTTTTCTTTGCCGCTGCCGTGTTCGGCTTGGGCGCAGAGGTCGGCGGCCACGAAGTCGGCGCGGGCCGAACTGTCGGCGATGATCATCACCTCGCTCGGGCCGGGGAGGAGATCGATGCCGACGACGCCGAAAAGTTGGCGTTTGGCCTCGGTCACATAAGCATTGCCGGGACCGAAGACCTTATCGACGGGAGCCACGCTTTCGGTGCCGAGTGCCATCGAGGCGATGGCTTGGACTCCGCCCATGGCGTAGACCTCTTTGACGCCGCTCAGGTAAAGCGCGGCGAGAATGTCCGGGTTGATCTTACCGTCCGGCTGCGGAGGCGTGCAGGCGCAGATCGAGGGCACGCCAGCGACCTTGGCGGGGATGGCCGTCATGAGTACCGTCGAGACCAGAGGAACTTGACCGCCGGGAATATAAAGACCGCAACGGCGAATCGGGTGGTGGCGTTCGCCGACCATCGCACCGTGCGGATTCTTGGCCGTCCAGCCTTTAGGCAGCGTACGCTCGTGGAATTCTTCGATGCAGCGGGTGGCTTCCTCGAAAGCTTTGCGCTTAGCGGGGTCGAGGTTGGCGACAGCCTTTTCGAGGTGTTCGAGCGGGACGCGAATCTGGCGGACCGTCAGCTTGGCGTGATCAAACTTGGCCGTATGGTAGAGCACGGCGACGTCGCCGCGCACCTTCACGTCGGCGATGATCTGTTCAACCGCCGTCTTGATGTCGGGAGCGGCCTCGCCTGAGCCGATGAAGGCTTTTAAGCGGCTTTTGAAATCCTTATCGCTGGCCCTAAGGACCGGCATCGCTTTAGCGCTGAGGGAAGGCAAACGACGAGTCGCTGACTTCCGGATTGATCAGGACTTTCTCGTAAGTGATTTCCGCGACCTTTTTACCAGCGACAAAAACACTTTCCTTCTTGGCGAAAGCCACGCCTTCGATCCATTGCGTGTCGTCGACTTGTTGACGGAGGGCTTCGCCCTTAGGGTCGATGTAGTCGGTGGCGGCCAGCAGGTTGGTCTGGACGTCGAAGTGACGGATCAGATTGTAACCCGTCTTATAGGTATATTGCAGGCTATTGACCTTACGGCCGTTGATTTCGTTCTGGCCTTTGAAAGTGACGGTACCCGTGCCGGCTTCGGGGGCGGCGAAGAACGTGAGATCATTGATCGCCATGTCCTTCATGCGTGCGACTTCGGAAAAACCGATGACGCCCATTTCCGCACGGCCGCCTTGGCGGACTTCGCGCTTGGTCGTCCAGCCTTCCAGGCCATTGCTGCAATTGGTGACCTCGGTGGAGTAGTCGGCCGTGTAGTTGATTTGTCGGCGATTGAAAGGGGGGACGATCTGGAGGATCACGTAACCACTGGGTTTGCCGTCTTGGTCGGCAGATTTGGCTTCGAAGTGAAGGCCCTTGATACGCTCGAGGAATTTAGGCTCCTTGGCGATGGCGCCACGGACCTTGGCGATGACGTCTTCGGCCTTGAGGCTTTCGGAGCCTGGTGCGTCGGCGGCCACAAGTGAGGTGCCGATAGCAAGGAGAGCAAGAAGGGTGCGGGTCATGGCCATAAGAGTTGGGAATAGTGGTAGTCGGGCACTTATTGGCAAGCCTCGGAAAGGGGCTTGGGCGTGATTAACGCTTGTTTTTAACCAATTTTAACGGACTTTGGCGGCCTGAAGAAGACCTGCCACATCGCAGCGGCCTTCGTAGAGGGCTTTCCCGACGATTGCGCCGACGAGGTTCGGGTAAGCCTTTGAAAGTGCGGCCAGGCGGGCGACGTCTTCAACTCCCGCCACTCCGCCCGAGGCGATGACGCCGCAAGGGCAGGCTTGGAGAACTTCTTCGAGGGATTTCCAGTTCGGTCCGGTCAGCATTCCGTCGGTCGCGATATCGGTATAAATCACGGTGGAGACGCCCAAGTTGCCGGCTTCTTGGGCGAACTCGGTGGCCTTGAGCGCGGTCACGGCCGTCCAGCCCTTGACGGCGACCAGACCATCTTTGGCGTCGATGCCGACGGCGAGGCGAGGGCCGTGCGCTTTGGCCATCTCGCGGAGGAAAGCCGGATCGGTGGCAGCCCGGGTGCCGATGACGACGCGACTGGCGCCAGCTTCGAAAGCTGACTCCGCGAGGGAGCGTTCGCGCATCCCGCCGCCGAATTGAATTTTCGGACCAAGGGCAGCGATGCGACGGAGAATGGCAAGATTGAGCGGGGCGCCGCCGAAGGCACCATCGAGATCGACGACGTGGATCCACTCCGCGCCGGCTTGCGTGAACTGCACGGCTGGCTCGACCGGGTCTTCGTAGTAATGGGTCCGGGCGTCATCACGACCTTGGCTGAGTCGGACGCAGCGTCCGCCGCGAATGTCGATGGCCGGATAGACGATCATAAGATTAGGCTGACTTGCGGGATTTAGGCGCCGTGACAGTTACGGGTTTTTCACCGCGGATAGCTTCGCCGGTCACCGTAAATTTAGAACCAGCTACGGCTTCGGGCAGCGTGTACATCACCTCGAGGAGCACGCCTTCGAGCACGGAGCGCAGGCCGCGGGCGCCAGTGCCCAGTGCGAGGGCCTTGTCGGCGGCGGCTTCGAGCGAGTCTTTGGAAAACTCGAGCGTCATGCCGGAGAGCGCGAAAAGTTTGCGATACTGCTTGGTCGCCGCGTTGCGGGGCTCGGTCAAAATGCGAATCAAAGCGGTGCGATCAAGCGGCTCGAGGACGGAGATGACCGGAAGGCGGCCGACGAATTCGGGAATCATGCCGAACGAGAAAAGATCTTCGGGCTGGAGGCCGGCGATAATTTCTTCGGCCGAGAGCGCCGGCTTATCGTTTTGCGGAGCGATGAAACCGAGAGATTTGGCGCCGGCACGACGGGCGATGATGCGATCCAGACCGGCGAAGGCGCCGCCGCAGATAAAAAGAATATCACTCGTGTCGACGCGGATGCACTGCTGCTCGGGATGTTTGCGTCCGCCGGCGGGAGGTACGTTGCAGATGGTTCCTTCAAGGAGCTTGAGGAGGGCTTGTTGGACGCCTTCGCCCGAGACGTCGCGCGTGATGGAAGCTGAGTCGGACTTACGGCCAATCTTGTCGATCTCGTCGATGAAGATGATGCCGCGTTGCGCGCGTTCGATATCCATGTTGGCCGACTGCAGGAGGCGGAGCACGATGGTTTCGACGTCGTCGCCGACATAGCCTGCTTCGGTCAAGGTCGTCGCGTCGGCGATGGCGAAAGGCACGTCGAGCATGCGGGCTAGGGATTTGGCGAGGAGCGTCTTGCCGGTGCCAGTGGGGCCAATTAGGAGCACATTGCTCTTATCAAGTTCCACTTCGGCTAAGTCGCCGGCGGGAGAAGGCGTCGCGTGGACCAGGCGATCGTTCAGCCGTTTGTAGTGATTATAGACGGCGACGGAGAGGACTTTCTTGGCGTGGTCTTGGCCGATGACATGAGCGTCGAGCTCGTGGCGCAGGGTCGCAGGAGGGATGAGTTTGACCGGAGCTAGCGCGGTTTTCGCTGGGGCTTCTTGGAGGGCGGGACCTTCGGCGGTGGCGGACGGTTTACCTTCTTTGGTCCGTTCGCGTTCAAGCAGACGTCCGCAAGTCGTCACGCAGGCATCGCAGATACCGACGCCAGCGGGGCCCGCGATGAGTTTGCCAGCCTGGGCGGCGGGTTTGCCGCAGAAGGAGCAATGCTCGGCCCGATCGCTCGCCATCGTGATTAAGCGCGGCCCGGCTTGGGCATGACGACGTGATCTACCAGACCGTAGGCCTTGGCCTGTTCGGCGGTCATGTAGAAGTCGCGATCGGAATCGCGTTGCAGTTCTTCGGCCGTCTTGCCGCTGTGCTTGGCCAGCACGTGGTTCAAAGTGTCGCGCCAGCGGAGGATTTCTTTGGCCGCGATGGAGATGTCGGAAGTCTGACCCGTGGCGCCGCCGCTGGGCTGGTGAATCATCACGCGGCAATTCGGCAAAGCGTGGCGCTTGCCCTTGGTGCCGGCGGCGAGGAGCACGGTTGCCATGCTGGCGGAGAGACCGACGCAATAAGTGTTAATATCGCAGCTCAGGAAATTCATCGTATCATAGATCGCCATCCCGGCGGTGATCGAGCCACCCGGCGAATTGATATAGATGGAAATATCTTTCTTAGGATCTTCCATCTGCAAGAAGAGCAACTGCGCGATTACGGCGTTGGCCACGTCGTCGTAGATCGGGGCGCCGAGGAAGATGATGCGGTCCTTCAGGAGCCGGCTGTAGATGTCCCACGCGCGTTCCCCCCGGGCATCGCGTTCAACTACGTTGGGAATGATGTAGGACATAAATGGGAGGCGGGAGGTGAAGAGGAACTATACCTGAACTTTAGGCTTTCTCAACCTTACCTTCGCTGCCGCCGGCCAGGACGAGGTCGAGGGCCTTGTTCAGGAGCGTATCCCGACGGATTTCGTTCAAGCGTTGGCGGTCCTTGACGAGCTTTTCAGGGGGGACTTGGGAGGTGTAAGCGGCGCGCATGATGGCGGCGCTGAGGTCTTCGCGGCTGATCTCGATCTTAGCCTCTTCGGCGATGCGGGTGAGCACGAACTGAGCCCGAACGCGGATGGCGGCGGCCTTACGTGATTCGGTGAGGATCTCTTCGCGTTGGGTTTCGAGTTGCTCGGGCTTTACGCCGTTACGCATCCGTAATTGGGCGTATTCCATGAACAAACCTTGGGCGACGGAGTTGATGGCGGACTCCGGGAGGGGGAAGTCCTGGCCGGCGAGGAGGGCATCGACGGCCTTTTCGCGGCGGGCGGTTTCGGCGGCCTGTTGCTTGGAGCCTTCGATACCCTTGCGGAGTTGATCGCGCAGTTCGGCTTCATCTTTGACGCCGACGCTCTTGATGAACGTTTCGTCGAGGGCCGGCATGGTCTTGCGGCGGACTTCATTGGCCGTGATGGCGTAATGCACGGTCTTGCCGCGCAAAGCTTCCCGTTCATGGGTCGCGGGGAAAGTGAATTCAGCCTTAGCGGTATCGCCGGCCTTGAGACCGATTACGGCTTTGGCGATGGCGGGAACGGCTACGGCTTCGCCTTCGGCGCCGGCTTCTTCCCAGGTGGATTCGGCGCTCCCGTAGGACTTGGCTTCGGCATCGATCTCGGTGACGGCCTTGCCGTCGATCGTACCCGTGTAAGCGATGCGAACATAGTCGCTCTTGATGGCGGCGTCTTCCGTCTTTTCATAACGGGCGCGCTGTTCGAGGATCTTTTTCAGATGCTCTTCGATGTCGGCTTCGGTGACGACGACGGCTTCTTCCGGGATGCGGACGGACTTCCAGTCGGGAGTCTTGAATTCAGGGACCACGTCGACCTCGTAGCGGATGACTACGTCGGCACCAGCGGCGGTCGTGTCGTCGCGATGGACGTCGGCGAGGGTGTAGACCGTGAAGCCCTTTTCCTGACTGATGCGTTCATAGCCTTGGGAAAGGAGACGCTGGCTGACCTCGTCGGCGATGGCCTTGCCGTACTTCAGGCGAAGGGCGCTTTCGGGAGCCTTGCCGGGGCGGAAGCCAGGGAGGGCGGCTTCGCGCTTGAAGCCCTTGAGGACTTCCTTTTCGGCGGTAGCGACATCGGCGGCTGGAATCGTCACGGTGACGGTGCGGCGGGTCGGGTTAGTTTCTTGGATTTTAATGTCCATATATGGTAAAAGAGAGGAGGGCTCCCTTGGGGCTGAGCGCCAAGGGGGAAGGGCCGAGCAAATAGAACTACCCCCCACGGTCAACAGCGGAGGCAGGCCCTTTTAGGCCCTTTCGGCTAACCTTTTGCGCAGATGGGGTAAGACGCAGCGCGGGACGAAGGCGGCGGCCTGGGAAAGCTTATGCCGGGCGATATCCTTCACGAAACTCGAGGAAGTCACGAATTGGTCCTGACTGGGCATCAAAATGACCGTTTCGATTTCGGGAGCCATGAGCCGGTTGGCGTGGGCCAAGTCGAATTCGAACTCAAAATCGCTGAATTTGCGCAGGCCACGGATGATCGCGGCGGCTTTATGAAGCCGGGCGAATTCGACGGTCAGGCCTTCCAATGGCTTTACCTGAACGTTGCGGATACCTTTACAGGATTCGCGGGCCATGGCGAGGCGCTCCTCAAGTGAGAACCACGGATTCTTGGAATCGCTGGGGGCGATGGCCACGATTACCTTATCGAAAATACGCGAGGAACGTCGGAGCACGTCGAGGTGGCCGAGGGTGATCGGGTCGAAAGTGCCGGGGTAAACGGCGATACGGATTGAGCGGGCCATCTTTTCCTGTTGCGACACACTCTCGGGCGGGAACATCCTCACGGCAAGCCTGCATGCGCTTCCTCCGGCATCTCCCCAACCTTTTGACCGCCGCTCGGCTGCCGGCGGTCTTCGTTATCGCCTTATGGACTTATTGGGCGGGGGTTTGGGCCAGTGCGGCCTTGGCGCTCTTCATCTTCGCGGCCTTGACGGATATTTTCGACGGCTGGATCGCGCGCAAGCTGGGGGCGGTTTCAGATTTCGGGCGCTTGATGGATGCGCTCGTCGACAAGATTTTCATCCTCGGGCTCCTGGTGGCGATGGCGGCGACGGATTGCTTGCCAGTCCGCGAATGGGATGACGCGGGTGCGCTGAAGGCCTTGTCACCGTCGGCTTCGCTGTGGGCCGCCTTCGGGGTCGTGCTCATCCTGATGCGCGAATTTCTGATCACCGGCTTGCGGTTGGTGGCGGCGGCCTCCGGTCAGGTGCTCGAGGCGGAGCGTCTCGGGAAAATCAAAACCTTTTTGCAGATCATCGCGATCGGACACCTCATCGGCTTGCGGGCTTATGAGACGCACTGGAAACTATCCGCCGTCTGGCATCAGCGCTGGGAGGTTATCATCATGGCGCTCTTCTGGTTGTCGGTGGCCCTCACGGTGATTTCGGGACTTAATTATCTTATCCGTCATCGCCGGCATCTGCCCGGCCTGTCCTCGTGATTGTTCAAGTCGCTACGCTCGGCCCGTTAGGAAAATTAAAGGCACCGGGCACGTGGGGTTCGGCGGCGGGCGTGCTTTGGTGGGCGCTGGTCGTGCGTTTGGCTTATAACAAAGGCTGGTATCACGAGGTAATTTTCGACGCGCTGGTCGTCTTGGCTGCGATTTTCCTATGTGGTGTCGCCGCGGCTTTCATCGGCAAGAAAGACCCGCAAGAAGTCATCCTCGACGAATTTGCGGCGATGCCCTTGGTGTTTCTTTTTAACCCTATGGGGTCGGCGATGCATGGCGGCACCAAGACCGGACTGCTTTTCGTCCTGCTCGGTTTTCTGCTCTTTCGATTGTTCGATATTACGAAGCCATTCGGCATCAAGGCGCTGGAAAAATTACCCAGCGGCTTCGGTATCGTGCTCGATGACGTCATGGCGGCCTTCTACGCGAACCTCGTGCTTCAAGGGTTGGCCTTGCTTTGGAAGCTGCTCTGATGGCGCTCAAGTCTGCCCCAGCTGACACCGCGGTGGTCCGGGTCACGGGCGAAGATGCGGCCGCATTCCTGCAAGGGCAGTGTACGGCGGATCTGCGCAACGCCCCGCTGGTTGATGCGCTTTGGTTGAACCGCAAAGGCAGGGTGCTCGCGCATACGGTCATCGCGAAGGAGGCTGATGGGTCTTTCCTGCTACTCTGTCCGCATCTTTCGGCGGCGGAATTAATCGCCATCGTCACGGCGAACGTGATCGCCGACGATGTCGTCGCGACGGAGGAGTCCGCGCAGTGGCAGCGCGTTGTCGTCTGGGGTGAGGGTTCCGTCGAAGTGCTTACCGGTGGGCGTTTGTTTTCTACCCGACGTTTTGGGGTGACCGCTTGGGAGGTGCTGGCGCCCGCTGAGGTAAAGTTGCCGTGGACAGTTGGCGTGTTCGCTGAATTGGATGCATTGCGGATTTCTGCCGGCGTGCCATCGGTCCCAGCGGATTGTGGTGCCCATGAATTTCCGCAGGAGTGCGGCCTCGATGCTTGGGTCAGTTATACCAAAGGATGTTATCTCGGTCAGGAAGTCATGGCGCGCATCCAGTCGATGGGGTCGCTCCGTCGCATCCTGCGCAAGGTCTCAGGGCCGGTAACGAATGGCTTGGAGTTGAAAACTGCCGAAGGCAAATCGGCCGGCTGGGTGCGTTCGGCGGGCGGCGGGGTCGGGTTAGCCTTGGTCGCCGTTGACTTGCCGGAAGGCGCGAGCTTGGTCACGGACCGTGGCCCCGTATTATTGGGCGTACCGGCTTTGATGTCGGCCCGACCCTGACCTGTTTCCGTTTGCGGGGAGCCCGTGCCCTCGTATGATGGACTTCGATGGCCTCCGCTTTCCATTATCAGGATCCTTTTCCGCTGGGACCTGACACCACCCAGTACCGATTGCTCACCAAGGAACATGTCTCGGTGGGAGAATTCGAGGGTAAGCCGATTTTGAAGGTCGCGCCGGAGGCCTTGACGCTTTTGGCCAATCAGGCGCTGCACGATATCAACTTCTATCTCCGCACGGAGCACTTGCAGCAAGTGGCGGCGATTCTCGCGGATAAAGAAGCCAGTGATAACGACCGAACGGTCGCCTTGGCGATGTTGCGCAACGCAGAAGTCGCCGCCAAAGGTGTGCTGCCTTTCTGTCAGGATACCGGCACGGCGGCAATCACGGCGAAAAAAGGTCAGCAGGTGTGGACCGGAAGTGATGATGCTGAGGCCCTTTCGTTGGGCGTCTATCAGGCTTACGCGCAAAACAACTTACGTTACTCGCAGCTCGCGCCGCTCGACTTATATACGGAGAAGAATACCGGTACGAACTTACCGGCCCAAATTGATATCAGTGCGACGGCCGGGGCGAAATTCGAATTTCTTTTTGTCGCCAAAGGCGGAGGCTCTGCGAACAAGTGTTACCTCTATCAGGAGACCAAGGCCGTCCTGAATCCAAAATCGCTCGTCGCCTTCTTGACCGAGAAGATGAAGTCGCTCGGAACCGCTGCCTGTCCGCCCTATCACCTCGCTTTCGTTATCGGAGGCACTTCGGCCGAGGCGACCATGAAGGCCGTCAAGCTCACCTCGACCCATTATTACGATGCCTTGCCGACTTCGGGAAATGAGCATGGTCGGGCTTTCCGTGACCTCGCTCTCGAGGCTGAGCTCCTCAAGGTGGCCCATCAGCTCGGTATCGGCGCGCAGTTTGGCGGCAAGTGGTTCGCGTTGGATGTGCGGGTCGTGCGCCTGCCACGCCATGGTGCTTCATGTCCGATCGGCTTGGCCGTTTCCTGTTCGGCGGATCGCAATGCCAAAGCCAAGATCGATAAAGATGGAGTCTGGATTGAACAGCTTGAGGCGAACCCTGGCCGCTTCATTCCGGCCGAGGCCCGCAAGCACGCGGACGCGACCAAAGTTGTGGCGATTAATTTGAACCGGCCGATGGCGGAAATCCGGGCCGAGCTGGGCAGACATCCCGTCACCACACGCCTGGCGCTCACCGGTACGCTCGTCGTCGCGCGGGATATCGCGCACGCGAAGATTCGGGAGCGCTTGGAGCGTGGCGAGGGCTTGCCTCAGTACATCAAGGATCATCCTGTCTATTACGCTGGACCGGCAAAGACCCCTGCGGGTATGCCGTCGGGCTCGTTCGGCCCCACCACGGCCGGGCGCATGGACAGCTATGTCGAACTCTTCCAAAAAAACGGCGGCTCGCTCGTCATGATCGCCAAGGGCAATCGTGGGCAGACTGTCACGGATGCCTGTAAGGCGCATGGCGGTTTTTATCTTGGTTCGATCGGCGGCCCCGCGGCGATTCTCGCGCAGGAGAACATCCGTAAAATCGAAGTCATCGACTACCCGGAGCTCGGAATGGAAGCCGTGTGGAAGATCGAAGTCGTGGATTTCCCGGCGTTCATCTTGGTGGACGATAAAGGACACGACTTTTTCCAAGAACTTCCCGGCGGTTGCGGAATCTGCGGCCCCTGATTTATTGACGGAGGCTTCGGGGCGGTTATTTCCAAGGCATGCCCCTCATGCTTGTCTTGGCAGCTTTCCTTTGCGCCGCTGAGCCTTCTTCCGTGACCAAGGCTTCTGCCGAGCCCGCCTCCGAAGACACTCCGGCAGCGATGAAGAAAGTTCCTGTCTACCCTAAGACCGTCGCCGTGCTTAAGGACGTCGACTACCTTGGAGGCAAACGTAAGGAGAAGGCTGACATCTATTCGCCGCTCGATCATGATAAGAGCAAGCCGATCCCGGGGGTCATTGTGATCCACGGCGGCGGTTTTAATGACGGCGATAAGGCACGGGGCAGGGAATTGAACATCAGTGAGAATCTCGCCCTGAAGGGCTACGTCTGCATGAGTATCAATTATAAGCTCCGCCGAACGTCAGGTCAGGTGACTTGGCCGCAGAGTGTCTATGATGCCAAGGCTGCCGTGCGTTATCTGCGTAAGGAGGCTGCGAGTCTGGGTGTCGATCCGGAGCGGATCGGCGTCATCGGCTGCTCGGCAGGTTGCAATCTCGCCATGATGCTCGCCACGACCGGTCCGGCGGATGGCTTCGACGCGATCAAGGGCGAGCCTTATCAGGACGTCTCGGCGAAGGTGGCTTGTGCGGTCGGTTTTTATGGTGCCGTTGATCTCATGAACTACCACGACATGAAGATGTTCGCGAAGACCCGCGAAGAGGCGCCCGAGCTTTATAAGAAAGGGTCCCCGATCACCTACCTCGACGCCAAAGATCCGCCCCTGCTCCTGGTGCACGGGACGGCGGATGAGACCGTCCCACTGAGCCAGAGTGAGACGTTCATCCGCATCGCCAAGGAAAAGGGCGCCCCCTGCGTGCTCGTGGTCATTCCCGAAGCTCCGCACTCTTTTGACCTCCAGCCTAAACAGCGCGACCTGCGGCCGCTGGTCACCGCCTTTTTCGATCAGCACCTCAAAGGCAAGCGGGCCCAATAAAAAAAGGCGCCCGAATGGGCGCCCTTTTCGTGGGGAATGGCAGGAAGGAGCTTACTTCTCCCACTCCAGCGCGCCGCGCTTGAACTCGTAGACGAGGCCAAGCACCAGGACTCCGAGGAAGACGGCGGTGGCAGCCGTGATGGCGATGCCGGCGGCGAGGAATTCGCGGTAGACCAGTGCCCAGGGCACCAGGAAGACGACTTCGATGTCGAAGAGGATGAAGAGCATCGCGGTCACGTAGAACTTCACCGCAAAGCGAGGGTGGGGCTTTCCTTCCATCGGCAGGCCGCATTCGTAGGCCTTGTCCTTGATGTAATTGCCTTTGGCGCGTTGGCCGAAGACGTGGCTGGCGATGAGGATGATCGCCGGGACGGAAATGCCCAAGATAATCTGCACGAGGACGGGCAGGTAAGTCTGAAGGGATTGGGTTTCGGCGATGGCCATCTGAAGTAGACACGAAAAAGCCCTTACCTCGGGAGGCAAGGGCTTTTGTTTCGACGATGCTTATTTAGCGGCCGGAATCAGCCCAGGTGGCAGGGCTGGGATGTTGGCGGGCGGGGCGTCGCTGGGGGGCGCGGGTGGCGCCAGGGATTTTTTAAGATCGGCGAGCGTCGAGGGGATTTGTTCGGCCAACCAGGTCGGCGCGAGGAACTCTGCTTTTTGGGAAGTCAGATTAACCGGATGCTTAGGGTCGGAATGCTTCACGCGCAGGTAGAGCTTGCCTTGATCGTTCGGAGTCGCGCCGGCGACTTTCGCGAAAGTCACGGTCGCGGAAGTGCCATCGAAGAGCTCGAGTTTTACCTGCCATGATTTGGCGAAAGCGGCCGTCGCCTCTTTATCGCCTTTAGCAACTGCGTCGCTGATGCGGATGAGTGCCAGTGTGCTGGTCATGTCTTCAAGCGCCGGGCCGCCGAACGGCTGACCTTTGGCCGGCCGGGAGAAGTTCATTTTCCCGTCGGCATAAATCAGGCTGATGGTTTTGATTTCATCGGCCTTGGTCGTGAGCAACACGGGGTCGACCCAAGCAAAAGCATCGGACTCGAAGTGTTCGTTGAAGCTGGTGCGGATCGCTTTAGGGTCGCCTGGCAGGCGGGCGGCTTGGCCGAGGCCATCGTCGGTCGTTTTGCCGAAATCAGCGCTGAAGGATTTTCCGTCCGCCGACGTGAGCGACAAGGAGGAGTCGCCGAGGTTAAGTTTTTCGATGCGTTTGGCGTTCGCTGTAAGCAACCCGAAGTTTTCAGCCTTCTGTAACGATAGCAGCAGGGGCTTCAGACGGTTTTCGACGTCGGCGTTAAGGCCGAACTTTTCTTTGACGACCCAGGTGCCGGAGGACGATTTTTCGATCGTCGTGATCTTTCCGTTGGCCTTAAGGATGAGTGATTGCATCCCGTTTAAGATGGCCGGGTCGACTAGAGCCGACTTAGCGGCGGCGGACGCAGGCTGCTCGCGCTTAAGGTAAACGGCCGCCAGGGCGATGAAGCCGATCAGGACGGTGGTGAGCAGGAGTTTTTTATGACGCATGGCGATTAGGCGATTTTACGACGACGAGCGAGGGCGTAGAGCAGTCCGAAGAGCGCGGCGATGGCGGGACCGGCGAGCAGGTTGATCACCTGGAGGCGACGGCCGAGGGAATTGACATCTTCGCTCAAGCCGCGGCGAATGACGCGACGTTCATCGGTGAGCTTTTCGGCTTCAGCCTGGAACTTCTCGATTTCACGTTGCATCTCGGGGGTGATGATTAGCCCTTTGGAATTATCGGCGCCCGAGCGTTTGGAGATTTCGGCGATCTTGCCGTTGGCGTCTTCCAGGCGCTTTTCGATTTCATCCAGCTTGGCTTGGTAGCGCACCTGGGCTTCGCGTTCGAGGGCGACCACGCGCTTGAATGGGCGAATCGACGTGCCTTTGGAGCGGAGCGAGACGAGTTCGTCGCTTCCGCCTAAGGTTTCGAGAGCGCTCAGGACGAAGGCCAGATTATCGTTGATCGCTTCCATGGCGACTTGGCCGGAGGCCTGCCGTTGGCGTACGGTGAACGGATCGAGCATGAAGTCGGAATCGGCTACGACCATAAGACGACCGGGTTTCTTGGACTCGGTCAGGTGCGGGGCGGCCGGGGCTGCCACGGGAGGCGTGGCTGGCTTAGGAGCGTCGGGTGCGGCGGGGGGTTCGGCCGGGGCGCCCTTGGGGTAGGCCGAGGTAAACGTACCGGTGATGGAAGCCACGAGCACATGTGATTTGCCGTCCGGCTTAAAGCCGAGGGCGACTTTTTCAAAAGGACCGGCATTGGCCACCGCGGTGCCGATGACTCCGGTGCCTGGGCTGTTGAGTGTGATAAGAGGAACTAAGGTCAGGCGTTTTTCGGCGCCCGAGATCAGCGAAATATCGCCGGGCTCCATGAAGGCGATCTCGTGGAGATCGCTGGTGAGTGGCGAGTCTTTGGCAAAAGCATCACCCGTAACGGAGAAGGCAGGTTGGTATTGGACAGGTTCGCCGCGTGAGCCGCGAATCGCAACCGAGTTGCTGGCGTCGCCGATAACGGCGTCGATGTCGACGTTGATGCCCCAGCCGCGCAGAAGTAACGGATCGCTCGAGGCGCCAAGCGCCATTGGAGCCATCATGAACGGCATGCCGCCCTGTTGGAATTTTTGGAAGCGCGAGAGCGGGTCGACGGCGGCGAAGACCGGACCGCCGTTGAGAAGGAACTGGTCGACCGCATACGAAAGTTTTTCGGCGAGGTGGTTGGGGTGGATCAGCGCAATCACCGCCGTGTCCTTCGGCAGTTCGGTGGCTTGGTTACTCAGCGTGATGACTTCGAAGGTCTGCCCGAGTTCGGCGATGAGGAAATCAGCGGGGCCGGGTTGCTGCTGTTCGCCTTGGGGCGCCTGATTCGTGATCGCCAGCGAGCTGATGATCGCGAGCTTAGGCTTTTCAAGGCGGGCGACGGAAGCGATGAGCTTGGACAGGTCGAACTCCAGGAACTTTTCACGACTCGGATCAAGGACCGGAATGGCTTTTACCGTGTCGGCCTGTTGGGCGGTGAGGCCGAGGTAGGCGCTGCCTTGGGCGGCGCGCATGGCTCCGAGATTCTGGCGCTGGGCGCGTTGTTCCTCTTTGGTATCGGGCCGCGGGTCGGTGATGACCAACTTGATCTTTCCGCCGGAGTGGGCGACGTATTCCCTAAGGAGCGTTTCGATTCGGCGAGAATAACTTTCGAGGTAAGGCCGGAGCTTGACGTCGGAGCGGCTGGCAAAGAACTCCAGCGTCACCGGCTCATCGAGGCGGGCGATGATGCGGCGCGAGCCTGGCGAGAGGGTGAACGTGTGGTCTTGGGTGAAGTCGGCCCGGATGTTGGTGACACTAAAGAGTAGGTTCGCGAAAAAGGCCGCGGCGCAGATAGCAAGAACGGCAAGGATGGCTTGGAAGCGGGACATAGTGAGAGGCTTTAGAGATTAGCGGCGTTCAACGATGATGGTGCTCAAGCCGAGGCCCGAGAAAGCCACCGTCACGAAGTAGACGGCGGGACGTAGGTCAAAAAGACCGAGCGTGAAAGGTTCGAGATTTCGCCAGAGACCAAGGCGGCGTATCTCGTCGACCATGCCGGAGGGAAGCATGCCGGCGAATAATTCGTCGAACACGCCGTAGCCGACGAGAACGAGCATAAAGCAGGCAAGGAAGCCGGTGACGAAGGCGATGACCTGGCTGCGCGTGAGGGCGGAAGCGACTGCGGCTACGCCGAGGCAGGCACCGGCACAAAGAAGAGAACCGGCATAGCCGGCGAGGATGACGCCCCAGTCGGGATCGCCGAGCCAACCTACCGTGAAAGCGATGGGAAGGGTCATGAGCAAAGCGCAGGCGAGGAAGAGCCAAGCGGCGAGGAATTTGCCGAGGGCTGCTTGCCAGACCGTGACGGGCCAGGTGAGCAGGAGTTCGATGGTGCCTTGGCGGCGTTCTTCCGCCCAGAGGCGGGCGCCCGCGGCGGGAGCGAGAAAAGCCCAGAGCCAAGGGTGGTAGAGGAAGAAACGGTCAAGGGAAGCGACGCCGGCTTCGTACATATTACCGACGAAGAAGGCTAGCGAGACCGCGAAGGCATTGAAGACTGCGAGGAACACGTAGGCGAGCGGCGTGCGGAAATAGCCGGCGAATTCGCGGCGGAGGATGGCGCCAAAGGCAGAGAGGCCGGAGGACTTAGGGGCGGGATTTTCGGAAGGAGAGGACATGGTCGTTTAAATTTAGGCGGTGAGTTTGCGGAAGACTTGGTTCAGGTCTTCACCGCGTTGCAGGAAGCGTTCGCGAGATTCGTCGCAGCGGATTTCGCCTTGGGCGATGACGATGACCCGGGTGCAAAGTTCACCGACTTCTTCGAGGATGTGGGTCGAGACGATCACCGCCTTGCGAGCCGCCATGTCTTTCAGGATGCGGCGCACTTCGAATTTCTGATTAGGATCCAGGCCGTCGGTCGGTTCGTCGAGGATCAGCACGGCAGGGTCGTGGATGACGGCTTGGGCGAATCCTACGCGCATACGATAGCCTTTCGAGAGCGTATCGATGTTTTGGGCGGCGACTTCATTGAGGCGGCAAAGTTCCAGCGTGGCCCGGACGCGTTCCGCGGGGTCATCGAGGCCGCGCAGGTCGGCGGCGAAGCGCAGGAATTCCCGGACGGTCATTTCGCCGTAAGCTGGGGCGCCTTCAGGCGAATAGCCGAGGTGGCGTTTGGCATCGACGGGCTGGTCCGAAACATCAAATCCGGCCACGATGGCGGTGCCGCTTTCGGCCCGAAGATGTCCGGTCAGCAGTTTCATCGTCGTCGACTTACCGGCGCCGTTGGGCCCGAGGAAGCCGATGACTTCGCCGCGATCGACGGAGAAAGAAACGTTATTTACGGCCCGGATGGCACCGTAAGACTTCGAGAGATTTTTTGCTTCAATGAGGGCCATAGGATGAGAAATTAAGAACGGGATTGAGGGGTGCCTTGAATCGCGAGATTGATGCCGGCTACTTTCAGACGCTCGACGATCTGCAGGAGGAGTTTCTGGTTGAATTCCATCTGCTTAACCGCGGCGGCAGGGAAATACCAGTACATGATCCGGATGTTAATCGCCCACTCGCCGAATTCATGCAGGTGGACCAAGGGCGGCTGGCGATGATCGAAACCTTCGTGGTTCGTCATGATTTCACGAATGATCTGGACGGCCTCTTGGGCTTTGGCGGCGGGCGTATTCACTTCAAGGTGCACCAAGTCCTGGGCGCGGATGAAATCGCGGCGGGTGATGTTGACAATCGGTCGATTAGCGAGGTCGGCGTTCGGAATCGTGAGAAGTTGGCCGTCGAGCAGCGTCAGCGTGGTCGAGCGCAGGCCAAGCGATTGGACGCGGCCTTCATGGGCCCCGGTGTTGATCAGGTCGCCCAGCGTGAAGGGTTGGTCGATGATGAGCATCACGGCACCGAAGATGTTTTTGATCGTATCTTGCGAAGCTAAGCCGACGGCTAAGCCTCCGGTCGCAAGGAGGGCGAGGAAGGATTTCGAAGTCTCCGGATCGACGATGGAGACGGCTTTCACCGAACCGACGAGGACGACCGTAATTTTAATCACCGTCGAGAGCATGGGTACCAAAACGTCGTCGAGTTTATTGTCAGTTTCGTCGGCGATTTTCTTGGCCCACGCGATCGGGATGGCGACCATGTGGTAGGCGGTCGCGGTATGGGCGACGGAGAGAAGCAGGCTGATGACCAGCTTTACCGGGGCGTCATAAGCGTCTGGGATGAGTGCGGCATTGCTCTCATTGATGAGCCAGATGGCGTAGGCCGGGATGAGGACCTGGAGGGATTTTCCGGTCGACTTGATGGTCGCTCCGGCGATGGGGCTGTTGGTGAATTTGGCCGAAAGCCATCCGAGGATTTTTTTCGTAGCCCAGCCGATGACAACGGCCAGGGCGATCCAGCCGAGGGCGCCGGCGACAAGATTGGCGTCCTTGACGATGGTGTCTTTAAGGCTGTTGGCTGGGTGGGGGGTGGAGGCGGCTTGAGCAAGGAGCATGGCGAAGGGGACTGGTGGGTCTGGATGTGTAAGGGCAACGGTTCTACATTTCAAGCGTCGCTAACTCCCCAATCCGCTTGATGCCCGGCCGAGCTATGGCCACGCTGAGCCATCGGATGAGCGAAATTAGCGAAAAAAAGCCCACTAAGCCTGTCGTGCTGACCTGCGCCCAGCCCACGGGCCGCCTGCACCTGGGTAATTACCTCGGGGCGGTCCTGAATTGGGGGCGAATGCAGGATGATTACGACTGCTACTTCGGCATCGTGGACCAGCACGCCATCACGGTTGCCCACGTCCCCGCTCAGTTGCGGGATAACACCTACTCGTGCCTGGCCCAGTATGTGGCCTGCGGACTTGATCCGGCCCGGAGCCGCCTCTTCGTCCAGTCGCATGTCATCGGTCATACGGAACTTGCTTGGATCTTGGGCTGCCTTTGCCCGCTGGGCCAATTGGAGCGGATGACCCAGTTTAAGGATAAGTCCCGCAAGCACCAGTCTGTCGATGCCGGGTTGCTTTTCTATCCGGTGTTGATGGCGGCGGATATTCTTTTATATAATGCTCAGTTGGTTCCCGTGGGCGACGATCAGAAGCAACACTTGGAGTTGGCCCGCGACTTGGCGGAAAAGTTCAACCACCGCTACTCGGACACTTTTCATATCCCGGAGCCTTTTATTTCCAAGGTCGGCTCCCGCATCATGTCGTTGCAGGACCCCTCGGTAAAGATGTCCAAGTCCGACCCCAACCTTGCCTCCATGGTGTATGTGACGGACCGTCCGGACGAGATTCGTAAGAAGATTATGTCAGCCGTCACCGACTCCGGCTCGGAGGTGCGGGCGGGCGAGGACAAGCCAGGCGTGACTAATCTGCTCACGATCCTGTCGGCCTGTACGGGCCGCAGTGTCGCCACCTTGGAGGCGGAATTCAGCGGCAAAGGCTACGGCGATTTCAAGAAGGGCGTGGCGGATGCGGTCGTGGCCACCTTGGATCCGGTCCGGCTGCGTTATGATGAACTGATCAAAGACCGGGAAGAATTAGGCCGGATCTTCAAGGCGGGCGCGGAGCAAGCCCAGGCCGTCGCTTACCGGACGCTTTCTAAGGTCAACCGGAAGGTTGGCTTTGTCGAAAGACCTCGCTAGAAACCCCTTGCCCAACCCCTACTTATGAACCGAGATATCCAAAAATTACTCAAAGAAAAATGGTTTCTGGTCGCGGCGGATTTGACGGCCGTGATCGGGATTCTTTCCCTTGGCCTCAATCCTAAGGATGGCTTTGAAGCATTCTTGGCCGTCGTTGGAATTCTGGGTGCTTCCTTGATCGTGGTGATTCCGGTGCTCAAAGAGGGGAGTGGTAAATCGGAGCGCTTGGCCGAGCAGGCCAGGTTGCGCACGGCGTTGGCCGAAGAGATCGATCGGCTTCGCGAAGATTTCCGAGCCGGCACCGAGGCGGTCAATCGCCGGGTGACGGAAGTAGAACTCACCGCTCGCAAGAATACCGATACGGCGGTCGCAGCGGTCGCTCAGCGTGCTTCGACCGAAATCAATGCGCTTAAGGCCAGCCTCGCGGAGTGCGAAGGCAGATTACAAGAATTGCAACAAAGCTCAGGCCAGAATGCGGAAACGAAAGAAGCCATGGACGACTTGGGCGCCCGGGTGCAGTCGCTTGCCAACGCCGTGCGCGGTGCCGTGGCCGATGTCGAAGAAATCACCGAAGCCGCCGCCCGCCGCGACGATGTCACCAAGCAACTTCAAGAATCAGCCGAGGAAGTGAAGACCGTCCGAGATGAGATCAAGAAGGCCGCCCAGAAGGCTGATCGGGCAGTGACGAAGGTTGAGTCCTCGGTGGAAGCACTGCAGGCACGACTGGATGCTTTGGCTGAAAACCCGCCCGTAGCCTCCGCTCCTAGCCAGCCGTCCGTCGCGGACGATGAGCCGGAGGCTGAATTGATTCCGGAAAAAGAAATCGAAACATCCGCGCCCGAACTTGAACTTGAAGATGAGCCGGTGACGGAAGTTTTCGCGGCGAGTCCGGCGAGCGGAGGTACCTCCCTGATCGTCAACCTGATGATCGGAATCGGCAATAAGCCCTTCGTGCGCGGGTCTGGTCCCGGGTTAAGTCCGGACAAAGGTATCCCGATGAGCTTCCTGGGTATCGGGCGCTGGCAATGGATTTCGCCGGATGCTGAAGCGCCTGCGACCGTCGAGATTTGGAAGAACGATCAAGCGCAAATCGGCGAACCCGTTCATCTTTCAGGCGGTGAGCCGGTCGAAATCGACGAATCTCACTTCAGCGGCGCGTAAGTGATGTGGAGCGTTTTGGCCACCTCTGCTTGGCTGGCGGCTGCGATCCTTGAGCCGACGCCGACAGCGGTCGGGATACCGCAGATTTTCAGCAGCGAGAACAAACTCGCCACCGTCGTGGGCGAGCGTCTCCCCGAAGTCAGTTATGTCGCGGCGCACCTGGACGCCTTGGACCGCTATTTAAAATATGCGGTATCCATGCCCGAACTGCCACCGCCCATCGCCCGGATCGAATTGGTGGAGATGGCCGGCGACGCGCATATCGGCCTACGACCGATGACCGGAGGCTTGTTGGTCGCCTTAAGTCTGGGCGATGAGAGAGTGGCGGCAGAGCGGGCGGCAGAAGTCGCTGCCCGGACTTGGGTGGCGCGTGTGGCCATCGCGGGCGCGAAGCCGGTGACGGCCAGCGAGGGTTGGGTGCGACAGGCTTTGGCGTGCGAAATATTGGCGCAGCTGCGCCCGGCGTTGGTCGATTATTGGTATCGTGAGGCCCTTTTTATGCCGGCTCCGCGGCTCGAGGCGGTGATCCATGGTCAAGCTTCCGACGCGGAGGCTTTTCTTTTTTGGCGCGCCTTGGGAAGGGCGCTGGCGGCGAATCCGAGTGAGTCGCAGCAAAAGACCTTGATCGCCTCGGCGCAGGGTGAGCCCGTGACAAAAATAATTCAGGCGATGGCCAAATCACCCGAGTCATGGTGGATCGCCCGGCGGGCCGACCTCTTGGTTTCGCGCAATTCGGTCAGCCATGGTATGCGCGAATCCGCCGAGGCCTTGGATGATATTACGCGCTTTGTTTTTGACCTAGGTAAAGGCGACGTGGTGCTGACCGGCGGCGAAGCGGCCAGGCACCGCGAATTGGTGGCGGTCAGTCGTGGGGTGTCGGGGCGCCAGTCGGCCTTGCGACGGGAAATCATCCGGCAGAATCCCGTCTACCATAATGCTTGGCGGGCTTTCGGGGCTTGGCTGGAGCGTTTCGACGGAGGTACGGTCGAAGAGCTCGACCTGCTTTGGGCCGATTACCTTAAGGAGCGACAACTTGCCGAAGCGTTACGCAGGGAAGTCGAAGCGGCGCTTTTGACACCTTCGGTGCCAGCAAAATAAAAAAGGCCAGGAAAGCCTGGCCCAGAGTTCCCTTGGCGTGGGGTTTAGCGCAGCTCTTTGGCGGCGACCGTCTTTTGCAACATTTGGTCGGCCAAGGTTACGCGGAATAGAGAAAGGGCTAACCAGAAGACGCCGGCGAGGCAGGCTGCGCAATAGGCGGCTCCCAAGAGAACGGCGGTTTCGCCGGATTCGGCCCAAGGCACATGTTTTTTCAGGATGGAAGTGATCCAGACGAAAAAGATAGCCGTGAGCACGACATCGATGACGATGGCCTGCTTGGTGATGAGCTTGGGGTTCATGTTGTCCATGGGGCAGTTTTGGGGTATTTCGGGTCACCCTGTCAATCCTGCCTCAAGCTGAGGGGTGGGGCAGCGGGCTTATCTCCGCCCTTGCCACGCCCTTCATCCCGTTCACCCTGCCCGCCCCGAGGGGTTGCATTGTTGCCCCTCTCCCTCAATTTAACGATTAATTATGGCCGAAGAGCTCAAGGATACCCTCAACCTCCCCGTCACGGACTTTCCGATGCGGGCAGGCTTAGCCGAACGCGAACCCGTTCGTATCGCCCATTGGGAGAAGAACCGACTCTACGAGCGCATTCAGAGCCGAGCCGCCGGAAAGAAGGCCTTCGTCCTTCATGATGGTCCGCCCTTTACCAACGGCGACGTCCATATCGGGACGGCACTCAATAAGCTCCTGAAGGATTCCATCCTGCGCTATAAGTCCATGCGGGGTTTTCGTACGCCTTACATCCCTGGGTGGGATTGTCACGGTTTGCCCATCGAGCATAAGGTCATGAAAGACCTGCAGGCGAAAAAGCAGTCGCTTGATGCCTTGGGTGTCCGCAAGGCATGCGCCGAATTTTCCGCGGCATATATCGAAAAGCAGCGTGGCCAATTCAAGCGCCTTGGCATCTTGGCGGATTGGAAGTCGGAGTATCGCACGATGGATCCGAGCTATGAAGCGGAAATCCTCGCCGGCTTCGCTTGCTTCGTTGAGCAGGGATTGGTCTATCGTTCGAAGAAGCCAGTTTATTGGTCGATCCCTTGCCAGACGGCGCTCGCCGAAGCGGAAATCGAATACAAAGAAAAGCGTTCATTTTCTATCTGGGTGGCTTTCCCGGTGCCTCAGCCAGCGAGCAAGCAGTTGGCTCCCGCGCATCCTCTCTCGGTCGTCATCTGGACGACCACGCCTTGGACGTTGCCGGCCAATCTTGCCGTCGCGGTGCATCCGGAACTTGAATACGTCGAAGTCCAGCATGGCGACCGATCGTTCTTGGTCGCCTCCGCCTTGCGCGACGCTTTTGTCGCGGCCTGTGGCCTCGAAGGCGCGACCGATGGCTTCCGCGTCAAGGGACGCGCGCTGGAAGGATTGATTTCTCGCCACCCGTTCATCGAGCGCGACGCGCCGATCGTCTTGGCCGATTACGTGACGACCGATGCCGGTACGGGGTGCGTCCATACGGCCCCGGGTCACGGCTTGGAGGACTATCAGACCGGAAATAAATACGGTCTCGAGCCCTATTGTCCGGTGCGCGACGACGGAACTTATGCCGACGACGGCAAGGTGCCGGCGAGCTTGGTGGGTATCACCGTCCTTGAGACGGATGGGAAAAATCCGGCCAACATCGCGGTCTTGGAATTATTAAAAACGAAAGGGGCCTTGCTTAAGGCTCAGGCTTTTGAACATCAATACCCTCACTGTTGGCGATCCAAGACCCCGGTGGTCTTCCGGGCTTTGGATCAATGGTTTGTGGGGCTTGATCGGACCGATTTGAGAAAGCGCGCGCTGGCCGCCGTGGGCGAGGTGAAGTGGATTCCGGCATCTGGCGAAAACCGTATCCGGGCCGCCTTGGAAGGTCGGCCGGATTGGTGCATTTCCCGTCAGCGTGCCTGGGGCGTTCCCATCCCGGCTTTTTATTCACCTTCGAGCGGCGAGTCATACCTCGATGCGGCCGTCGTGAAGCATGTGGCAAAGAAAATCGCCCAGTATGGCGGCGATTGGTGGTGGGCATCTTCGACCGACGAAGTTCTCGCCGGTGCACCCGTGCCGGCTGCTTGGCCTAAAGATGTCCGGAAAGGCACCGACACCTTAGATGTTTGGATTGATTCGGGATCAAGCCACCTCGCTGTCTGTGCACGCCACCCGGATCTGCATTGGCCGGCCGATCTTTACCTCGAAGGTTCCGACCAGCACCGCGGTTGGTTCCAGTCTTCCTTGTGGACGGCGATGGTCGTCAAGGGTTCAGCGCCATATCGCGCCGTGCTGACTCACGGTTTCGTGGTGAATGAAAAGCGGCAGAAGATTTCGAAGTCGGACGGCAAGCCGCAAACCGCCGATGATTATATCAAGAAATATGGAGCGGATATCGTCCGTCTTTGGGTGGCTTCGGAGAACTACCAAAGCGACATCCCTTTGTCCGACGCCATCTTTGAGACGGTTTCGAACCAGTATCGTGGCATGCGCAACTCGCTCCGTTATCAACTAGGCAATCTTTACGATTTTAATCCGATCACCGATGCCGTGCCGGTGGCGAAGATGACTCTGGTCGACCGCTGGGCTTTGGTCGAGACCGCCCGCTTGATCCGCGACGTCACCGACGCGTGCGAACGAAATGAGTTCCACCGTGCCGCCGCCGCTTTGGCCGGCTTCACCACTGGAGTGCTTTCGGCGACCTACCATAACGTCATCAAGGATCGGCTCTACACTTCGGCGCCAAACGATCTTGCCCGACGTTCGACGCAGACGGCGATTGACCTCATCTTGCGCGCCTACTTAAAGCTGATCGCACCTTTCGTGCCGTTTACCGCGGATGAAGCGTGGTCCCATTTGCACGGACGTTCCGAATACACCGACGCGGCCAACATCCACTTGGAGGATTGGCCGGTTGTCGGGGCTGACTGGGAGGATGAAGCCGCGATGGCGGCCCATGCCGCCGTGGCCCGAATCCAAGCCCTTGCCGCTCAGGTGAACGTCCCGCTTGAGAAGTTGCGTCAGGACAAGCAAATCGGCCAATCCTTGGAAGCCGTTGTGATTGTCACGGGTGACCCCGCTGAGCCTGATTTCGCCCTATTATCGCAGCAAGGGGCAGCTTTGGCCGAGTTTTGGATTCTTTCTGGGGTTAAACTGGTACCCCAGGCAGGCGTGCCCTTATCTTTCGCCGTCGAAAAGGCTCCCGGAGTCCGTTGCCCTCGTTCATGGCGCTGGGTGCCCGAACTTGTGAATGCCGGGAGATTTGGTATGGTGTCTCCGCGGTGCCGTGATGTTCTCGCCGCCAAATACTCTAATCTCTCATAAATCTCCGATGCCTAAGAAACCTGCTCCCAAGAAACCAGCCGCCAAAAAGCCGGCTAACATCAAGTCCACGGCCACCGTCGATAAGAAGAAACATAAGCCTACGGTTCCTGCCGCGGTAAATTCCAAGCTCTCCGGCAAGGCGGTGGCAAAGCCGGTCGCCAAAGTTGTGCCGACCAAGGGTAAGGTTGTCGCTTCCGCCAAGTCTGCGCCGGTTGTGGCGAAGGGCGCCAAGGGTGCGGCCAAGGCTATTCCAGTCGTCGCTAAGGGCGGCAAGCCGGCCGTCGCCGCCAAAGGCGCGAAGGGTGCGGCCGCAAAGCCGGTCAAGGATACCAAGGCTTCGCATGCAGCGCAAAAGAAGCTGCTCGATTCTCATCGTGAGGTCCATGCTCAGTCGGGTGCACTGGAAGTCGCCCCCCGTCCGAAACTCCAGTATTACACCATCAACGACCTTAAGGAATACCTGAAGCTGCGTAAGCATATTAAACTTAATCTCTGGGTGCCCGACGAAGAACGTAAGGCCCGGGAAAAGGCCGCCGCCGCCGCGCGCTCGCAAGGCACGCGCACGCACAACGTCGCCGCCGCTTCGATCTCTGATCTTCTGGGCAGCAATCCCTTCCGCAAGGGAGCGGGCTTCGTCGATGAGGCTAAGCTCGTCCCGGAAAAATTCCGCCGCTACTACCGTCTGCTGGTGGATATGCGCGAAGCCTTGCAGAAGGGCCTGGCCTTCCACTCCGAGTCCGCGCTGAAGAAGTCGGGCAAGGATGACGCCGGCGACCTTTCGGGCTACTCGCAGCACCTCGCCGATGCCGGCACCGATACGGCCGACCGCGATTTCGCCCTTTCGCTGATTTCGAACGAACAAGAAGGCCTCAAGGAGATCGCGGATGCAATCGAGCGCATGAAGAACGGCAGTTATGGCGTCTGCGAAATCACCAATAAGCCAATTCCGGCGCCTCGCTTGATCGCGGTACCTTTTACGCGGTACTCCCTCGAAGGGCAGAAGGAACTCGAGCGTAATCGTCGCGCGCATCGTCGTCGCGGCAGTAATCCCTTGGGTGAGATCGGTGACGAAGTCGGCTTCGGTACCGGCGGCGGCGGGGGGATGATGAGCCTAGCGACTCCTGATCGAAGCTCGCCGTATGTCGTCCAGGTTGCGCCCTTATCTCACCTTTTGGGTCGTCGGCCTGTTGGCGGTCGCGACGGATATCGGCACCAAGCTCCTGGTTATCCGCAAGATTCCCTTCGGCACATATTTCGAAAGCTCAATCGGGGAGCCGATCCATGTCTTCCCCGGATTTGATTTGGTCCATATCGGCAATAAGGGTGCCGCTTGGGGAATTGGTTCGGAACATGCCGTTCGGCCGTTCCTGGTTTTTCTGGCCGCTGCTATCTTGGTTTTAATCTGGCGCTGGCGGCAGCCATTGCTGCGAGAACTGCAAGGCGGGCAGGTCGCCTTCGGGCTTTTCGTCGGAGGGACCTTGGGCAATGTCCGTGACCGGATTTTCGGCGAACACGTGACCGATTTTTTGGCATTTACGTTACCTTTCAATTATAGGTTTCCCGCCTTCAACGTGGCGGACTCGTGCATCTGCGTCGGCGTCACGATTTATATCATCATGTCGTACCGGCATGATTCCGCGCGGCGCGAAGCGATTATTTCGCAGGGTGGTGAAGATCCCCCGAAGGAGTCATGAGTGTGCGCTTTGACGTCGCGGCTCATCCGGGTGCGCAGGCGTACAAATTGTTAGCAGGCTTGGTGGTGCCGAGGCCCATTGCCTTGGTGACGACCATCGACGCGCAAGGTCGCCCCAATGCCGCACCCTTTTCATTCTTCAACATCATGGGTGCGGAACCGCCTTTGGCTGTGTTGGCCCCTTCGGATCGCGATGACGGCACGCCCAAAGACACCGCGGCCAATCTGATCGCGAATCGCGAATGTGTCATCCACCTTTGTGACGAGCCTTTGGCGGCGAAGATGGTGGAGTGCGCCCGCGCCTTGCCGGCGGGTGAAAGTGAGATTGCCCGCGCCGGATTCGTGACCCGCGCCTCCGAACGGGTACGTCCACCGATCTTAACGGAATGTCCAGTGGCCTTGGAGTGTCGCGTCTTGGATATCCGTTACTATGGCGAGACCCGTTTGGTCGTTCTGGAAATCTTACTCGTCCATCTCCGGGAGGGCGTCGCTGATCCGGCGACCTGGAAAGTGAACTACGATAACTATCTGCCTATCGGCCGGCTGAATAGTCCGGACGGTTATGTGCGGACCGCGGATCGTTTCACGCACCCCTTTCCCCGGGGTGGCTGATCAGAGTCCGCGGGAGAGCCGCTTGACCACCGTCGCGAAATCATCAGGCCGCGGAGCGGTGATGACGAATTTCTTTCCGGCCAAGATGCCCGAGACAGTGGCCAGACGGAGTAAGAGGCCACGATGCAGGGGTTTATCTTCGCCTTTGTTTAGGCGGCCCTTGGGGGTGGTGTCGGTCAGGGTCACCCGTCCCGAGCGGCCATACTTTAATTCTCCGGCGATACGGATGCCGCATTCGGCCGCGTGGATGCGAATCTGATCGCGTCGCGGAAAAGGAGATTGTGCGGTCCAGATTTGCCAGCGACCGCAGGCGCGGCCGGGTTCGAAACGCGTCTCCGCGTGTTTGCCGTTACGGTGCGAGACGAAGGCCCGCCGATTTTCATCATCCATGCCGACTGGAAGATCGCACAAGCCGGGCTCGGTGGGCGCATCTTCGATACGGGCGATGAATTCGTAGACAAAAGCAAAAGCACCAGAGCCGAGGGCTTCGCGCCAAGGGGCGAGGGAGGAGGCGCGGTCGGCCAGGATGGCGATGCCGGCGGATTCAGGCTCGGGGCCAAAAACCGTGGCCGGTTCTTTGAGGCCGAGGCGGATGAGCTCGGGTTTGCCGGCTTCGAGTTGCGTGCGGATATTGCTCAGCAGCGTTGGAGCACCGTTCTGCCAAGGATGTTCTTCCAGGGCTACGCCTGCGGGCTTATCGAGGGCGATCCAACCTTCGCCGTGGTCTAATACGGCCAGACGAACCGCCTCATCGCCAAGGATGCCAGCTGCGAAGCCGATGGAAGAGGGAGGGGTGGCGGACATGTCTGGAAACAAAAAAACCCCGACGCCTCAGGCGACGGGGTCGGGGGTGGAGCCAGCCAGCATTACTTTTTCGCGGCGGCGAGTTTCTTCGCGAGGCGAGCCTTGATGCGGTTCGCTTTGTTGCGATGAATCACGCCGGTCTTCGCGGCCTTATCGGCGGAAGAGGCGATGAGGGAGGCGTTCGCTTTCACCGACTCAGCGGTGATGCCCTTGATCAGGGACTTCAGACGGGTGCGGACGACTTTATTATGTTCGGCGCGACGGGCGGTCTGACGGATGCTCTTTTTGTTAGCTTTGATGTTGGCCATGTGTGTCAGTAGGGAAGCCGTGGGCAGCCCTCCAAGTCAACGCGGATTTGAGTTTTTTGCCCGAGTCAGCCCCCGTTGGGGGGCTTTTGACGTCCTGCTGGTGGAAGGGGTGGGATTCGAACCCACGAACAGCGAAGCTGAGAGGATTTACAGTCCCCGACCTTTAGCCACTTGGATACCCTTCCGGCCAACAGGAGGGGCATACTTGGCAGTCTCACCCCCCTATGACAAGCGCTTTCGCTGGTGGAAATGATAAGATTGGGCGGGCTGACGCCAGAGGCAAATGACCCCCCAGATTTACCCCTTCACACGTGCGTTATCGGCTGTAGAATAGCCCAATGAAGGGCGACCCGCTGATTGTGTTGATTGATGGCGACTGTGCCTTGTGTGATGCGAGTGCGGTCTGGTTTGCGCGGCGCAACTCGGCCCACCGGCTGATTTTTGCAGCCAACACCGGTGTCGTCGCACGGGTGGCCGGGGAGCCGCCTGGGGGCGATCAGGGAAGCTTGGTAGTCTGGGTCGGTTCTCGTCGGCTAACCCGCTCCACGGCGGTCTTGGAGATGTTAAACGCCTTAGGGGGCGCGTGGTCCCTGTTGGCCAAGATTGGCAAGGCTTTCCCGCGTCGAATCTTCGACCGAGTCTACGACGAGGTGGCACGTCGACGTGGGCCGCTTAATCGTCCGGCGGCCTGTAAGCTCTTGAGCCCATACCATCTAGCTGAATAGTCTGACCTTATGAAGTCGTTACCCTGCGCGATCATTTTACTTGGGACGGTGGCCTTGAGCGGATGCCGCCTTTTTAGCGAAGAGCGCCGACAGGCGGAAGTCGATAAGGCGATGGAGGATGACAGTCAGGAACGTCAGGCCCGACTTAAGGCCGAGGGAAAACTTAATCCGGAAGAGTTGAAGGCGTTGGCCCATAAGTTGGGATGGGCCCAGTCCGATGCGCGCGGTTTACCTCCTCCGCTCACGACGGAAGAGTTGGAAAAAAAGGTGAAGGCGTCGGAACAGAAGCCCTGATGCAGTACGTCTTCAAAAGGCTGATCGAGATGGTGCCGGTCATGTTGATCGTGGTGACTGCGACATTTTTTCTGGCGCATGCCGTGCCTGGAGGCCCTTTCGATAAAGAGCGGCCGATGCCGGCCGAAGTTAAGGCTCGGCTGGAAGAATATTACGGGCTCGACCGTCCGGTGTATGTGCAATGGTGGAATTATGTTTCACGTTTGGCCCATGGTGACCTGGGGCCGTCTTTGAAATATCCTGGCTGGACAGTGAACGAAGTCATCGGCTCGCGGATTCCGGTTTCGATTTCGCTTGGCTTGGTTTCTTTGTTGCTCGCGATTCTTATCGGCGTGCCGGTCGGTGTCTTGGCGGCCGTTCGGCCTAATAGTTGGCTCGATCGGGTGCCGATGGGTTTCTCGCTGATTGGCATCTGTGTGCCGTCATTCGTGTTGGGTCCGTTGTTTGCTTTGGTGTTCTCCTTGGGGCTTGGGTGGGTACCGCCTTGCGGCTGGGGTTCGGCGATCCATTTTATTTTACCGGCCTGCACCCTTGGCCTGATTACGGCCGCTCCGTTGGCGCGACTGACGCGGGGCTCGATGATGGAGGTGCGTTCGCTGGATTATGTCCGGACGGCCTATGCCAAAGGGGTGCCACCGTTGCGGGTCTGGTTCGTGCATGCTTTACGTAACGCCTTATTGCCCGTCATCACTTACCTAGGTCCCGCGGCCGCGGCTTTGGTCTCGGGCTCTTTCGTGGTGGAGTCACTTTTCGATGTGCCTGGTCTCGGCCGGCTGTTCGTGAGCGCCATCATCAATCGCGATGTCACTTTGATCTTAGGAACGACTATTATTTATGCCGTCGCGCTGCTCGTACTCAATCTCTTGGCTGACCTGACGAACGCCGCTCTTAATCCGCGGATAGCCCGCGCCCGATGATGGCCTCGACTACTTCGACTTATCAGACGGAAACCGGTTGGCAGCGATTCCGCAAAGACCGAATGGCGGTCTGTTCGGGGTGCTTTCTGATCGTGGTGGCCTTGCTTTGCGCGGCCTCGCCGTGGATCTCTCCCTATCCGTACATGGCGCAAAATCTCGAATCCAGCGCGATGGGACCGAGCGCCAGTCATTGGTTGGGGACGGATTTGCTGGGCCGGGATGTGCTCTCCCGTCTTTTGCAGGGTGGTGCCATTTCTTTGTTCGTCGGCTTCATCGCAACCGCGGTCGCGCTTTTCGTGGGTATCATTTACGGCGTGCTCGCCGCCGAGGTCGGCGGTCGAACGGAAGATGGGCTGATGCGTCTCGTCGATATCGTCAGCACGCTGCCCCTGACTTTGATCGTGATCCTCGCCACGGTTCTTTTCGGTCAGAATATGCCGATGATCTTCTTGGCGGTCGGCGGGGTTTCCTGGCTTACCATGGCACGGATCATCCGGAACCAGACACGCGAGCTTAAGGGCTCGCAATTCGTCCAGGCGGCGGTGGCGCTCGGGCAATCCCGCTTAGGTATCTTCAGGCATCACTATCTGCCTAATCTGGCGGGCACGATCGCGGTCTGTGCCACCTTGACGGTCCCCGGGGTGATGTTGCTGGAAGCTTTCGTCAGCTTTCTGGGCTTAGGCGTCAAAGCTCCGATGACTTCCTGGGGTCTCATGATCAAGGAGGGCGCCGACATTATGGAAGAATGCCCTTGGCTTCTGATTTCACCCTCGGTGGTTTTTGCCCTGACTTTGCTTTCGCTTAATTTCTTGGGGGATGGCCTCCGTGATGCTTTTGACCCACGCTCATCTAAACGTTAATTTCCAATGCCCTTAAGACGTTATATCGTAATCAAGCCTGACGGAGTGGAGGGGGCGGAGTTCGAGGTCGACCTGCCTGCCGACGCTCCCGACTTCTTGAAGCACCCGGTGACGGGTGAGAATTGTCGACGGGTATTAGAGTCTCCGAGCCTGACGATTCGTTACGGCGAAGGGGCGATGAAGCAGTCCGTGAATGATCGTCGGCTGGCGCAGGCTGGATTTCAAAAGCTCGAGAAGGACGGCAAGGGCGGCTGGACTAAAACGAATTAAATCTCCGCTGGGCGAGGGCTTTACCAAATGAAACGCCCCGCTTAAGAGCGGGGCGTTTCAACGTCAGGGTGGCGGTTGAGCCGCAGTAGTAATTAGGCCTTAGCCGGGGTGGCGGCTAATCCGCGAGCGCGCTTCACGAGCGACTTTGCGGTGTCAGAAGGCTGGGCACCGAGCTTGATCCAGTGCTCTACGCGTTCGACGTTAATGCTTAAAGGGGGGGTCTGTCCGCGGGCGCGCGGGTTGTAGTTGCCGAGGACCTCGACAAAACGGCCGTCACGGCGGATGCTTTGTTCGGCGACGACGAGACGATAGGTCGGCTCATTTTTCGTACCGAAGCGTTGGAGGCGGATGCGTAACATGGTTGGAGAAGGTGGTGGTTGCCCGGTTGAGGCATTTGCCAAAAGACGGATGTGCAAGGACGCAGGCGGGGGCGGGGGAGTCAAGCCTTCCCCAGCATGTTTTCAGATTATTTTTGAGGGTGTTATAATTTTAGGTTCAAAAACACGCAAAACAAACCACTTACCATCAAAGGCTTATTATGTGTAACAGCTTTTTTGGTCGGCCGGGATATTTTTTAGTTCGGCGCCAAAGTTAAGCATTTTTCCATAAAAAAACCCGCGGTTGGCGGGTTTTTTGTAAGACCCTTGCGAATCTTATTTGGCCTGGGCCTCGGTTGGCTCGAAGCGCTTTTCCTTAACCTTGGTCGCTGACTTGCCTTGGCGGCCACGGAGATAGAAGAGGCGGGCACGCATGACCTGAGAAACGCGCTCAACTTCGATTTTCTCGATATTAGGGGAGTGGACCGGGAAAGTGCGTTCGACGCCTTCGCCGAAGGATACGCGGCGAACGGTGAAGGTTTCTTGGACGTCGCCGCCCTTACGGGAGATGACGATACCCGAAAAGATCTGGGTGCGCTCTTTGTCGCCTTCGCGGACCTTGGTTGAGACGCGTACGCCGTCTCCGACTTTGAATGCGTCGTCGCCACGGCCAGTCTTTAGCTGGGGGTTGGTGGCAAATTGAATGAGGGGATGGTTGCTGCTCATGGCTGGTGTTCTTGGTCTTTCAGGAGGTCCGGTCTGCGTTGCTTTGTCTTCTCGATTTGCCTTTCCCGGCGCCACTTTTCGATATCAGCGTGGTTTCCTCCTAGGAGGACCGGGGGCACCTCGAGACCATCGTAAACAGAGGGTCGGGTGAACTGCGGAAAGGCGAGCAACTTGCCGTTGTAACTGTCTCCCGTCAAGGAGTTTTCCTCTCCAAGGACCCCTGGAATCTGGCGGCCAATGCAATCTACCAGGACGCAGGCGGGTAAAGTGCCATTTGTGAGCACATAATCACCAATCGATAGCTCTCGGGTGACTTTGCGGTCCCGGAATCGTTGATCTATCCCCTCATAATGGCCAGAAATGAGAATTAAGTGCTTTTTTTGGGCTAATTCGCGGGCCAGGGCGTTAGTCAGCTGCTCCCCGTCTGGGCAAAGGTAGATAACTTCACAGTCGGGGCTAGCCAGTGCGTCGACGGCATCAAAGAGGGGCTGGCAGGTCATGAGCATCCCGGGACCACCCCCATAGGGCATGTCGTCCACCTTCCGGTGCTTGTCTTTAGAATAGGTCCGAAGGTCGTGGGCCTTAAACTCGATAAGCCCCTTGTCTATGGCACGCCCGATCACCGACTCCTGCAAGAAGCCGTCGGCCATGCCGGGGAAGAGGGTGACGAGATCGATGCGGATAGCCACGGTGTACCCGACCATCCAACAGCCGAAAGGCCGCCGAGTGCAAGCCGTCCGTGCGGCGGCTTACTTCTTCTTCGCCTTGGGCTTGGCGTCCGTGCGTTGGTCCATCTTCACGCCGGCTTCGGGAGGGACAGCGGCGCCGACCTTCTCGACGTCGGAAGTATAGAGGTAGCGCCAGACGTCGTCCTGTTGGAATTTGCCATCGGCGTCCTTGGGTGAGCTCTTGCCGGGTGTCACGTAGCCGTGGCCGCGCGCGGCCTGTTCCTTTTCGTTGCCCTTGAGCGAGGCGTCCGTGATCAGTCGGCGTGAATAACCGTAAGGCGATTTCTCCTTCTCGGTATTCACGATGGGGCCGAACTGATTCAGGCCCATCAGGAGCCAAGAGCGCGGGTAGTGATCGCCGCTCCAGCCGCTATCGAGGACGTGGCTGTAACCGAAGAACCGATTCTTGGGCGTCGCCGAGGGTAGCGCCTGCCAATCGTCCAGATTGTCGCGCGGGCCGCAGAGCATGACGACGCGTGCGACTTTCTGATAGAGGCCGAAGCGGGCGGATGACGTTGCCCCGTGCGATGAGCCAGAAATGATGACACGCTCCCAGTCCAGGGTCTTGCCGTCTTTGGAGAGGAAGAGCGACCATTTGCCTTGGGGGTTGGTCTTCGCGAGATGCTTGACGAACTGATAAGCGCGTTCCCGCATGCTGTCTGGGACGGGGATATTGATCGACTTGCTGGCGTCGACGCCGGCGGTGGCTTCGAGGCGAATATTTCCGAGGTGCTGGGAGTCGTCGGCAGGTTCGGTGTTAAGTTTGCCGAACCATTCCTTCGCATAGCTGACTTGGATGTAATGCAGGCCGTAGCTGTTCAGTAGCTCTGCCTGGACTTGGTTGTAGCCCATGAGCCAAATCACGATCTGGCCACGTGGTGCGACGCGCGTATCCACGCTGGCATTCTGGACGTCGGCGGGTTTGCCGCCTTTCTCTAGAAGGAAATCGACTTCGGGGTGGGCTTGGCAGCGTGGGTCAATTTCGCTGGCCCGGGCCGTGAGGTGATAAGCTTGAGGCTTAGGGTCGTTGAATTTTAAAGGGGCCTCCGCTGCGCCGAGTACGGATGCGAGCAAAGACAAGACGAGGGTGATTCTCATGGGGTAGGGCTAACCAATGCCCCATGACGACAAGGCTGGCAAGTCTACTTGGGCAGACAGGAGTCAACGAAGTCCAAGGCCTTCTCGATCGTCTCTTGAGGTGCCCAGGCATGGCCGCCGACAAAATCAAAAACTTCGAGCCGGTCTTCTAGGGTTTCGCGGAGCTTGGCGATTTCAGGACGATTCGAATCCTTGGTGCCCATCGTCATGGCGACGGCGGGAAGTTGGATGCCGCGGAGGCCATAGATTCCGTTATCCAATACGCCTACGCCTGCTCCTTGCAGGATTATGCCGCCGAAGCCCGGAGCGATGGTGACAAAGATAGAACTCGCCCGCGCTCCGCCCGAGAATCCGGTACAGACTTTTCCGTAAGGCATGAGCCGCACGCGTTTGAGCGCATCATTATGGGCTGCCAAGAAATTACCCACGGTGGGGTCCCATGGGCCGTTTTTCGATTCCTCGAGCATGATGGCGATATACCCGTGGGCCTTGATCCATCGCGCCATGAAGCCCATGTTCGCATTGCCGCCGGGAGATGCGATGAAGAGGGATTTCCAGTTTTTCTTCGGATCGGCGGCGTAGCCCTGGGGTATCCAGATTTTATAATGATAAACCCCGGAATACTTGGCGGCACCGCCTTCGCCCCGGTATTCGCAAGTGATGCGAGTCTCGGTATTTTCTTTGAGCGTCAAAGTCGGCGGAGAGATCTTATCCGCGCCGTCGTTCTTGGTGGCCGCTGGCAGGCCCGTGATACCGGCCGCAGCCAGACATAATAAGAATCTTCGTATCATGAGCGACGGCGACGTTTCCCTTTGGTTTTTTTGGCGTCGAAATACGCTTTGATTTTCAGGAAGACGATCGCTCCGGCGACGGTGATAAAGGCCGCGAAGAGAATGTTGCTGATCTGGAAACCGCCAAAACCGTCCTCTTTGTCGTCCGGTTTTTCGGCGGGTGTCGTCGCGCTGATGGTGTCGGATTTATTGACCGGTGCGGCATCTATTTTGGCCTCAGGGGACTTGATGAAAGGATAATAAGCGCCTTCGAACTTGGCGGCTCCGTCAAAGAAGCCGACCACATCGATTTTGTCTCCGGCGGCGTGACCGTCGGCCCGGATTACGGCTGGGCTTGGGACGTCGGTGTCCAGGATTAAAACCAATTCAAAGCCGCCCCCTTCTTCTTCGGCTCGGACGACTTGGGCTTTTCGGGTCTTGTTGGTTTGTGTCCCGTGCTCCGCATTGGCTAAGTCGACTTTCTTTTTAAGGGCGTCGAGTTCGGATAGGTCTTCGGGCTTAGTCGGACTGACATGGGCGGTGGCGGGTGCGGAAGTTTCGGCTTTGGTGAGTTGATCTGGATTCGCGGCCCGAACTTTTAAACGCAGGGCTTCGAGCGCCGCCATGTCCTCCTTGGAGAAAGCGGGTTCGGCGGGTTCGGCGTGAAGCCCCGGCGTCAGGCTGACGGTCAGGATGAGGGCAAGTCTCCACGGCATAGGAATGCAGTAAGTATTTTTGGGTGAAGTGCAAGAGTCAGGCACGCGTTAGATTGTGGCTTGGAAGCAGCAGGAAAGTGCCTTACAGCCCATAAGCGTGCCCCCTGATTCTTCTAAAGTGCCTGTACTGGCGGTGACGAAACTTCGGATCGCCCGGGAGCGTAAGGTGATTTTGCGCCGGCTGGATTGGCAGGTTCAGCAGGGGCAGCATTGGGTCATTCTTGGCCCTAACGGTTCCGGCAAGTCATCTCTTTTGGCGGCCTTGACCGGCTATTTCGCACCGACTTCTGGGAATGTTTCCGTTCTCGGAGAAACGTTCGGTCGGAGTGATTGGCGCGAATTGCGCTTGCGCATCGGATTAGTCGGCCCAGCGGTGGCGGCTTTGATTCAGCCGAGTGAGCCGGCCTTGCACATCGTCGCTGGCGGAGTCGCTGGTGTGATCAATCTTTGGCGTCGGCCGAAGCCGGCAGCTATATCTATCGCGCGTAAATTATTACGTCAGCTGAAGGCGAGTGGCGTGGCCTTGCGTCCGTGGGGTCATCTTTCGCAGGGCGAACGCCAGCGAGTTCTTATCGCGCGGGCCTTAGCATCCGCGCCCACGCTTTTGATTTTAGATGAACCCTGTGCGGGGCTAGACCCTCTGGCCCGTCGAGATTTCCTGACGCTCTTAAATGAGCTACCCCGGCGTTTGCCTGGCGTCTCGGTCGTCCTGGTCACCCACCATGTCGAGGAAATCGCCCCGGCTTTTACCCATGCTTTGCTTTTGCGTAACGGGCAAAAAGTAGCCGCTGGGCCTTTGCGAGAGGTTCTGACTTCGAGACAATTAACCGCCCTTTGGGGGAAGAAGGTGCGATTAAACCAACACCGGCTGGGCTGGTCCATGGGTTGGGCTTGAGCCCAGGTGGGGAATGTCGAGGAACGGCTTGACCGCTTTCGACTTCCCCTCAACCCCTGCTTCGTCCTTCCTTCTCTTTCTTTCGTTATGCCTTCGCCCTTTGACAACCTGCTTCCGCGTTACGACGCCGTGGTCATCGGTGCAGGCTTAGGGGGGATGACCGCCGCCAATAACTTAGCGAAGTTCGGCCGGAAGGTGCTCCTCTTGGAGCATCACTACCAGCTCGGAGGCTTGGCGACTTTCTTCAAGCGGGCCGGCGGGCACGTCTTCGATATTTCCCTGCACGGCTTTCCCTTCGGGATGATCAAGTCGACGCGGCGGTATTGGACCAAGGAAATCTCCGACCGCATTCACGCGCTGAAGGATGTCCGTTTCATTAATCCTGATTTCGACGTACGGACTACTTTCGACCGCACGGATTTCACGCGGATCCTGGTCGAACAGTTCCGGATCTCCGCCGAGACCGTCGAGGCTTTCTTCGCGCACCTGCGGGAGATGAATTATTACGACAACGACAGCCGCACGACCCGCGAGCTCTTCGAGCAGTTTTTCCCCGGTCGTCCGGATGTCCAACGACTGTTGCTCGAACCCATCGCTTACGCCAATGGTTCGACCCTGGAAGATCCGGCGATCACGTTCGGCATCGTCTTTTCTAATTTCATGTCGAAAGGGGTTTTTATTTTCCAGGGCGGCACGGATACAATGATCAATCTCATGACGGCAGAGATGAAGGCCAACGGGGTCGATATCCGCCGCAACGTGCTCGTCGAGAAGGTACTCGTCGAAAAGGACACCTCGGGTCGCCGGCGCGTCGTTGGCGTCAAGCTCCGCGGCACGCGTCTTGGCGAAGAGGCCGAAGTCGCCTGCGCCACCGTTGTCTCTAATGCTAATATCAAGGATACGGTCCTGAAGATGGGAGGGGAGGACGCCTTTGAGGCTCCATTCCTGGAAGAGGCCCGCAGGGTCCGCGTGAACACCTCATCTTGTCAGGTCTACATGGGCGTACGAGAAGGCGAAAGCATCCCGCATATCGGCGACTTGGTTTTCACCTCCGAGGCCAAGCCCTTTTCGAGCCAGGAGCTAATCGACTTTCACACGACCTCGCGCACCTATTCGGTCTATTATCCGGATACCCGTCCGCACACCAAGAAGCCGCGCTATGCGGTCGTCACGTCGATCAACCAGAAATGGGAAGATTGGGCCCACCTTTCCGATGTCGATTACCAGTCACACAAAGTGCGCGTGATCGAGGAGTCGTTCTGCGGCCTAGAGAAATTCATCCCCGACATCCGTTCTAAGATAGACCATGCAGAAGCGGCCACGCCGCGTACGGTCAACCGTTACGTCCGCCATGTGGGCGGTACTTCGTTTGGCACCAAGTTCGAAGGGTTGAAGGTTTCGATGGCTTTGCCTGAACAGGTCGGAGGTTTCTACCATGCCGGCAGCGTCGGCATCATTATGTCGGGCTGGTTGGGCACGATTAATTATGGAGTGATTGTGTCCGCCAAGGCTGATGCCTACCTGCGCGAGCCGAGTGCCGACCCGCTCGGCGAGGCCGCGGCGAGCGCGGGCGTCTGAGTTCGCTCCGGCGGCTTGACGGAGGCCGGGGAATGATAAATCTCCCAGCATGACCAACGGCACCCCCGAAAAAGGCATCGCCCAGAAGCTTGAACACGGGCTCGAATATTTCATTTTCGCCAGCCGCTGGGTGCAGGCGCCGATCTACGTCGCGCTAATCTTCGCCGCGATTGCCTACGCGTGGAAGAGCGTTCAGGAGCTCTTGCATCTGCTGCACGACTTCGCCACCGCCACCGAAAGCAGCATCATGCTCGGAATCCTCTCGCTCGTGGACATCTCGATGGTGGCCAACCTCGTCAATATGGTCGTAGTCGGCGGCTATGTCACCTTCGTCTCACGCATCGATTTTGGCGACAACGGCGATCGCCCCGACTGGCTCGATCACATTAACGCCAACACCCTTAAGGTGAAGCTCGCCGGCAGCCTCGCGAGCATCTCGGCCATCCATCTGCTCAAGAGTTTCATCGACATCACCGCCGCCGCTGGCGACAAACCGCTCACGCCCGCTCACGAGAAGGTGATCATGTGGCAGGCCATCATTCACGGCGTGTTTCTCGCTTCGATGATTCTCTTCGCTTGGGGCGAGAAGATGCAGCGACACGACGATCACTGAGCCTTTGGCGCGAGCTCGCTGACCCAGCCGACCAGGTAGCGCTTTAGTTCGGGTGACCAGCCGTAGTGAAGACGGAGTCTTTTGCCTATGGGGTTCGGCTTCGAATCAATCGTTGCATTCAGGCAAATCTTTTGTCCGCCGAGGGATACGAGCATGGCCGCTTTGCCCGTGAGCCCTTGGCGCGTCGGGTGCCGCAGGTGTGGCGGGATCTCGTCACCCTCGTCGGTGCTGCCGAACCCGCCTTCCATGCGGACCATGCGCATGAAGTCCAGCGCGTGCATCGCTGCATGGATATGCTCGAAGCAATCGAAGTCGCAGGCCAGACCGGCGTCGACCGCTGACTCGAGGATGACGTGGTCCGCCATGCTTGGCATCCGCGCGGCCCAGGCGAGGAAGTGGCCGACGTTCGGCTGATGGCCGGTCACGATGTGGCCTTGGACCACTTGTTTTGGACGACGTACCTTGGCTTCGTGAAGTTCCGCGCCTAGTCCCGTGACGAGCGCTTGAACGACCGCCTTGTCCGCCGCGCGGAAGTCGAGGATGATATCGGTCACGTCGCCGGTCAACGTCGCCAGCACGGTCTGGTCGCAGCCGATCTGGACATGGATATCGCCGTGCAGTTCCGGGCCGCTGAGGCGGACAGATTCGCCGACGGAGGGTAGGACGAAGAGCGTCGGCAGGTCGGTCCCAGCGCAGGCCAGCGATTCGAGGCGCTGGCGGAGAACGGTGGTGGCGAGCGGAGTGCCGAAGCGACGGCGGAGGAGTGGTCGTGGGCGGGAGGGAGCGGCTGAGCGGCGTTTCATGGTTTGGTTTTAAGAA
>CAILOT010000198.1:0-2304 GCA_903835965.1 uncultured Opitutia bacterium
AACTCATCGATGAGGTAAAAAGGAGAAGAAAACGACCCGGCTGACCGCCTCGCAGCCGTGAGCCTAGCCGGCATTCCTGCTCAACGCTTACAGGTAGATTTCTCCGCCTTTTTCGCGGAACTCTTTCGACTTTTCTTCCATTCCCTGGGCAAGGGCTTCGTCGTCGCTGACCCCTTGGGCATCCGCGAACTTACGGATATCGTCGGAGATACGCATCGAGCAGAAATTAGGGCCGCACATCGAACAGAAATGGGCCGTCTTGGCTGACTCCTGGGGCAATGTCTCATCGTGGTATTCTTGCGCGCGCTCGGGATCCAAAGCTAAGGCAAACTGGTCGGCCCAACGGAATTCGAAGCGAGCCTTCGAAAGCGCATTATCGCGGATTTGCGCGGCGGGATGCCCCTTGGCCAAGTCAGCGGCGTGGGCGGCAATCTTATAGGCGATTACGCCCTCGCGGACGTCGTTCTTATTCGGAAGCCCTAAGTGTTCCTTGGGCGTCACGTAACAAAGCATGGCCGTACCGAACCAACCGATCATGGCGGCGCCGATGGCGGAAGTAATATGATCGTAGCCTGGAGCGACGTCGGTCGTGAGCGGACCGAGCGTGTAGAACGGCGCCTCATGGCACCACTCCAGTTGCTTATCCATATTCTCCTTAATCATATGCATCGGCACGTGGCCGGGGCCTTCGCACATGACCTGGACGCCGCGTTCCCAGGCACGCTTCGTCAGATCGCCTTGGGTCTTCAGCTCGGCAAACTGAGCCTCGTCATTGGCATCTGCGATGGAACCGGGACGAAGACCGTCACCGATAGAGAAACTAACGTCATAGGCCGCCATGATGTCACAGATATCATCCCAATGGGTATAGAGGAAATTCTCCTTATGATGCGAAAGGCACCACTTGGCCAAGATTGAGCCGCCGCGGGAAACGATTCCCGTCACGCGACGCGCAGTCATCGGGATGAAAGCGAGCCGCACGCCGGCGTGAATCGTGAAGTAATCGACGCCCTGCTCGGCCTGTTCGATGAGCGTGTCGCGGAAAATTTCCCAGGTCAGGTCTTCGGCGCGTCCATTGACCTTTTCGAGCGCTTGGTAAATCGGCACCGTTCCCACCGGTACCGGACAGTTGCGCAGGATCCATTCGCGGGTCTGGTGGATGTTCTTTCCCGTCGAAAGATCCATCAGCGTATCGCCACCCCACTTGATTGACCAACGCATCTTCTCCACCTCTTCCTCGATGGAAGAAGCCACGGCGGAATTACCGATGTTCGTATTAATCTTAACGAGGAAATTTCGCCCGATAATCATCGGCTCCAATTCCGGGTGATTGATGTTGGCCGGGATGATGGCGCGACCGCGGGCGACCTCTTCGCGGACGAATTCAGGCGTGATTTCCTTAGGCAGAGCCGCACCGAAAGAGTGTCCCGCATGCTGGAAATTCAGGTCATGACGACGGGGCGCGGCTTCGGTACGAGCGGCCTGCAACCGGAGGTTCTCCCGGATCGCGATATATTCCATCTCCGGGGTGATGATACCCTTCTTGGCATAGGCCAACTGGGTCGGACGTTCACCGGGCTTGGCCTTATAAATCTTACGATCGCCGCGGGCGAATTGCACCAAACGGCTGCGAGATGTGGCACGTTGCGCCGTCTCGGCATGTTTCCATGAAAGATAGCCGTCGTCTTCGGGCTTCAATTCGCGACCCGCAACGACCTCGACGTCGCCGCGTTCGAGAATCCAAGGCGTACGGATACCAGGAAGGCCCAGCTCGACATCGCCATGGAAGGCGGGGTCGCCCCAGGGGCCGGAAGTATCATAGATCCGGACGGACTCATTCGGAGTCAATGCGCCTCCGGGCCGGGAAGTATCGGCGAGTTTCACCTCGCGCATAGGCACAAGGAGGTCAGGCCGGGACCCCGGCACGTAAATACGCGTCGAGTTCGGGAAAGTGGAAGGTTTGTTGTCGGAGACCATGGAAAGTAAGGGTTGTGATGTCGGAGCAGCTGGCTGTCCGCTGATAATAGGAATAAGGCGCGTGACCTGAGAGGTACGCGGAAACGGGGATGTTATGACTGAACAATCCGCTTCCTACGGCGCCGAAGCGCATCAGGTACGAGGGTTCGAGGCCTAGCCTCATCTCAGTCCGGTCGCGGACTCCCCTGGGAAAGAATTGGAAGGAACGTCTTTATCAAGACCGACCTCCCGATGGAAGCAAGTCCATGCTCACGTTTGCCAGAAAGACTCGCCCAACCATCGCCTTGTGACTTTAAATGACCCATGGAAGCCCCCGCCCTCCCCGCC
>CAILOT010000199.1:0-4549 GCA_903835965.1 uncultured Opitutia bacterium
CCGCTGCTTTGGTGTAAGTAGGCTGGGACGAACATCCGAGTTTGGCTTTGCAGACTGGGTCGAGGACGTCAGTCTGATTTCTTACGCCTTTTGCCACGTGTCTGATCCAGAACAGAAGCCCCTCGACCCTTACGATCCTGAAGTCATCGCTCGTTCTAATCGCGCCATCTTGGTCGGACTACAAAGACCCGGAGAGACGGCCGCCGAGGCCCAGTGCCTTTTAGACGAACTGCACGAGCTCGTCGGCAACGTCGGCGTGGAAATCCGCGGCTCGCTTATCGCCAAGATTCGCGAAGAGAACCCGCGTACGCTGGTCGGCTCGGGTAAACTGGAAGAAATCGCCGCTTTGGCACGTGCCAAAGAATGCGGCCTAATCATCTTCGACGACGAACTTACGCCGGCACAGCAGCGCAACTGGGAGAAAGATGCCAAGCTCCGCGCCATCGACCGCCAGGAGATCATCCTCGATATCTTCATCACCCGCGCGAAGACCCGCGAAGCCGTACTCCAGGTCGAGCTCGCGCAACTGCAACAGATGTTGCCGCGCCTCAAGCGACTCTGGTCCCACCTCGACCGCCAGCGCGGTGGCGGCGCCATGCAGCGTGACGCCGGTGAAACCCAGCTGGAAATGGACCAACGGAAAATCCGGGACAAGATCGCAAAAGTTCGTCGCGACCTTGCGGTCGTCGTCGGTCAACGGGCTACCCAACGGAAACAACGCCAACGCGTACCGCTCCCGACCCTCTCGATCGTCGGTTATACGAATGCGGGCAAATCTTCCTTGCTCAATAAGTTGACCGGCTCCGAAGTACTGGCGGCCAATAAACTTTTTGCGACCTTGGACCCCACGACGCGACGGTTAGAACTTCCGTCCGGCCGCGCGATGTTGCTCACCGACACCGTGGGCTTCATTCGCCGCCTGCCCCACCGACTGGTCGAAGCCTTTAAAGCAACTTTGGAGGAAGCCGTCCAAGCCGACTTCCTTATCCATGTCGTCGACCTCTCTTCGCCCGAGAGAATCAAACACGCCGAGACGACTTTGGCCGTCTTAAAGGAAATCGGCGCTGGCGATCGTCCGGTGATTACCATCCTCAACAAAGCAGACCTTATCAAAGACCCCATGGACCGAGCCGAAGCCCTGGCTGCCCACCCCGGAGCCATCTTGATCAGCACCCAGACGGGAGAAGGCCTCCTGACCCTTATCGAGCGCCTAGAACAGTGTGCCGCCGCGAAAGATAAGAAAGTCACGCTCCTGATACCCCACGACCAGTATGCCCTTCTGGCAAAGCTCCACGCCAATGCGACTATCCTATCATCCGCATCCGAAGATGAAGGAACCCGCATCGAAGTCATCCTTCCGTCTCGACTACAGGAACCCTGTAAAGCTTGGATTGTCCCCGGTTAGCCTCATTTTTTACTCCCCAAAGGTGGAACTTTCGGCTTTGAATGGGGTTCTCTAATAGCAACCCACCCACATGCGCACCCTCGCCCTCCTATCCCTCCTCACCGCCTCCTCGGCTTTCGCCGCAGCAGACCACGAAGCCGCCTTTAAGGCCGACATCGCACCGATTCTCGAAAAGAGCTGCGTCGGTTGCCACGGCAAAGACAAGGCCAAGAAGCCAAAGGGCGGATTCGATGCCACTTCCCTCGCTGCCATCGTAAAAGGCGGCAAAGAGAACGGACCTGGCATCACCTGGGGTAATGTCGCCAAGAGCTCGATCTTCAAGTCCTGCGAACTCGGTATCTCCAATCCTTCCGACGACTTGGCCATGCCCCCTGAAAAAGCCAAGAGCCGTACGCCCTTGACCAAGGATCAGCTCGCCAAGCTCAAGGCCTTCATCGAAGCCAAGTAAGACCGATAAATTCCTCATTAAAAAGCCCGCAGTGCAACCTGCGGGCTTTTTTTGGGTCTAACTCTAAGGAGATAAACTCTATTTCCTTCACTTCCGTTTGACCGTCTATCTTCGGCTGTTAGTAAAAGTTAACCCCTTTCAATCATGCTACTCCTTTCCAAAATCGAAGACCGCATCAAAGCCCTCACCCCTAGGCATGCTATCACGTTAGCGGTATCGGCTAATTTCATCCTCATACTCGCGGCCCTTGCGCTCCCGGCCGACGGCGAAGCTCGCGGGCCGGCCACCCTCTCGATTCTCGGCAATTTCCACATTTTAGCCCTCCACCTACCTGCCGCTCTGTTGCTAATCGTCCCACTGTTCGAATTCCTTGATCGTCAAGAAAGTGCCACGACCACTGTTCGGCGTCTCTCTGTCATTTCCGCCGCAGGCACATGGGTCGCCGTCCTTCTCGGCATTATTCATGCCCACTTTAACGGATTCGGCGGAGAGGCCGTCCAACTCCACCTCTGGGGCGGCATCGTCGCTTCAGGTTTTGCCTGCACCGCAAGCGTACTGCTCGGGAAGTCATTCAAGGTTCGACTCGGCTCTCAGGTCCTGGCCATTGCGACCATGAGCTTCGCTGCCCACATCGGCGGTGAACTCGTCCACGAAGACGGCTTCCCTTTTAAGCCAAACAAAACCGCCGCCCCAAAGGTTAATCCGCCGCCACGCGTGGCGACGACCAGCCAAAAACGCGACGACTACGCCAGCGTGATACGCCCCATCCTTGACTCCCATTGCGTCGCCTGCCACGGGGCTAAAAAGGTTAAAGGTAAATTGCGCATGGACTCCCTGGAAGGCTTGAAAAAAGGCGGAGCTGACGGCGTAGCTTTTCTCCCGGGCGACCTAAAGAAAAGCCTCATGTTTGTGCGCATAAATCTCGACCCGAAGCACGAAGACTTCATGCCGCCCGAAGAAGAAAAGCCCCTGACCCCTGCTCAGGTTCTGGCCATCGGTCTTTGGATCGAAGGCAAGCCCATCCCTGACGATATCGCCAAGGCCGCCCTCGAAGAGGCTAAAGGCAAGAAGTGATTCGGGCCGTTCGAATTCAATTCTCATTTTTCGACCCCATGAGCATCCGTATCGCCGTCGCCATTACCCTACTGGCAGGACCGATCGCGGCATCAGCTGCCACACCCAAAAAAGAAGAACCTAAAGTCGCCCTGACTGCAGCGCAGAAACAAGATTATACCAAAGTCATTCAGCCGATCTTCGACGCGAACTGCATTTCCTGTCACGGTGCCAAAAAAGTAAAAGGCAAGCTGCGCCTGGACACCCTCGAAGCCACGCTCAAGGGCGGCAAGAACCCGACCTTCACCATCGGCAAGCCGGACGACAGCATGCTCTTGGCCCGCGTTTTCCTAGAGCGTACCGCCGGCGACGTCATGCCGCCTAAGGCTGAGAAACCCCTCACTAAGGAACAGAAAGAGGCCATTTACGCCTTCATCGAGGGCCAACCCATACCCGCGGAGCTCGCCAAGGCCGCCCTTGCCGCCACTAAAACCAAAAAGTAAGTTTTATTTGCCCCGCACCCGACACCCCCTCTCACTCCATCACCACCCCATGAAACTCCGCTCCACCCTCGCCTTGGCATTTCTGGCCAGCCTCACCGCTCTCTTCGCCGAGCAAGCACCCCTCCGCGTCCTAGTTGTCGCCGGCGGTTGCTGCCACGATTACCTCGCGCAAAAAGACATCCTTAAGAACGGCATTGAGTCGCGTCTTAACGCCGTCGTGACCGTCGATTTCGTCGATATCAACGACAAGGCTTTCACCGACAAAAAGACCAAGCCAGTCTTCGCTACCTACAAAAATGCGGACTGGTATAAGAGCTTTGACGTCGTCGTACACGACGAGTGCGCTGCCGATATCACCGACGCCGCTTACGTCGAAAATATCCTGAACGCCCATCGCCAAGGCCTCCCAGGCGTCAATCTCCACTGTGCCATGCATAGCTTCCGCTGGGGTAACTACAAAGAGCCCGTCAAAGCCGGTGATGACAACTCTCATTGGTACGAGATGATTGGCATCCAGTCCACCGGCCATGGCCCCCAACAGCCGATCTCAATTGCCTTCATCGACAAGACCAACCCCATCGTCAGCGGTATGGCCGATTGGACTACCGTCAACGAAGAGCTTTATAACAACGTCCAGATCCTGACCGCCAAGGGTCTCGCCAATGGCACCCAGAAAATCCCGGAAATGAAGGACAAGAAAGGCAAAGTCACTCCGGCCAAGGAAGCCAGCAGCATCGTGGTTTGGACCAATGAATTCGGCCCTAAAAAGACCCGCATCTTCAGCACCACGATCGGCCACAACAACAGCACCGTGCAAGACCCCCGCTACCTCGACCTAGTGACCCGCGGCCTGCTCTGGTCAGTCGATAAACTTGGCGCCGACGGTAAGCCCGTGGCTGGTTACGGAAAAAAATAATTCGCTGATCATACCTCAAAAAGCCCCGTTCGCGGGGCTTTTTTGTGCCCGCCCGACCGCCGGAGTGCACGATGTATCGTACCCCTTCCTAAGTTCGCCCTGCGGCGAACAAGGACAGCACATGGTGCCTGTCCATCCCCCACCTCGAGCCTTCCCTCCCGCGACCTTCGTATTTAAACTACCCCTACCCCAATCCCTACCCCTTTAATCCCATGCGCCTACTC
>CAILOT010000200.1:0-4313 GCA_903835965.1 uncultured Opitutia bacterium
AGCTCACCCAGGCGCCGACGCTCGGGTACCCGGGAATCAGGAAACCGGTGGACTGCAGCAAGGTGGCTTGGCTGTGCACGCCGGAGCGGCCGACGACATTATGCACGAAGGCGATGTCATCCACGACGTCGCCGATGGGCGCGACGATGTCGCTGAGCATCTTGCCAGACTTACCGTAGGATTTAAATTTCCACGGCGACGCGAAGGTCGAGCCCGGACTGCTCTGGAAGAGTTCGACGGCTTCACCTGGATCCCACTTCTCGCCATGCTTCTTCTCAAGCAACGGCTTGTAGTCCCACATGTCGACGTGGCTGGCGGCACCCGCCATGAAGAGTTGGACGACCCGCTTGGCCTTGGCCGGAGCGTGGAGCACTCCGCTGGTGGGCGTGGCGGCGAGGAGTTGTTCGTGGCCGAGCAGGCTGGCGAGGGCGATGCCGCCGAGGCCGCCGCCGGAGCAGAAGAGGAAGTCGCGACGGTTCATCGCGGTGACGCCGGAGGTACGATGGTAAGGAGAGTCGTTCATGGTCAGTCGACGAAGTTGAATTCGTTCAGGTTGAAGATCAGTCGGCAGAGGTTGGTGAGGCCATGTTCACGCACGTAGCCCGACATCGCCTCGGCTTCGTTGGTGGAAGGCGGACGGCCCAGTGCGAGGCGGAAGGCCAGGTCGATCTGGGCGGGCGGGGCGGAGGCTTCTTTGGCCACGCGGGTCGCGAAGTGCTTGGCCATCGCGACCGTCAGGCGATTGTTGCGCATCGCCAGGGCCTGCAGCGCGTTGACGGTCTCGTTACGGCTGGCGACTGACATCGAGGGGTCGGCGCAATCTAGCACGGTGAGGAAGGGCTGCGGCTGGGAGCGGACGATGAAGCGATAGACCGAGCGGCGATGGGACTTCGGGTCCTCGACGTCATGCTGATCGTATTCGTAGTGCGGCGAGTGCTGCGGCTTATCGATGACGAAGTCCTGGAAGCCCGGGCCGCCCATCGTGAGGTCGAGCTTGCCGGCGACCGAGAGCACCGAGTCGTTGACCGCTTCGGCCTCGAGCTTGCGGCGGTTCATGCGCCAGAGGAAGGCGTTGCTCGTGTCGATCTTCTCGTTGGCGGGATTACCGAGGGAGGATTGACGATAGGTCGCGCTCGTGACGATCAGACGGTGGAGCTTCTTGAGCGACTGGCCGCTGTCGCGGAAATCTACCGCCAGCCAGTCAAGTAGCTCGGGGTGTGTGGGCAGACTACCCATGCGCCCGAAGTCGTTTGGCGTATCGCTCAATCCGCGGCCGAAGTGATAATGCCAGACCCGGTTCACGATGACACGCCAAGTGAGCGGGTTACGGTTGTCGGTGATCCAACGAGCGAGGGCGACGCGACGGGCGCCTTCCGGGGCGTCGGCAGGCAGGTCGAACTGCGAGGTCAGCTCCTTGGTGAAGGGCAGGGTGCCTGGGCCGACTTCCTTGTCGGGCTGGCTCACGTCACCACGCTTGAGGATGAAGATCGGACGAGGTTTGCCGCCGTTGGCGCCCGTGCCGGCGAAGGAGCCCTTGCCGTTGTGGATCGTGCCCACGTAGGCGACTTGCGGAGCCGGGAGGGCGGCGAGTTCCTTGGCGACCTTGGAGCGGGCGACGGTGAGCTCGGCGAGGCGGGAGTTGTCGGCCGGCGCGACCTTGTTCGAACCCTTGCGGATCTCGGCACGTTCGCGTTCCAAGAGGGCGATACGGGCGTCGTCGCGTTCGGACTTCGGGCCGTAGAAGTAACCGTCGGTCAGGTTGAGGCGTCCCCAGCGTGGGCCGGCTTCGATGCTATCGAGCGACGTTACGTTAGCGCCCAGGGCGACATTGCGTCCCTTGGGGTCGATGGCCTGCAGTTCTGCGAGGGCCAGGATGTAGTCATTCTTACGAAGGCCCAGTTTGGTGGCTGTCACGCGTAGGAAGCGGCCTTTCAGTTTGGCCAGCGCGAAGCGTTGCGGCTTCACGCCCGGATTCGGGACGTCGGCGGCGGTGAAGTCGGCGATGATGGTCACCCCTTGGGCAAATTTCGCGTCGTCGGAAAGCTCGACCTTATAGCGGGCCGGGAAGCCGAAGCCGGCGCCGATGTTGTTATAGGTATCGTGGCAGCCCGTCAGGATGACCTCGGTGAGTTCGCGGGCGACGCCGAGGTCGACCTGGACCCATTTCGTGACGGACTGTTCCTTGGAGGTCGCGCTGTGGTAGCCATATTCCAGTCGTTCCACGGCGGCGGTGCCTTGCTTCAATTCATCGATGATCTTGCCGATGAGCGTCACGCGTCGGGTGTCGGCCGTCGCGATCTTCTCGTTGAGTATTTTGATCTCGCCGTCGAGGCGGCTGCGTTCGGCGACCAGCGGGGCGCGACGTTTGGCGGCATCCGGGTCCACGTCGAAAGACTTATCAGCTTTATCGAGGGCGGCGAAGACGGCCTGCAGGCGGTAGTAATCCTCCTGCTTGATCGGATCGAACTTATGGTTGTGGCAACGGGCGCACTGGGCGGTCGTCGCGAGGAAAGCGCCGGTCGTGTTCGACACCATGTCATCACGGTCGAGGGCGCGGGCGATCTTGCCGTCGAGCTTGGTCTCGGGGAGTTCGGCATGGCCTATCTTGTCCCATGGGCCGGCGGAAATGAACCCTTGGGCGATGTGTCCGTCGGCTGTCTCCGGGTAAAGCGTATCTCCGGCCAATTGTTCTTCGACGAAGCGGGCGTAGGGCTTGTCGTCGTTGAGGGAGCGGATCACGTAGTCGCGGTAGGGCCAGGCGTTGAGGCGGAGCTGGTCCTTATCGTAGCCGTGGGTGTCGCCGTAATGGACGACGTCGAGCCAGTGGCGGCCCCAGCGTTCGCCATAGCGGGGAGAGGCCAGCAGGCGGTCGGCGGCGCGGCCGATGGCGACGGGTAGGTCCTGGGCGGCTTCTTTTTCGAAGGCGGCGAGTTCTTCCGCGGTGGGCGGCAGGCCGATGAGATCGTAGTTCAGTCGGCGGAGGATCGTGCGCGCGTCGGCCGTGGTGGAGGGCTTTAGGTTCTTCTCCTGGAGCTTCGCCGAGACGAAGCGGTCAATCGGGTGGGCGGCGTCACCGTAGGGCAGGGCGGGTTTGGTAAGGGGCTTCAATGACCACCAGTCGAGCGGGTCGGTCTTCTTCAGGGACGCGGACTCCGGCCAGACGGCGCCTTCGGCGATCCAGCGCTTCAACGTGTCGACCTGCGCCGCGGTCAGCCGCTCGCCCTTAGGCGGCATGCGCGTGTCGCGGTCGGTGGTCGTCACGAACTTGATGAGCGGACTCTCGTCGGCCTTGCCTGGTAGGATGTTCGGGGCATGGCTTTCGCCGCCGTTCAGGGCGACCTCGCGATCATCGAGGCGGAATTCGCTCTTTTGCTTTTTCGGCCCGTGGCACTCGATGCAATGTTTCTCGAAGATCGGTTTCACCTCCGACTCGAAGGAGACGGTGCCGGGCAGCGCAGCGGAGGCCAGCAGCAGGGTGATGAGGAGAAGAAGTCGCATGGTTTATTTCGCCCAGCGCAGATTGAAGAGGATGTGGTTCATCATCGATTGCGAAGCCTCGGACGGTGTGCCGTTCGCCAGGGCTTCGAGCAGGTGCTGATGCGCCTTGATGGTTTCCTTCTCCGGGATGAAGTCGTCGTTCTTTTGGCGGCGGTAGATTTCGACCAAGTGCGCCTCCCACTGCCAGCGTAGGGGTTCCCAGAGTTGCAGCAGGCGTAGGTTACCGCTGCAGGTCACGACGTAGTGGTGAAGGTCGATGTCCAGACGTGAGAGCTCGGCGAGCGAACGGGCCTTCGTCTGTTCCTCGATGTTTTTAGTCACGAATTCCGTATCAGCTTCCGTCCAGTTCCGATTGGCGAGGCCGGCCGCCATACTTTCGAGGGCGGCGCGGGCCTCCATAATCTCGCGGAAGTCCTTGGCCCCGATCGTGCGGACGAGGGTACGGCCGGTCTTCTCGAAAGTCACGAGTCCTTCGCGTTCCAATGCGATCAGGGCTTCCCGGATGGGCGCGCGGCTCGTGTGGAAATGTTCGGCGAGGACGGGTTCGGCGAGGGCGGAGCCTTGGGGGAAGTGGCCGCTGACGATCTCCTTGCGGAGGCGTAGATGGACGGTGGTCGCGCGGTTGTTCCGCGGGGCACGGCGCGAGGGCTGAGATCGGGGTGAGGCCATGGGTCTAAAAGTGTCGACAGTTTTAAAGCTGACAAGTCCGTAAGACCGAAGTTCCAAATCTTTACCCTCCAATCCGCCTCATGGGCGTAGGGCCAAAGGCGTCTAGGCGATGCACCGGGATTTGGAGAAAGTTGCGACTCATTCCT
>CAILOT010000201.1:0-7195 GCA_903835965.1 uncultured Opitutia bacterium
GGGCTTCGTGAACCTCGCCTTCAAGAAGGGCTATCGTTTCTCATTCCAGTCGAGTAGCGACCACGGTTCGACCCACATCAGTTATGCCTTGGTGTATGCGGAGAACAATTCCCGCGAAGCTTTGCTCAAGGCGATGAAACTCCGCCATACCTATGCGGCGACGGATAACATCATCGCCGAATATAAATGTCAGAGCGGCGGTAAGACCTACATGATGGGTGACGAGTTCACGGCCCAGAAGGCTCCGGAATTGAAACTCCATCTGCAAGGTACGGCACCTTTTGCCCGGGTCGTCTTGGTGAAGGATGACGTCGAAGTCAAAGTCTGGGAACCCGGCCAAGCCGTCGTCGATATCCAGTGGACCGATCCGAATCCGACTGCCGGCAAGACCAGCTATTATTATTTCCGCGGTGAGCAGCAGAAGCGGGGTAAGGACACCAACGGTGAGCTCGTCTGGGCCTCGCCGATGTGGATTACCTATGCGGCCGATGCCAAGTAAGTCGTGCGCTGGCTCAGGGGTCTAATCGGGATGACGGCCGCCGCCTGGATGGGCCTGTTCGCCTTGGTGGCGACGGCTGTTCCGGCGTGCGCCCATAATCCGGACACCAGCTACGCCATCGTCCAGATCGAACCGCGCCGTTTGGCGACGAAGCTGACCTACGATTTGTTCACGCTGAACAAAATCGTGAGCCTGGATGAAAATCACGACCACCGCATCAGTCGGGCCGAGCTGGAAAAACACCTTCCTGAGATCCTTCTTTTCTTAGAACGAAATATCACCCTGGAGGTATCCGGAGAGGCGGAAGGCTTGGGTAAGTCGATGGGTATGACCTGGCCGGAAGGGGCGGGCGAAGATATTCCGGAGAGCGATTATCATTCGGTCGCTTCGCTCGTCGCTTTTCGTTTCGAGCGGCCGCTTCAGGATAAGCCTGAGGAAGTCACTGTAGAGTTCGATTTTTTTGAAAGACTCGGTGAGCGGCATACGGTGTTAGGCACCTGGATTAACTCGGGCGTGAGCGAAGAAGTGATCTTCACCCGTTTTGAACCTGATTACCTTTTTGATACCGGATATGTCGCGCCGCTCTGGCCGCGATTGCAGCAGTTTTTTTTCCTAGGGATGCAGCACATCTTTCACGGCTTCGATCACCTATGTTTTCTGGCCGCCTTGATCGTGGTCGCCCGGCCCTGGGAACTTTTCAAAATCGTCACCTCCTTCACGGTCGCCCATAGCATCACTTTGATTTTGGCGGCCATGGAGATCGTCCAGTTGCCTGGGCGGTGGGTGGAAAGCGCGATTGCGGCGACCATTGTTTATGTCGCACTGGAGAATCTCCGCCCCACGCCACCGCGTCACCGAGCGGTGCTGACTTTTGGTTTCGGACTGGTCCATGGTTTCGGTTTTGCCGCTCTCTTGCAGTCGATGGTGTTGCCGACAACCGGACTTGTCCGATGCCTGTTGTCTTTCAACGTCGGTGTCGAGGTTGGCCAGCTGGCTGTCGTATGCGCCTTGCTGCCCTTGGCCTTGCTCTTGAAGCGCTGGCAGCAGGGCGAGAAGGCCGTCAGAATCGTCTCTGGCTTGCTTGCGGGGATGGGTGGGCTCTGGCTTATCGACCGGGTCTTCGGCTTGGCCTGGATGCCATTCTAAGGCATAGTTCGGTTACGGATTAGCCAATCTTGCCTCTGCTTATGGAAAGAGATTACTTGGCGGCCTTACGCTTCTTTTTGCCCGTATTCTCATCGCCTGGTTCGGGGCCGTCATTGTCGTGCGCTCCTGCGCCCCAGAGCGGCTTGACGTTGGATTTATTCCATTCGTTCCAGAGGGCTTGCAATTCTTTGACCTTATCAGGCATTGCTGCGGCCAGGTCTTTGTCTTCGTGGATGTCTTGGGCGAGATTATAAAGTTTCGCAGCGGAGACCGGCTGAGCTTTGCCTCGGCCGGCGTTAGTGTCGGCGTTGGTGTCATAGCGTACCAATTTCCAATCGCCGGCCCGAATCGCCATTTGGTCGCCGAAGCGCCAGTAGAGCGCGGCATGAGGCGCGACTTGGTTTTGGCCTGATAAGTAAGGCAGCAGATCGATGCCTTCCAATTTCCATTCGGGCTTCGGCGTGATGCCGGCCGCGGCGAGGACCGTCGCATGGAGGTCGAGTTGCACGGCGGGTTTTTCAAAGACCGCCGGTTGGATGTGCCCTGGCCAAGCGATGACAAAAGGCACGCGGATCCCGCCTTCGAGCGTGGTGCGTTTGGAGCCGCGTAGCGGGGCGTTGACGGAGCCGTTGACCGTGACGCCGGCCATCGTGGGTCCGCCGTTGTCGCTGATGAACGTGACAATCGTGTTTCCCGCTTGGCCGCTGTCTTGGAGGGCCTTGAGCACCCGGCCGACATTATCATCCATCGCGGACATCATCGCCGCATAGGTCCGCCGCTTCGTGTCTTTGATCTGGGAAAACTTTTCGAGGCGATCTTTGGTCGCATCCATGGGCGTGTGGACGGCGTTGAAAGCTAGGTAGAGGAACCATGGCTTGCCCTTGTTGCGCTCGATGTAGGCGACCGCTTCGCGTCCGAAGGCATCGGTGGTATAGTCCAGCTCCTTGATCTGTTCCGTGCCGCGGAGGATGGCCTTAGCGTTAAAGTAGCTGTGGGCGCCGCCGAGGAAGCCAAAGAAGTCCGTGAAGCCCCGTTGCTGCGGGATCTGTGCCGGGAGCGAGCCCAAGTGCCATTTCCCAACCATGCCCGTGACGTAACCGTTTTCCTTCAGGTGATCCGGTAAGGTTGTTTCGGTGAGCGGTAAGCCGCTGGCACCGCTTGGATTGAATTCATGACCAAAGCGATTCTGCTGTCGGCCCGTGAGCAACCCGGCGCGCGTGGGTGAGCAGTAAGGGCCCGTCACATATCCGTTGGTGAAGTTGACGCCGGAGGCCGCGAGGGCATCCAGGTGGGGCGTCGGAATATCCTTACAACCGTGGAAGCCCACGTCGGCATAGCCCATGTCGTCGCCGACGATGACGAGGATATTGGGGCGCTCGGCGGCGACGCACAGGCCGGCCCAGGCGAACAGGAACAGCAGGAGGGATGGCTTCATATAATGATTATAACACGGCAAACCCCCTTTAGTTGCAAAGCGGGTGAAGTCGGTCGCTTTCGGCTTTGCGGGCGACCAAGGCTTCGGTCATCCAAGTTCATGCGACAAAGCTTAACTTGGATAGGACTGTGCGTGATGGCTTGGGCTGGGGCGGCGGAGAAGGCTCCGAAAGTGCCCGCTGGGGTCAGGTTGTCGGCGGATCTGGAATATGCCTCACCGGGTGGTAAGTCGATGAAGCTAGATTTATATTTACCCGAAAACCCCGCTTCTAAGCCGTTACCGGTCGTGATGTGGGTCCATGGCGGCGGGTGGAAGGGCGGGAGCAAGAGCAGTTGTCCCGGGACGTGGTTGGTGGCGCAGGGCTATGCGGTCGCCAGCGTCGAACACCGCTTCATCCCCGATTACGCATGGCCCGCCCAGATTGAAGATTGTCATGCGGCGGTCCGTTGGTTGCGCGCGAATGCGGCGAAGTACGGTATGGATGGAAAGCATATCGCAGCTTGGGGCGGATCCTCCGGCGGTCATTTAGTAGCCTTGATGGGGACCTTGGATGCGCCGTCGGAAGAGCGCGTCCAAGCGGTGATCGATTGGTATGGGCCGACGGATCTTTTGACTATGCCGCCGAATGTGCTGTCCGAGAAGCGTACCCGGGCGGATCTGGCGAAAGCGAACGGCGCTTTGTTATTAGGCGGGATCGTGATGGATCAGCCTGAGAAAGCCAAGGCGGCCAGCGCACTTTATCAGGTCAGCGCCGGGGATGCGCCGTTTTTGATCATGCATGGGGATCAGGATACCAGCGTGCCGGTCGATCAAAGCGTTAGGCTGCACGAGAAACTCAAATCGGTCGGCGTCGAATCCTCTCTGCATATCATCGCCGGTGCGGGACATGGCGGAAAATTATTCGAGGCTCCCGCACAACATAAACTCATCGAAGAATTCTTGGCCCGCCAATTGAAGAAGTAGGCCGAAGGATTCGGTGCTCCCGGCTTACTCCGCCAATTGGGCGATTAGCTTGAGGGTCTCGAGGGGCGTCTTATGGCTGGCGACGGCGGTGCGGAGTCCCAGCGGCAGAAGTTCGGTCGCGCTCTCCTTGAATTCCTGTAAGCGGCCTTGAAGTTGGATGAGGGCGGCGGTCGGTTCGTCGGCATTTACCCAGACGTCAAAGACCGTGATGACTTCGCCGGGCTTCTCGCCGTCGACTTCGCCTTCACCTACTTCGTAACCGGCGTCCTGCAGTTCATCCCAGAAATTAGCATCACAGTCAAAATCGTCTTCTAGTTCGTAAAGACGGATACCATTGAGCCATTCGTTCAGTTTTTCAAACGTCGCCTGATGGGCTTCATGCGCCTCGGTGAAAGTGAAGGCCATGCCGACGGCGACCAGAATCTGCCCCTCGAGCGTATCGCCGATTTGCGGGCCGTCGGTGGGTTCGGAGGGTTGAGTCATCGTGCAGGAAAGATGATTACGAGGACGAGGGTGGCAACGGGAAAGGCGAGGGCGGCTTAGGCGCGAGGTTGGGCCGCCGCGGACCCGGCAAGGTAGCCCGTCGTCCAGGCATTTTGAAAATTAAAGCCGCCGGTGACGCCATCGACGTCGAGTACTTCGCCGGCGAAATATAACCCAGGACGTTGTCGACTCTCCATGGTCTTGAAATCGACTTCGGAAAGTTTCACGCCGCCACAGGTGACGAATTCGTCTTTGAACATGCTTTTGCCGTCCACCTTGAATTCGCTTGCGGTGAGCTGAGTGGCCAGGGCTTGCAGTGACGGGTTGCTGACGTGAGCCCAAGGGGTCGTGGCGGGGATCCCGGCGGCGATGACAAAGCGCTCCCAAAGGCGTTGTGGCATGGGCACGGGACTGAAGGTCGCGACCTGCTTGCGGGCATTTTGTTCGCGCACGAGGGAGAGATCCTTGAGCAGCGTATCGCGGGTGCGCGGCGGAACCCAATTGATATGGATCGGAAACGCATAGTTCTGCCCTGCGAACTCGCGAGCGCCCCAGGCGGAGAGTTTAAGGACCGCTGGTCCGCTGAGGCCCCAGTGCGTCACGAGGAGCGGCCCGTCCGTCCGGAGTTTGGTGCCTGGGGCCGTCAGGACCACGTTTTCGACCGAGACGCCGGAGAGGTCGTGTAATCTCGTATCTTGGATATGAAAGGTGAAGAGAGAGGGGACGGGTGGGAGGATCGTATGTCCGAAGCTTTCGGCCATGGCTAAGCCGCCGGAGGATTTATTGCCACCCGTAGCAATGATGAGGCGGTCGTAGCGCGCGGCAGAACCGTTCGTAAAGGTAAGTAAAAACTTTTCTTCGACCCACTCGGCTTTACGCACGCCCATCGAGGGGATGATCTTGACGTCTGCTTTACGGGCCGCGGCCATCAGGCATTCGATAATCGTCTGTGAGTCATCGGTAACGGGGAACATTCGGCCATCTTCCTCCGTCTTGGTTGCGACGTCGCGAGCGGCGAACCAAGCGACCGTATCGCGGGGTTGGAAGCGATGAAAGGCTCCGAGCAGTTCGCGTCCGCCCCGGGGGTATTTTTTGATTAATTCAGCGGGTTCGAAGCACGCATGCGTCACGTTACAACGCCCGCCGCCGGACACTCGGACCTTGGCAAGCAGGTGCGGGGTGGCTTCGTAGAGCGTTACTTCGCCGGCGCCACCTAGGACTTCCGCGGACGTGATCGCCGCGAAGAAGCCAGCGGCTCCTCCTCCGATGACGGCGATGCGGGTGATAGGTGGCATGGATAAGAGACGAAATGAGGGAGAAAGGGTCGAAGGAGGCGATACATTTGTAAAATCGTTGGCAACTTTGGGGCCGGGCGTTTGTCTTTCTTCTTACCCCCTATGCGTACGACTCTTTTGGCTTTTGGATTATTTTGTCTCACCGCTGCTGCCGCCGACAAGCCGAACATCATCGTCATCCTCGCCGATGACCAAGGGTTTGGGGATGTCGGGGCGAATAATCCGCAGAGTAAGATCGCGACCCCGAACCTCGATCGATTGGCGGCAGCGGGCATGCGCTTTACGGATGGTCATACGACTTCGGGCGTCTGCACGCCAAGTCGTTACAGTTTACTGACGGGTCGTTATCATTGGCGGACCAAATTACAGAGCGGCGTGTTGGGAGGATTCTCTTCTCCTTTGATCGCTCCTGATCGTCTGACCGTGGCTGGCATGCTGAAGCAGCAAGGTTACGACACCGCTTGTTTTGGCAAGTGGCACCTCGGCATGTCGTTTCCGTTGAAGAACGGACAACGTGCCGATGATGGCGGAGATTTCAGCACCGATTACAAAGATGCGGCTTTGGTCGATTATGAGACGCCTATTAAAGATTGCCCCCTGGATCATGGTTTCGACACCTATTACGGCATCAGTGCCTCGCTTGACATGCCGCCTTTCGTCTGGATCTCAAATCGCAAGGTGACCGAAGTTCCGACCGCGACCAAGAAATGGCTCCGCAGCGGGCCAGCCGGACCTCATTTCGAAGCGATCGATGTTGTGCGTGGCATCACGGATAAGGCCATCGAGCTAATCGGCACCAAGGCTGCCTCCGCTAAAGCCGGACATCCTTTTTTCGCTTACCTGCCTTTTACGGCGCCGCATACGCCCATCGTACCAGATAAGGAATTCCAAGGGTCGAGCGGCATCAGTCCTTATGCGGATTTCGTGAAGCAGATGGATGCCGCCGTCGGTCGGATCATGGTGGCGCTGGAGCAGCAAGGGCTCACCGAAAATACTCTGGTTGTTTTTACCTCGGATAATGGCTGTTCCACGGCGGCGAATATTCCTGAACTTCAAAAGGCCGGACATCATCCGAGCTATATTTATCGTGGTAACAAAGCGGATCTATACGAAGGGGGCCATCGCGTCCCGTTCATCGTACGCTGGCCGGCGAAAGTAAAAGCCGCGACGGTGTCGGAACGAATCGTTGGCCAGATTGATTTCATGGCGACCTTTGCGGAGATCACCGGAGCAAAATTACCTCCGAACCAAGGAGAAGATAGCATGAGCTTTCTCCCCGTGCTTTTGGGTGGAAGCTCCGATACTACCCGCAACGGAATCATCAGCCAGTCGATCAATGGAAGTTTTGCGATCCGGGCCGGCGACTGGAAATTA
>CAILOT010000202.1:0-2891 GCA_903835965.1 uncultured Opitutia bacterium
CTTGGCGAACGGACGCGACGCAGTCGCGCCCCTACCCAAAGAATTCATGCGGCAGCTCCACCACCCCTAGTCGCCTTGGAATCCGACTCACCACCCGTCTTCAGAGTTTAATCCCAATCTTCTCCAGCAAACGGGCGAGATCATCATCGCTGCTGAAGGAAATCGCGATTGTTCCTTTGGCACCCTTGCGGACGACGCTGACCGGCGAAGAAAAGTGTGAAGAGAGTCGCTTTTGCACATCCGCGACGACGGTCTTTTCCGTTCGCTTGCGGTCTCCTTTTTTTCCGGCGGCCAGAGTTTTTACCTCAGCTTCCGTCGCCCGAACGGACAATCCTTTCTCGATGACCAAGCGGGCGATCTGAATACGCTGCGTGGCTTGTTCCAGACCCAGGAGGGCCTTGGCATGGCCGGAGGATAGTTGACCTTTGCCCAGATAACCCAAGATTTCGCGGTCCAACTGCAACAAGCGCACCGAATTCGCCACCGTCGCACGCGGCTTACCGATCCGATCCGCCACCGCTTCCTGGGTCAGGCTGAAGTCGCGCATCAAAGAGGCGACGCCCAAGGCTTCGTCGACCGGATTCAGATCGGCGCGTTGCAAGTTTTCAACCAAGGCCAAGACAGCGCTGGCTGCATCGCTCGCTTCGATTACGCGGGCGGGTATCGTCTTTTGCCCGAGGTGCTTAAAGGCACGCAGACGGCGCTCGCCGGCAATCAGTTCAAATCCGTCCTTAACCTTACGAACGACAATGGGCTGCAAAAGTCCTTCTGAACGAATGGATTCGGCCAATTCCTTGACGGCACCTTCATCGAAATCACGTCGAGGCTGACGGGGATTAGGAATAATCGTGCCGACGGCTAGTTCGATAAGCGTCAAACCAGGAACAACGGGTGCCGCCGCGGCAACAGGTGCGACGGGCGGGACAGCTGGCTTGCTTAAGCCGCCCCCGATAAGATTGCCGAGACCGCGGCCAAGAGATTTCTTTGGAGGTGTTGCCATTGGAAGATTAGCGAGCGGCAGCTTCGGCCTGCGGAATAAAGATTTCGACATCCGCCCGAAGCGCAGCAGCGCTGGGAAGTTTATTGGCGGTAATAATCCACTCCGCCTTGGAGTTGTGCAAGCGCGCGAGCTTCGTCACTGTGTCACCGGATTTTACCCGAACCTTCGTACCTGTCCGCGGCATCTCGGCTGGGAAACCGTCATCTGGCGCCGCGGGTGCGGCGTTCGTCGCTGCTGCGCTCGACGTCGGAGGTGTGGCAGCACGAACAGGAGCGGCAGTCGTCGTCTTTCCGAGCGCCGCGTTCACCTGACGAGTCAGCTCAGCGAGCGCCCGGTCGATGTCGGCCGTCTGCTGCTTCAAACGACGGTCAACTTCATTCAATGTTTCGGCGCGAAGCTTGGCGTTGGTTTCGGCGCTGGACGCGGACTGACCTTGCCCCGCCTTTTGCCGGGCGACCGCTTCGCGTAAATCGGAGTTTTCTAATTTTAATTTTTCCACTTCCGTCCGTAACTCCGCCAAATCCTGCTGCATCCCTGCGAGCTGGGCATTCTGGGCAAGGAGGGGGGTTAAACCGAACCAAAGAAGGGCGAGACTGAAACGCATACGCCCAGCAAAACACCCCACGCGTGGGAGGGCAAGGAGTTGCTCCAAGACCACGAACGGATTCATGAATCGGCTAAGATTCCGCTCAAAAACCTAGATTAACCATGAACCCAGACCCTCCCCCCGCTTGGTTTATATTTTAACGCTGTCACCGCCTCCTGCCCCGCCCTACCTTGTCGCCGTATGTCCAAGGTCCTCGTAGCCCTCTCGGGCGGCGTTGATAGCGCCGTGGCCGCCCTTTTGCTGAAGCAACAGGGTCATGAGGTGCATGCCGCCTACTTTCGCACCTGGATGAACGAGGAAGGCCTTCCCTTCCCCGGCGAATGCCCTTGGGAGGACGACGTCCGCAACGCCCAAGCCGTCGCCGCCCATCTCAACCTGCCCTTCCAGATCATCGACCTCGTCGACGACTACAAACGCACCGTCGTCGAATACTTGGTCGACGGCTATCGGCGCGGGCTGACCCCAAATCCGGATATCGTTTGTAACCGCGAAATGAAGTTCGGCGTCTTTCTCCGTCGAGCCCTGGCCGAAGGGTATGACACGATTGCCACCGGACACTATGCTCGACGTCGCGAAAACACGGATGGCAGTTTTGATCTGCTCGAGGGTCTCGACCCTAATAAAGATCAGTCCTACTTCCTTGCCCTGCTCCGCCAAGAACAACTCGCGAAAGCTATTTTTCCGATCGGGGAAATGCTTAAGCCCGAAGTCCGCCATCTCGCCACCGAAGCTCGCCTACCCAACGCCGAACGCAAAGACAGCCAAGGTATCTGCTTCTTAGGGCAAGTGCCGGTGCAAGATTTTCTCGAACGACACATCCCCGATGCACCCGGCCCCGTCATCAATGCCACCGGCAAAACCATCGGACAACATCGCGGACTTCATCGTTACACCATCGGGCAGCGCAAAGGCATCGGCCTACCCTCCAACACGGACAACGAATATTTCGTGGTAGTGAAGAAAGACTTTACGACCAACACGCTCCACGTCGCCTTCGATAAACCTGGCACTGCCGGACTTTACACCGATCACACACGGGCTAATTCTTTCAGTTGGATTAATCGGCCCATCTCGGATGAGCAGGACATCCTCGCCCGAGTCCGCTATCGCGACGCGGCCACGCCCGCCCATTTCAAGCCCAACACAGACGGTACCGTGGAACTTGATTTCAAACTCACCCAACGCGGCCTCGCCCCCGGACAGGTCGTCGCAATCTATCATGACCGCGTCCTGATGGGCGGGGGAGTGTTTATTTAAGAGGTAAGGGCGCGACTGCGTCGCGTC
>CAILOT010000203.1:0-23360 GCA_903835965.1 uncultured Opitutia bacterium
AAGGTAGGGCTGACCACCCTTGGTCAGCCGCGGTTGAGCGAGGGCGCTCAACCCTACCCATTGCCTCCCTAGCCAACCGGCCCACTGGTCAACTCTTGGTCTTAATTTTCGGGTCTCGGGTCTCAGGTCTCGGGTCTCGGCCTTCAGGAGCCAGGTTCAGGGGTTAAGGTTCGGGTACAGGTTCAGGACCTGAATTTTGCTCCGTACCCGCACCTGTACCTGATAACCCGTACCTGAGACCTGAAGGCCGAGACCTGGGACCCGAAGATGCCTTCCACGTTTGCACCTTTGCACAGGCCGCTGGCCGATTTGCACTTTTGCACCTCGGACGGCTCGGAGTGCCGTCCCTACCCATTGCCTCCCCACTCAACTGGCCCACCGGTCAACTAATGTTGTATCGTTCTGGTCAACTGAGCCCCTGGGCCTCCGGGCCTCTAGTTTTTCAGCGCTTCATCCAACTGCTCAGCGCTGAACCCCATCTTCTGCAAGACGAAGGCCCGCATGTCCGGGGCCAGCGGAGCCGTAAAGATCCGCGTCAATTTCGGGGAACGGAAATCCAACTGCGCCGCATGGAGAGCTTGGCGACCCATTTCCAACTTGGCGGCATGGCGCTCCGTCCAACCGAACTCGGCGAATTCCAAGTAAAGCGATTCATCGCCGCCGTAGAGTTTATCTCCCACTACCGGGACGCCCAACCATTGCGCATGCGCCCGGATCTGGTGCTTCCTTCCGGTGTGCGGCTGCACACGTGCCAAAGTAAATCCGCCCCCGGTTAAGATGGGCTCAAAGAAAGTCGCCGACGGCGAAGTCCCTGGTCCTTCGCGGACGGCAGTTTTCACGGCGACGGCGCTGGTCTCATCTGGACCCAAAGGCTGATCGACCAAGATGGGCGCTGCTAAGATGCCCTTTAATAAGGCATAATAAGTTTTAGAGACTAATCGCTGCTCCATCGCCGTCTGGGCGGCCGAAGCGGCCTCCCGATGCTTGGCGATGAGGATGATGCCGCTCGTCTCGCGATCCAACCGGCTGATGAGGTAAGAGACTTCGGATTGCTTCCACTCTTTCACGGCGCCGACCAACGAAGACCATGGTCCGTCCTTCGACGGGTGGCATACCAGCCATCCGGGTTTATCAAAAACCATGTAGTCATCGTCTTCGGCGATGAGCCATTGAGGTAACTCCGTCGGATCCACTTTAGGGACATTCTTTTTGGCGGTCAGCAAACGGTCCTGCATCCCCGCGTCCGGCAAGGCTCGCCCCTGCAGCCTAGCCAAGACTTCGCCGACCAGGTAGAGCGAGCCCAAGACTACCAACGGATCGCCCGGCGCAGCGCACTGCCCAGCCGCCGGAAATAAATCAGCGACCAAGGCCGTTCGGACTTCGCCTTTGAAAGACGGAGGTACGAGTGTCTTGAGTTCAGCCACCGAACAAGCTCTTTCATTGTCAGGACGGACCAAAATAAGCACAGCCGCATGACGCGCGGCGGCTTCGATCAAAGGCCGGGCCCGATGCGCGCCCAGCGCACCGACGATAATCGTCGGCTCACGTAGCTGCGCCAGGAGCGGCTCCACAATCCGTACGCCTTCTTCATTGTGCGAACCGTCGATGATGAGCTTGCGGCCATCGCTAAGCGTGAGATCTTCCCAGCGTCCCGCCCAGGTGACATTAAGCAGCGCTGCCTGCGCCAAGGCCTGATTAATCGGCAATCGGGTCGCGAGTTCGCTGGCAAGTAAAGCGGCGCCCGCGTTCCAGCGCTGGTGCGCTCCTTCAAGATTAGTCAGCGGCAATCCGGCCTTGAAGCGATCTCTGACAAAATAAAGTGGGGCGCCGACTTCTTGGGCTCGGGCGACGATTACGGCTTCGGCTTCGGGCGGCACCTTCCCGACCACACACGGAATTCCAGCTTTAATGATTCCGGCCTTCTCCCCGGCGATTGCGGCCAAGGACGCTCCTAGATATTCTTGGTGGTCCAAGCCGATGGAAGTAATGACGCAAACTTCGGGCTGGCAGATGTTCGTGGCATCCAATCGGCCGCCGAGACCGGTCTCCAGAACCATCACGTCGACGTGCTGCTCCCTGAATTCCAGAAGTGCAATTGCGGTGATCAGCTCGAAGAACGTCGGCGCCATGGCCTTGTCCTCTTGGACAATCGCTTCATAATGCGGCCGCAACTGCTCGGCCAGTTCACCGATGCGTTCATGGGTCGCCGAGCGACGATCGATTTGGACACGTTCGCCGATCTCCATCAGGTGCGGGCTCGTATAAAGTCCCGTCCGGCGTCCTTGTGCCCGCTGAATCGCTTCAATCATCGCGCACGTCGAGCCTTTGCCGTTCGTGCCGGCGACATGAAAAACGGGGGCGCATGACTCGGGATGCGCCAAGCGGGCCGCCAACATGCGCATGCGATCCACGCCGAGGCGCGAACCAAGATTACGTAGACTCGTCAACCAGTGCAGCGTGTCGGCGAGTTCCATCTCCGCAGCGCTTGCTTAGGCCGCGCGGCGCTTGACGGATTTGACCTTCACCTTGCGGTGCGCCAAGGCGCGCAGGAGGCTAGCCAGTTTGGCTTTCATTTCCTTGCGGTGCACGATCATGTCGATCAAGCCGCGCTTAAGGAGAAATTCGGAGGACTGGAAACCTTCAGGAAGATCCTGATTGGTGGTCTCTTTAATCACGCGGGCACCGGCGAAACCGATGAGAGCACCAGGCTCGGCCACGATCACGTCGCCCAGCGTGGCATAACTTGCCATGACGCCGGCCATCGTCGGGTTGGTCAGGACGGCGATGTAAGGCAGGCCAGCGGCGCGTAATTTAGCGAGGGCCGCGCTGGTCTTGGCCATCTGCATCAAAGAAAGAATGCCTTCCTGCATGCGAGCTCCGCCCGAGGCACAGACCACGACACAGGGGCACTTCATCTTGATCGCACGTTCGATGGCGCGGGTGACTTTTTCGCCGGCCACTGAGCCCATCGAGGCGCCCATGAAAGAGAAGTCCATGATGGCGAGCGAGACTGGCAGACCGTCCATCAGGCCATGCCCGCAGACCACGGAGTCGCGCAGGCCGGACTTCTTCTGGTGCTGGACCAGGCGCTCAGGGTAAGAGCCTCCGGCCGTAAATTTGAGCGGATCCTTCGAGGCTAGCTTGGAGTCGGTCTCCTTCCAGCTACCCTCATCGATCAACAAAGCGATGCGGCGTTTGGTGGAGAGGCGCTCATGGTAGCCGCTAACCGGAAAGACATTCCAATTCGCCTCCAAGTCCTTGGAATAGACCATCTCGCCATCGAGGGGACACTTGGTCCAGAGACCAGCCGGGATATCCTTTTTCTTCGGAGTCGGCGTGTGAGTACGTTTGCGGAATACGGCCATGGTTAAGCCCTTAAGGTTTAGGACTTCTCAGGGTTTACGAAAGGGAAAAGCACGAGTCAACCGACCTAAAAAGGCCTAATTTGCCCTTTTAACGAAGAATTTTCAGCGGCGAGACGTTCCCGCCAACCGCTCGAGAATCATCTCGTAAGCGTTGGTGGCACGCTCGGCCATCTGGATTTCAAAATTCTCGTCCGGCGCATGTAGATTGGAGTCAGGCGTGAAGAGCCCAATCATCACCGAGTCGAGTCCGGTCTCACGCCGAATGTCCCCGATGATCGGAACGCTGCCACCTTCGCGGAGATAGAGCGGCGCTTTGCCGAAAGCTTCGGCGATTGCCTTATCGGCTTCGCGGAACGCCCGGGCCAAGACGGGATTCTGATCTTTCGGGGTATTCGCCCGGTCGGGCGGACAGACATAATAAGCTCCGTTACCCTGCATCTCCTTGATGTCGACCCGCACGCCTTTGGGGGCGCGGGCCCGAATGGCATCCGCGACTTGCTTATGAATATAAACCGGGTCCTGGCCCGGCACGAGGCGACAGGTAATCTTGGCGAAGACCTTGGAGGGGATCACGGTCTTGGAGCCTTGGCCCTGATAACCACCGCCGATACCGTTGAATTCTAGAGTCGGAGCGAAACGTACGGCTTCCAGGCCGTTCAATCCCGGACCGGGATGCAATTCGTCGACGCCCAAGAAGCGGCGATAATCTTCTTCCGACATCGGGAGCTTGCGCAGCTCCTCCCGCTCCCAGCGCTGAGGCTGATCGACATTCTCGTAAAAACCTTCGACGGTCACGGCGTTATCCGCGTCATGCAAAGAGGCACAGAGTTCAGCGAGCGCCTGAATGGGGTTGTAAACCGCCCCGCCATGGAGGCCCGAATGTAAATCGGAACGCGGCCCCGTCAGCCCTACTTCCAAGCCAATGATACCGCGCAAGCCGGTGGTGATCACAATTTGGTCCGACGATGGGCTGGCGGTATCCGAGAGCATGACGCAATCCGCCTTTGCTAATTCGGCCTTATGGGCATGGAGAAATTCGGGGAAACTCGGTGAGCCGATCTCCTCTTCGCCCTCGATTAGGAAGGTGATGCGGAGCGGCAGATCGGGGCGACGCTTCAACAGACGGGTCAATGCCGCGACGGCGACCAAGTGTGGGCCCTTATTATCCGCCGTGCCCCGACCCCAGACCTTACCGTCACGCACGACCGGCTCGAACGCCGGCGTCGTCCAAAGATTAAGCGGGTCGGCGGGTTGGACGTCATAATGTCCATATAAGACGATATGCGGCCATTCATCCGGACCACGGCGACGCGCCAAGACGACCGGATGCAAGGGCGTCGGCACGACTTCGACCTCCAGGCCAGCTGATTTGAGTAAACCACAGATGTGCGCGCGCGCGCCATCCATCCCTGCCTTAAAGGCCGGATCGGTAGAAACACTGGCGTGGCTAACATACTCGATGAGTTCGCGAACGAGATCCATGGGTTGAAGTAAGGCGGGAAAGGGACGAAGGGCAAGAGAGAGGCGGGCAGATGCAGTGCAAAGGTGCAAATGCGGCGGAGCCGCGTGCAAAAGTGCAAAGGTGAGATTAGGGGTAGGGGTTGGGATAGGGGTAGGAGATAATATTCAGGTCTCGGGCCTCGGCCGTCGGGAGCCAGATATGGGTGATCGGGTTAGGAATGCCTCGAGGTAGGGCTGACCACCCTTGGTCAGCCGCGGAATCTCGATAGGGACAGCACCACGTGCTGTCCTCGACCGCCGCAGGGTGGCCGATGGTAGGGGCAGGACTACGTCATGCCCTCACCTGACCAGAGGGCGCGGCGTAGCCTCGCCCCTACCCCGCGTTCACCATTCGGCGAACGAGGCCACATTATCAGGTGCCGGGTGGCGGCCCCAGGTGGCGGGTGGCGGAGAAATCATTAAAGGACGCGGTTGAGCGAGGGCGCTCAACCCTACCCAATGCAAACGGATGCGATGTCATCACATCCCTACCCCGCTACCAGCCACCTGGGGCCGCCACCCGAAGCTTTCGTCCACCTTTGCACAGGCCGCAGGCCGATTTGCACTTTTGCACCTCTCTTTCCTACCCCTGCCCCCAACCCCAATCCCTTTGCCATCTCCTCTTTTTCCTTCCCCCTTCCCTGTCTCTGGGGAGAGTAAAGGTATGTCCCCCGCGGAACAGTTGAAGGTCATGAAATCTCGCACCGAGAAATTCATCGGTGAAGGTGAAATCCTCAAGCGCCTTGAGGCCGGGAAAACCTTGCGCGTAAAGCTCGGCGTCGACCCCACCCGCCCCGACCTGACTTTCGGACACATGGTGGTCTTCCAGAAACTACGTCAGTTTCAGGAACTCGGCCACCAGGCCGTGCTGATCATCGGCGACTATACCACGCGCATCGGTGACCCGACCGGCAAATCCGAGACTCGCCCAGTGCTGTCAGAGCAAGAAATCGAAACGAACGCCAAGACCTACCTCGAACAGGCCTACCAGATTCTTGATCCCAAGAAAACCGAGGTCCGCCGCAACAGCGAGTGGTTCGGCAAGATGTCGTTCCTCGATGCCCTCCAGCTCAGCCGCCGTATGACCGTAGCGCAAATGCTCGCGCGCGATGACTTCGCCAAGCGCCACGAATCCAATACCCCCATCTCGATCGTCGAGTTCCTCTACCCGCTCCTCCAGGGCTACGACTCGGTGATGCTGAAGTGCGACATCGAAATCGGCGGCAGCGACCAGCTCTTCAACATGCTCGTCGGCCGCGACCTGCAGGAACAGGACAAGATGGCCCCGCAGGCCGTGCTCGGCATGCCCCTGCTCGTCGGCCTCGATGGCGAGAAGAAGATGTCAAAGTCCCTCGGCAACTACATCGCCTTCAACCACGGCGCGAAGGACATGTTTGGCCGCATCATGTCGGTGCCCGACGCCACCATGTGGGTCTACTACGACCTTCTCCTGCTCTCGACCCCGGAAGAACTCGCCGCGCTCAAGGCCGGCCACCCGATGGAAGCCAAGAAGCAGCTCGCCACGCGCCTGACGGACAAATTCCACGGCGAAGGCGCCGGCGCCAAGGAGCGCGCCGAGTTCGAAAACGTCTTCTCCAAAGGCGGCGTCCGCACGGATATGCCTGAGTTCACCTGGGCCGCGGTCTCTGGCGGCGCGGCCGAAATCGGCATCGTCGACCTCCTCGCCGCGACGAACCTCTTCCCCTCCAAGAAGGAGATCCGTCGCCTCATCGAGGGCGGCGCGGTCAAGATCGGCGACGACAAGGTCTCCGACCCGTCCCTGAAGGTCGCACAGCCCGCAAGCGAACTGGTCATCCAAGCCGGCAAGCGCACTTTCGTGAAGGTCAATGGGTAGGCCGATGCCAGAATACGTCCCCATCGTATTTTGTTTCGATGCCAATTATGTAAACTATGCGGCAGTCGCGACGTTCTCGGCGTTCGCCAACTCCGTTACCGCCCTTAAGGTTTATTGGATAGTGCCGGCCTGCGACCTAGAAACCGTGAACTCGAGAAAGGAGAAACTGGCTTTGCTGGGTATTGATATCGTGGTTCAACCAGTCGATAGCGCCCACTTCGCCGACTGGAAGGAAGTTCTTCACATCACGCGTGGGGCATACCTGCGCCTATTGATCCCGGAATCCGTAGCCGAAGATAAAGTCATCTATCTGGACTCTGACGTCATCGTGCAAGCGGACCTTAGTCTGCTATATTCAGTTGAACTGGGTCCTCACGCCATCGCGGGGGCACTTGATACCGTCGCGGGGGCCCAGATGAGCAAGATGCCGCTCACCAGACCTGCCAGCTACATTAATTCTGGCGTCCTTGTCATGGACTTAAAACGCCTGCGCCAAGAAGGCTTCTTTTTGAAGTGTAAGGATATTTATGAAAAGCACACCCTCGAAGTGACCTGGGCTGATCAATGCATCATCAATAAGTATGCCGAATCTGGTAAAAAAATCCTCCACCCGAAGTGGAATCATTTCGCCTGGCCGATGAAAAATCCGGAGGGAGAAGAAGCCGAGGTGCAATCATCGGCCCCATGCATTATTCATTTCGTCGCCCAAACCAAACCTTGGCATGCAATCTGCAGCCCCGACGTTGCGGACGTCTGGTGGCATTATGCGAATAAAATCCAGCTGGCAGGCTTAACTCGACAGCCCTACCCCATATGGCTTAGGCTAAAGTCGATTAGACGTCGTATTAAGGGCTATCTGAAAAGGACTTTTCTGAAAACCGTCTCCGTAACTAAGAACGCATAATTAACGCCCGACCCGCTCATTGAACATAGGAACCTGCACCTTTGTTTGGGAATGCCTAGCGAAGCTTGGTGAAAGTCAAATTAGGCGCGCTCAGACAGCCGGCTCGGCGCGGGCTTTGATGATCCGCAGGATGTAAGACTGCAGGTCGTTCATCAGCCACTCCGTCCACCAATGGGAGTAGAAATTGAAGCCGGTCGAAAGACGCTGGTCGCTCGCCAGATGCAGCACGACCCGATCCGCACCGCGCTCCTCAATCCAATAAGAGCCGTGCAGGACGTCGAAATAGGGGCCGCCGATGGTCACATGCTCATCAAAAGTCGTGGGCGGAATATTTTTCGTATCGGCCACGATGGAAAACGACAGGCGCTTGTTCTCCTCCCACTCGGTCACTTTCTCCACGAAGAGCACATTGCCCTCAAAACGCGCGTAGCGCACCGACCCGACGCCCGTGCCTTCGAGAATCGCCTCGGTGGGCCGAGGGAATCCGAGCTTATGACTGAGCGAAAAGCCGTGCTCAGCTTCCGTAATGCGAGGCACCGAACGGATCTGCCGCCAAACTTGGGCGGGCGTGGCCTTGATTTCGATCGTCGTATGAACCGTACGGATTTCGCTCGAACGTTCGCGGAGCGATTCCAGGGGCCCGGCGAAGAACGGCAGGAGCACGACCACTGCCAGGCAAAGACGCTTCGAGCCCGCCTTGGCTTTCGCATCTAGGATAAGGCCGGCCAAAATCCCTCCCAGTGAGGACATGATCAAGACGAGCGGCAGCCAGAGAATCACGCAGATCCAGCCTTCCAGATTAAACGCCAGCGCCGCCGCCAAGAAGAGGAGGCCCGCGAGCCATGGGCCAAAAATCCGACGCAACCAGCGTTTCTCGACTTCGCCAAACCAGACCACCACGAAGCCTAACGCCAAGGGCACAAGAAAGATGAAACTGCAGGTCATAATCCCGTACCAGACCGAGGCCGGCGGTGAACAGCATGCGGAAGATCTGACGGTTAGACGGCAGATGAGGCCGTAGAACCAGCCCAAGACCAAGCCGAAGGCAAGCTGCTGTCTGGCGGAAAAGCGGTGTTCGCTCATGAGAATCGGGCGTTTTTTAAGCGGCACCCAGAAAACATGCAAGACAGCGCATAACCCTTTTGATTATGCCCTTCCCCTGCCCTTCCTCCCGTCCCTATTATCGATCTTTCCCGCATGGCCGAAAATAACAACAGTCGAGACTTCGTGCACCTGCATGTGCATACCGACTACAGCATGCTGGATGGTTGTAGCCGCATCGACCGGCTGATGGAACGGGCCTGCGACATGAACATGCGCGCGGTGGCGATTACCGACCACGGCAATCTTTTCGGCCTTTTCGATTTCTGGAACGAAGCCACCAAGCGCTCCAAGGGTGAGACGAAACTCAAGCCGCTCCTCGGCTGCGAACTCTACCTGGTCTGGGACCATGCGCTCACCGACAAGCCGGATCGACGAGAACATAAATATTACCATATGGGCGTGCTGGCCCAGAACTTCAAAGGCTACCAGAACCTCACCAAGCTCGTCTCCGATGCCCACGTGCGCGGGCTCCACTACAAGCCGCGCACGGACATCGAACAGCTGGCAAAGCACGCCGAGGGCCTCATCGGCTTCAGCGGCTGTCTGCAAGGCGTCATCCCACAGAACCTGCTGAAGGGCGATTACGAGGCCGCCCGCAAGGCCTGCGGACGGTTCGTCGAGATCTTCGGGCGCGAAAACTTCATCATCGAGATTATGGACCACGGTCTCGAAGAACAAAAGCGCATCATCGCCGACCTCTTGAAGCTCGCCGAAGAATTCAAGCTGCGCGTCGTGGCCACGAATGACGTCCACTACGTCGACGCCGGCGATGCGGCCGCCCATGACGCCATGCTTTGCATCCAGACCGGAGCGCGTCTCGCGGACGAACGTCGCATGCGCTATACCGCGCAAGAATTCTACCTGAAAAGCCAAGATGAGATGTTACGGGTCTTCGGCGAAGTCCCCGATGCCATCAAAAATACGGTGGCGGTCGCCGAGATGTGCGACGTCAAATTGCCCGTCGGTCAGAACAACTACCCCGTCTATATCTTCAGCGAAGGCATCAAGCCCAAGACCGACAAGAAGGTCGACGCCATCCTTGACGGCTACGAACAGCTTAAGAACGGCCTGCTCGTCGCCGCTAAAAAGAAAGGCGAATTCACCATCACCGAGGATCAACGCAAACCGATGCGGGCGAATGGCTCCTACCTGCTTGATGTCGTCAAGAAAGGCCTGCTGGAGCGCTACGGCATCGACTACGACAGTCCTAAAGCTTGGGCAGATGAAAAAATCCCCGGTATCGGCCAGACCAGCCCCGCCGAACTCTGCCGCCGGGTCGACTATGAGATGGGCGTCATCGCTGGCACCGGTTTCGTCGATTACTTTCTGATCGTCTGGGACTTCATTGACTGGGCCCGCCGTCACGACATCCCCGTTGGCCCTGGCCGTGGGTCAGGCGCCGGCTCCATCGTGGCCTATTGCCTTAAGATCACCGACATCGATCCGATTCGCTTCGGTCTGCTCTTCGAACGTTTCTTGAATCCCGAACGCGTCTCCGCGCCCGACTTCGATATCGATTTCTGCATGCGGCGCCGCGACGAAGTCGTAGACTATGTCCGCAAAAAATACGGCGAAGACCGCGTCGCCAACATCATCACCTTCGGCACCTTCGGGGCGAAGATGGTCGTCCGCGACTTGGCCCGAATCCGCGACTTGCCCTTCGCCGAGACCAACCGTCTCGCCAAGCTTGTCCCGGATGATATCAATATCTCACTCGAAGACGCCCTGAAGAAATCCAATGAGCTGCGCGAGGAAGTGAACGTCAATCCGCAGGCGGCGAGCATCATCGAGACCGGACGGATCATCGAAGGCATGGTTCGCAACAGCGGCAAACACGCTTGCGGCATGATCATCGCCGACCGGCCACTCACGGACATCATCCCGGTGACGATGCAGGAAGGCAACCTGACCACGCAATATGCCAAGGACCCGGTCGAAAAACTCGGCCTGCTGAAGATGGACTTCCTGGGCCTCAAGACGCTCACCATCATCGATGATGCCCAGAAACTTGTCCGCAAGCACCGCAAGAAACCTGCGTTCGATATTGAAAAGGTAGAGTTCGAAGACCCCGCGACCTTTGCGCTCCTGAACGAAGCCAAGACCGTCGGCGTGTTCCAGCTTGAATCCGGCGGCATGCAATCGCTCTGCCGCAAATTCCATATCACCGCCATCGACGAAATCGTCGCTCTCATCGCCCTGTACCGTCCGGGCCCGATGCAGTTCATCGGCGACTACGTCAAGGGGAAGAACGACCCGGCAACCGTCAAATACGCGCACCCGCTCCTCGAGAAGGTCGCCAAGGAAACCTACGGCATCCTGGTCTATCAGGAACAAGTGATGGAAGCCGCGCGCGTGGTCGCCGGCTATACCCTCGGCGGCGCCGACATGCTTCGGCGCGCGATGGGCAAGAAGATCAAGGAGGAGATGGAACAACAGCGCTCCATCTTCGTCGAGGGCGCCAAGGTCACTAATAACATCGATAAGAAGAAGGCCGAAGAAATCTTCGCGACGCTGGAAAAGTTCGCCGAGTATGGGTTCAACAAGTCGCACTCCGCCGCGTACGCTATCCTTTCCTACCGGACGGCTTATCTGAAAGCGAACTACCCGGTAGAATTCATGTCGGCGGTGCTCACCTCCGAACAGGGCAACGCCGACAAGCTCGCTGAATTCATGACGGAAGTCGAAGCCCTCGGCATGAAAGCCCTCGGACCCGACGTGAACCAATCGGATACCGACTTCACGCCGATGATCAAAGAGAACGCCATCCGCTTCGGACTCGGCGCGATCAAGGGTGTGGGCGAACAGGCCGCGCGCAATATCGTGGCCGAACGCGAAAAAAACGGCCCCTTCAAGGACTTTGGCGATTTCGTGGGCCGGATGGGCGAACAGGATCTCAATGCCCGGACGCTCGACTGCCTCATCCGGGCTGGAGGCTTTGACTTCACGGGCGAAGATCGCCGTCACTTGGTCGACTCCATCGAGTCTGTGCGCCGACACTTCGCCGGCGAAAGAAAAGAACGGGCCAGCGGCCAGGGCTCGCTCTTTGACATGCTCGGGGCCGAAGACGCCGGCGCAGCTCGCCCGACGGACTTGATCCTCCGCAAGTCGGAGAAGATGCCGAAACTCGAAATGCTTAACAGTGAGAAAGCCCTCCTCGGCTTCTACCTGAGCGGTCATCCCTTGGCCGATTACCATGGCTTGGATGAAGCGGTCGCGACGCTCACCGTCACCCCGGACCGGATTGAACTTAATAAGACCGAACGCCACGCGGTCCGCATCTGCGGCATCATCGGCGGGCTCGAGAAAAAGATTTCTAAGAAAGATAATCGCCCGTGGGCTCTCTTTACCGTCGCCTCTCGCTCAGTGACAATTCCGGTCATGATGTTCTCCGACGCTTATGATGCTGCGGCACTGCTCAAGGATGGTGAGCTTCCGTTGCTCATGGATGGCTCGCACGTCATTGTCGACGCCCGGCTCAATTGGCGGGAAGAACGCGGCGAGTGGTCGCTCAGCGCCCATGCCGTCACCCCGCTGCGTCGAGCTCCCAGCCTCATCAAGAAAATCCTCTTCGCCCTCAAGCCTGGCCCTGACGCCGGCGATTTCATGGAAAAGATCGTGGCCCATACACGCAAGGTCGACGGACCGACCATCGTCCAGGTCGGCTTCATCCAGCCCGACGGCCGCGTGCTTGTCGCCGAAGCCGCCCGCGGGATGACGACTCGGTTTGACGCCGAAAGCTATGGCATCTTCGGACGCCACCCTGCCTGCGCTGGAGTCCAGATCGATGCCACCGCCCCTTCGCAGCCCCCGCAGCGAAAGTACGGCCCACGATAATTCTTCTATTTATCCGCCTTGGCGAAGCCCCCTTCGTTAGGGCAATCTTCCACCATGAGCCTTCCGGCCATCTATTGGGTCGTTGCCCTTTCAGCCCTCATCGTCCTCTCGGCCGTGCTTCTCCGAGGTCCGACCCGGGCATGGCGTCGTAAACGTAGATACCGGCTACGGGTCGAAAAATCAGCCGCATTTTGGCAGAACCTAACGGTGACCAAGTCAGTTCCTGATTCGCTCCGCGTTATCGCGACCCTCACCACCGCCCCTGATCGCATCCACCTCCTCGAGCCGGTCTTAAAAGCCCTCACCGAAGGTCAAAGTCGACCGCCCGACGAAATTCACCTGAACATACCGTACCGTTTTGGGCGGACCGGACAGGAATACGTGCTGCCCGACTTCCTGGCACGTTTCCCCGTTAAAATCTTTCGCGGCGAAGATGAGGGTCCCGGCACCAAGCTGATCCCCACCATCCGACGCACGCCGCCCGACGCGGATGTTTGGTTCTTCGTCGTCGACGATGACGTACGCCATCTTCCGGAAGCACTAGCGACCTTGCTTTCATTTGCCCGCAAAGGCCCACCGGCCGCTTACGGGTTCGCAGATAACTATCTCTTTCGACGCTGGTCGCCTCCCGCGGGTGACGTCGACATCCTATGCGGCTTCGCGGGCTTCATCGTCCACCGCTCCTTTTTCAAGGACGACTTCGAATCCTATCTGGCGCAAGCCCTCAGCCATGCGAGCTGTCGCTTCCATGACGATGTCTACTTCAGCAATTATCTGGCCCTCCATGGCATAAGCCGTTTCCGAGTGGCGACTCCTGACGTCAGCCTGGATCGCATGGAACAACTCGGTTGCCTGCTGGAGCAAGGCGGCAACGTAACCTCTTTGGCCATGGGCCACGGCACCGGCGAGAACACCCATGTCCGGGCGCATCGCGCAATGGAATTTCTCCGCTCTATCGGACTTGGTGCCATCAACCCGTCCAAACCATGACCACGCTCAAGCTCGCCTTCAGCGACTTCATCTTCAATCGCCACGATACGGATAAATTCGGCCGCTTCGACCCCAAGGATAATGTCTTCACGCGGCTATTAGCTCGCGCATACGAAGTCCGAGTGGTTCCTCTGGCCGAAGCCGAAGTGCTGATTTATTCGACTTTCGGACAGGCGCACCGGACCTTCCACGGCCGCAAAATCTTCTTCACGTCCGAGAACGTCTTACCCGATTTCAACGAGTGCGACTTCGCGATCAGCTTCTGCCACCCACCCGATGAGCCGCGGCACTTTCGTCTTCCGCAATATGTCTTTTACGTCGATGAGCCTTCCGGCCTCATCAAAGAGCCCGGCTTCGATGCGGCCGCGATCTTGAAAACCAAGACGAAGTTCTGCAATTTCGTCGTCTCCAACCCGCGTTGTCTGGAACGAAATAAATTCTTCCGGATGCTCCACCGCCGAAAGCCTGTCGACTCCGGTGGCCGACACTTCAATAACCTCGGCAAACCTATCGCCAATAAGCTCGCCTTCATCCGAGACTATAAATTCACCTTGGCCTTTGAGAATTCCTCTTCGTCTGGCTACACCACCGAGAAACTCGTCGAGCCGATGCTGGCTGGCAGCTTGCCGATTTACTGGGGCAACCCGGAGGTAGCCCGAGACTTCAACCCCCGTAGCTTCATCAACGTGTCGGATTTTCCATCATTTGATGCCGCGATTGAGCACATCCTTAAAGTAGACGCCGACGATGGGCTTTACCTTTCATACCTCCGTGAGCCATGGTTTAATGGCAATACCCCACCCCAATGGTTTGATCCGATGATTCAATTCCAAGCATTACAGGGATTCCTGTCGGCACCCCGCTCAAGCTCGCCTCGCGTCTATCGAGATCGGAAATTGCGATCCCATGCTTACTCGAGTGACCTTCATCGGGCGCTCTCCGGCCTGGCCTGCCGCCTCGATGGCCAACTTTGGAAGTTAGGCTGGCGATAAATCCTGACTCACAACGGTTCGGCTACTTCCTTAAAGCACCGCGCCACATAGCTGATGTCATCGGGCGTAATATTGGCGTGATTAGGCAGATAAAGCCCGAAATCATGCACGCGATCGGCGACCGTCAGGTGCGTCACGCCGTAACGCTTGATCCAAAATGGCTGACGACCCATCGAGCCGCAAACCAGCGGCCGGCATTCGATACCGTTCGACTTTAAGTGATGGAAGACCGCCAAGCGGTTTTTCACGAAAGTACCGTAGGCGAAACTGGAGACGAAGCTGCGCTCGCTACGTTGTGACCAAAACTCCGGTAGAGCCTTACGATAGAGTGCAAAATTATGCTCTCGGGCCTTGGCGATGTCCGGCAGGCGCTGCAACTGTCCGCGACCCAAGAAAGCATTGAGGTCGGAAGAGCGTAGGTTGTATCCCGGATAGTAAAAACTGTAGAACTCGCGAAACTCATCGATGTCATGTTCTTTGCGCCAGGCGATCCGGTCGGCTTCCGGCACGTCGCGCGACCAGCCGTGTGATCGGATGGAAAGCATGACGCTATACAGCTTATCATCGCTTGTGGTGATGGCGCCGCCCTCGATGGTCGAGATATGATGCCCATAATAAAATGAGAACGATCCAGCGAGAGAAAGTGCGCCGGTCTTCTGGCCTCCGTATTCGGAACCCAAGGCTTCGCACGCATCTTCGATCACCTGACAGCCATGTTGCTCACAGAGGCGATGAATGGCTTCCATCTTGTTGGGGTGGCCCAGAATATGGACAAGGATGAGCAGAGCTGGCTGTTCCTTCTTCAGCAGCGCCTCGAGGTGATTGAGATCCACGCCTAGGTCGTCGGCATCCGAATCGCAAAGGAAGCAATCGAAGCCCAGCTGGATGAAGGGCGAAAGCGTCGTGATCCAAGAGACGGACGGCACGATCACCTTCTTGTTCTTCAGGTAACCGGCTTCCAGAAGGCTGTAGGCCATCAGGAGGTTCGCCGACGAACCGCTATTCACCATGATGCTGTACTTGGTTCCGGAATAGGCGGCAAACTCAGCCTCGAACTGCCGCGTCAGTGGTCCCTTAGTGACCTGGTGGCCTTCCTTAAGCCAATCAGCAAGGGATGACATCTCCTCGGCGGAGATCGTATTATCAGCCAGCTTGACGGTGCGTCGGGTCATTGCTTTGAGCTTTTTCTTGGTTTAGATATGCGCCGGAGGAAAGAGGCGAGGTTCGCCTTCAAGCGCATGAAAGCCAAGGCGACGTCGCCGACAAGGTCGAGCCGGAACCTCTTGGCCAACCAAAGCATGGCGTAGAAGCGCCTGCTCTCTTGATAGGCCTTTCGAAACGCGAGCTTCTTCGCCTCATCCTGCAAAGCGGAAACCGTGATCGATCCGGGGTGCGAAGAAAAAACCGCCAGGGGTTCGTCCACGAAGCCGATTTTCTTATAATTGAGCGTCGTCATCGCCGTCATGAGCCAATCTGGGCCAACGCCGTGGTATTCAAAACGAGCGAAGGGAACCTTACCTACGAAAAGAGCGTCCAACATGTCCTTCCGTCGAATAATCGTGGCCCCAGGCGAAACGAGGCCCCGCAATTGCTTATCCATGAAGAAAGCCGAGGAATAAGTCCCGGTTGAGCCGAACTTGTCGAACAGTTCCGCCAAGACCTGACCGCTGTCATCGTCACGCAAAGATACCTTGGAAAAGACGAGACCAACCTCCGGAGCCATGAGCGCCATGCATCGCTCGATATAGGCCGACTCCATGTAGTCGTCGTCAAAGTTGATATGCACGAACTCTCCCCGTACGTTCATGAGGCCATCAAGCCAGCAGAAGTGCACGCCGTGGTCGACGTCGCGGCGAATGTAGCGGATACGGTCACCGAAGGAGGCTGCCACGGCCGGGGTGTCATCCGAGCTGCCATGGTCGACGACGATGACCTCGCACGCCTGGGTCTGCACGAGGGCTGATTCGACGCAACGACGCAGCAACTTCGCCCGATTGAAGGTCGGGATGAGGATAGTGACGAGCGGGGTGGTCATTGGCCGAGAATCTGGCGGAGCTTCGTCGTGTCGGCAACCAAGGAGGTCGGCGTGCCGGTAGAGGCCGAAGTAATGTTCAGCGACATCGGAGCTAGCGACTGGACGAAATCAGCGATGCGGGTGCCGCGACCAGACCCAATATTAATGATACCGGCAGCCTGGCACTCGGTGAGTTCAACGATTGCGGCGACCAAATCATCGGCCAAGGAGAGATCACGGACATCATCGACGCCATGCAGCGGAAAAGGCTGGGTGAGGTCTTCGGTCGCGAAGCGGCGCTGGAGGGTCGGGTAGAGGAACGTGCCGGTCTGCTCAGGGTGATAAAAGCTGAAGATACGGCCCACGCACCACGGCAGGCCGGCCGGACCGGCGGAGTTCTCAACGACCTGCTCGCCCATGCGCTTTGTCAGGCCGTAAGGATTGATGGGGCTCACCGGGGCGTCTTCGCGCAATGCCTCGGCTTGCGGACGATAGACGTGGCTGCTGCTCGCGTAGAAGAGCCAAGGCTTACGGCCGCTGGCGACGAGAGCCGTGACGAGATTGGCCGTGCCACCGACATTGACGCGGAAGGCGCGAGCGGGGTCAGCCTGGACCGTCTGGGTCGGGACCACCGCAGCAAAGTGTAGAACGGCTTCCGCCTGGGCATCGGTGGCCCAAGCCTGCAGGGCGGACAGATCGCAGATATCGCCGGCGAATGAGCTGACTTCATGCCCTCGCTCGAGCAGTTGCTTGATGGCAATCCGGCCCAAGATTCCCCGTCCTCCAGTAAGGCCGATCCGCATGCATTCATAAGAGGCGTGCGAAGCCCCTCTTTCAACCAGAAAGCTTCTATTAAAAAGTGTTTGCTTCCGCTTCGACGACCGCTGGGAATTAGGAGGTTCTCATGCTCGCAACGCCGACACTCAGCGTAGTCGTTCCCACCTATAACTGCGCTCCACTGATGGAGCGGCACCTTGCGTCCATGGCGAAATGGGCCGACCTGGCGGACGAGTTTGTCATCGTGGACAGCCATTCGACCGACGGGACGCTCGACCTCATCCGCGAGCGACTGCACCACCCAAACGTGCGCATCATCGAGCGCGACCGCGGCCTCTACGAATCCTGGAACGAAGGCATCGCTGCGACTACAGGGGACTGGGTCTACATCAGTACGGCCGGAGATCTTATTAGCAAAGCTCACCTTCTCCGCCTCATGCAAGAAGGCGGGCGGGCCGGTGCGGACGCGGTGGTCAGCCCGCAGAGGTTCGTGACCGAAGCCGGAGAACCTTACCTGGGGGCCGATTATACCAACGCGGACATACATGGCCTCTTGGCCGGGCGAGGCGTCGTGTCGCTAAGTCCTGCCGCCGTTTGCTACTATGCTTTCAGAAAAGCCAAGCCCAACGCCTTGCTTGGTAGCTGGGCGAGCAACCTTTTCCGCGGCAACTTCCTGAGGGCGAGACCATTGCCGACCGATTACGGAACACACGGCGACACCGCCTGGACCCTGCGCCATTCCGCTGAGATGAACCTCTGCCTCGTCCCGGTGGCGGGAGCGAGCTTCTGTATCCATAAAAAAGAGCCCGGCGGCCCGCAGCAGATACTTGGCCGCGTGTTGGACCGCCTGTTCATGGAGGAGTCGGAGCGCCTCCAGGAAAAGCTGGAGTTGCGGCACGCGGCCGAGCATTGCACACTGCTCCATCTGGCCGAGAGCACGCGGGCGGCAGCGATGCGCCGTCGCGACCTATGGCACGGAACGACGCTTTACGCGCGTAACCGTTGGGCATGGCTGCCCGCCACCCTCCGTTACCTCTATCTGCGGATGCGACTGGGCCTCGCCCAATCATCCATGGAGCGAAAGCTGTGCGATGAGATCCGTCAGCTCACCTGAAATCCAATTCAATCAACTAGGGCTGCGGGGCGACCGAAGCGCACGATCAGGGTGTGAAGCCTCCGCCTTAACTTCAGCCAATTTCGAAGCCACTTGCCGCCACCAGCGTGCGAAGAGACTTTGTAATGCAGATCGAAACGTTCGCAGACCCTCATCTCGATTTCACGAGACCAATCGCCATGGAAGTCTTCCGCCCGATCCGGCGCCCACCAGGGTCGACCGGTGCCAGCAAAATGGGTACCGCCGCCGCCAAAACCGATATTGAGAATGAGATTACGTCGAGGAATCACCGTCAACTGCCCGGAGCGCAGCATCTGCACGAGTAGTTGATAATCCCACGTATGCGCATCGCCCGCATGGATACGGCGAAAGGAGTTCTCTATGATGCGAAAGGACCGGCCGCCGAAGCCTTCAACCCATGCCTCGTCAGCTCTCACCATTTCCGGGGCGAGGCGATACCCATCCCAAGTGCGTCGCCACGTCGCCCAGCCCCAACAGGTGATAATACGGCTGAAGCCATGATCGTCAGGCAGACTGACTTCGGGGGCCATGTTGGTGCCCGAGATGATGCCCACGCGTTCATCGTGCCGATATCGATCCAGCATGACGGCAGCATACTGGAAGAACGCCGGCGTCGGCAGGCAGTCATCCTCCAAGATGATTCCTTCACCCGCTTCGCCAAGGAACCATTCGATGGCCGAACTGACACCGCGGCCACAGCCGAGGTTTTCAGACAGGAATCGGGTGTGAAAATCGCACGGCCAATCGACTTGCGCGGCAATTCGGCGGACTTCTTCCACGCGCTCGGCTTCGCCAGGCTTGCCGATCCGAGGGCCGTCACAGGCGAAGAAAAAGCGGGCCGGCCGTGCCGTGCGGATCGCCGCAAAGACTCTCGCCGTCGTGTCAGGCCGATTAAAGGCCACGAGCAAGACGGGCGGGGTCGGCAGTTCCATGCCGCATCTATGTCCGCGGAAGGCATTCTAAGCAATCTTAGTGATGGTCGGCGGGAATAAACGGTTTGCCTCAAAAGGTCCGACGGCATTTGCTAGCGAACTCGATGCGATACCTCGTCACAGGCTCGGCTGGTTTCCTTGGAGCGAACCTGGCCCTACGTCTCCTCGGCGATGGCCACGAGGTGATCGGGCTTGATAACTACCATTCAGGCTCCCGTTCTAACACCGCCATACTCCTCGACCGCCCCGGCTTCAGCTTCATCGAGCACGACGTCGTGAACGCCTACGACATCCCCTGCGACTTCATCTGCAATCTCGCCTGCCCGGCCTCGCCGCCTCATTACCAGAAAGACCCGATATACACGCTTCGCATCTCGGTGCTCGGGGCCCTTCACGCGCTCGAGAACGCTGAAAGGCATAAGGCCCACCTGTTGCAGGCCTCGACCTCCGAGATCTATGGGGACCCGTTGGTCCACCCGCAGCCGGAAACCTACTTGGGCAACGTCAACTCGACCGGTCCCCGCGCCTGCTATGACGAAGGCAAGCGGGCGGCGGAGACCCTATGCGCCGACTTCACGCGTCTCGGCCGAGTGGACGCGCGCCTCGTCCGCATCTTCAATACCTACGGTCCCCATATGCGTGGCGATGATGGCCGGGTCGTGACCAACTTCCTTCTGCAAGCCATGTCAGGGCGGCCGCTCACGGTCTATGGAGCCGGGCAGCAGACCCGCTCGTTCTGCTATGTCGACGACCTGATCGAGGGCTTCGTTCGCGTCCTCGCCCTGCCGGAAAACCAAGGGCCAATCAACCTAGGCAACCCCTACGAGTTCACGATGCTCCAGCTCGCCGAGGCCGTGCAGCGCCTCGTCGGCTCGTCCTTGCCACTCCGCTTCGAACCCCTGCCCACCGACGACCCGAAGCAGCGTCGCCCAGATATCGCCAAGGCCCGCAGGCTGCTAGGCGGATGGGAGCCCAAGGTCCAATTGGCCGAAGGGCTTGGGAAGACGTTAGCGTATTTCCGCAAGCAGCCCTTGGTCTGAATTCGATGAAGCAACGCATCCTCAAAATCGTCTGTATCGGGGCCGGCTACGTCGGCGGGCCCACGATGGCCGTGATCGCCGACCGCTGTCCAGACATCTCCGTCACCGTCATCGACCTGAACGCAGCCCGGATCGCGGCGTGGAACTCGGATGCCTTGCCGGTGTATGAGCCTGGCCTCGCGGAAATCGTCCGACGGACGAGGGGGCGCAACCTTCGCTTCATCTCGCAGACCGAAGGCGCGGCCGCCATCGCGCAGGCCGATGCGGTCTTCATCTCCGTCAATACTCCAACGAAGACGCAGGGCGAAGGAGCCGGCAAGGCTTCCGACCTCAGCTACGTGGAATCGTGCGCACGCTACATCGCCGAACACGCGACAGGACCCACGATCGTCATCGAGAAATCGACCATGCCGGTGCGGGCGGCTGACACGATCAAACGTATTCTGTCGTCCGGTAAGAACGGGGGTAGCTTCCACGTGCTGTCCAATCCCGAGTTCCTCGCGGAAGGCACGGCCATCCGCGACCTCGAAAAGCCCGACCGAGTCCTCATCGGTGGAGAAAACGTTACTGCCATTGAGGCACTCGCCGCAGTCTATCGCCACTGGGTGCCCGATGCGGCCATTCTTCGCACCGGACTTTGGTCCGCGGAACTCTCCAAGCTGGCGGCGAACGCCTTCTTGGCCCAACGGGTATCTTCGATCAACGCGATCTCGGCGCTCTGCGAGGCAACGGAAGCCGATGTCGACGAAGTCGCCGGCGTATGCGGGGCTGATACGCGCATCGGCCCAAAATTCCTCAAGGCTTCGATCGGGTTCGGCGGCTCCTGCTTCAAGAAGGACCTGCTCTCTCTGATCTACCTTTGCGAGTTCTACCAGCTGTCCGGTCCGGCGGCTTACTGGCAAGGCGTGCTGGACATCAATGAATGGCAGAAACGCCGCATCGCCGCCATGGCGGCGGAACATGCCAAGCTTGGCGGCGGGGTCGTCGCCATCCTCGGGTTGGCCTTCAAAAAGAATACGAACGACTTCCGAGAATCGCCCGCCATCGACATCTGTAATCAGCTCCTCGCGTCGGGGGTCCGCCTTCGCCTGCAGGATGAGCGCGTTGACGCCAAGGACTTCGCCGCGCACATCGTGGACCAGAGGAAAGTCGGGGTAGAATTCTTCGCCGACGTTGCGCCGGCAGCCGACGGGGCTGACGCCCTCCTCATCCTGACCGAGTGGGATTGTTACGCCTCGATTGACTGGCCGGCCCTTTTCTCATCGTGCGGAAAGAATCCAGCCATCTTCGACGGTCGCGCGATTATCGATCGGCGAGCCGCGATTTCCGCTGGCTTCAAGGTGTATTCGATCGGAAAAGGCTGAGGCCGGGATTCAAGACCGGTTCGCCAGGACATACCAGTCGTCAAACTGCGAGATGTCCTCATGCACACGCGTATAGCCTTTTGAGGTCAAAAGCTCGAAGATAGGTTGGCGCGCGGTGGTGTAAGCGTGCTCGCAGCATATGACCTTGAATGGCCATCGTTTGAAATCGAGCTTGCTAAGGATTTCCAATTCGCTGCCTTCCGTGTCGATGGAGAGGAAGTCTGGATCGCAAGGGGCGCGGTGTTCAGCGAGGAGATCGCCGAGGCTGACGGTAGGGACGTCGTAAGTGATACCCTGTTTTCTATCTTCGGCGTGCATGTCGCCGTCCGAGAACCGAGCAATGGTGGAGAGCACCCGGTTACTGGCCTCGCGAAAGGCGATCGACTCGCCAGAATGACTCCAGACGCAGCGAACATCGATCGCACAGTCTCGGTTTGCGCGAAGTCTCGGAGCATAGGACCGGGCTGGTTCGGAAAGGATACCCCGCCAGCCAAACTTCTTCTCGAGCAGCCAGGTGTTACTAAGTCCGACACCCTCAGCGGCCCCGAATTCGACGAAAAAGCCTCCGCGCTTGAAATCCAGGAAGCTCAAAGCGAAGAGATCTTGGCAGAGTTGGGCCTGTGACGATTTAAGAAGTCCGTTCAGTCGGCCCCTATGTGCTTCAGGCATGCGCTCAAGGAATGCCCGGCCGACTTCATCCGGCCTATCGGCTGCTTCTGGACGACCCAACCGCAAGCGCTTTTGAAGTGAGCGGTTAAGCTTAGCAAAGAATCGTGTGAGTTTGCCTAGGGCCATGGTATCAAGGCAGGGCTTCAATCGGCTGCCCGTAAGAGCTTGTGCTTTTCCAACGTGGGTTCGTGCCTTAGCAAGACGGGGGCATCCCACGGGTCGAAAGGCACCAGAGCCTCCCGTTCGGCACACGGGCGGGCGAAGCCGATGGCTTTTTCATTGAGCATCGCAGCCATGAACGAGAACGAGCTATTGGCGGTCAGGACATAGTCCGCCTGGGTGAGCACGTAGAAGTCGAGGTATGCGGCAGTGTCGGCCATGCCGCCGAGGTCGGTCGCGTCCGCTGTCTGGAAGCCGGCGAACCGCCGACGGTACGGACCGGGAATTTCCGAACAAACATAGATAAGCCATTCGGCGGGGTCGTATCCGCTCCGGCGAAGCCATTCTTCATACCAAGCGCTGGGTGCGCAGAAAAAGTACGCGTAACCATAATCCCCACGGCGCAGATGCACGGCGAGGATACGTGGGCGACGGTTACGGAGCTTGGCAAGACGTTGGTCAACGACGGCGGTGAACTCGGGGACGAAACGAAACAGGCTACGGATGAAAGTTTGGTCAGGAGCGAGATCGGACGTGTGCCCCATGAAGTAGCCCCAATAATCAACGGAGCGAAATCCTTTGTCGGTTTCGCTAAAATGCTTGGTCCATTCACAGCCCTTAAATAAGTCGTCGGAGCTTACCTGCGCGACCGGCTCGCGCCATTCCGGGAAAGTGAGCACGGGAGCCGGCTCGTCGCAGCCAAAAAGCTCCTGCCCGACCCATGCG
>CAILOT010000204.1:0-2857 GCA_903835965.1 uncultured Opitutia bacterium
ATAACCAAAGAGGAGTTGGCCTGCCTTGACGGTCGTCGAACCCGTCCAAGTTGGAGCCGCCGAATTGGATAATTGGAGGGTCCCGGAACCGTCTTTGATCAGGTCGGCGGCGACGAGATTAACGGCCCCTAAAATAGTTACATTGCCAGCACCATTGATTGTCAAATCGGTGGCCGGACCGGAGATTTGACCGCCAATATTGATAGTATGATCCAGGGCCGCGGTCATCGTTGAACTGGCGGCCCCAAAAATGACTTCGCCATCGAGCAAGGTTACGGTCGGGGAAAGCGGGCTAAAAGGCGCAGTCGAAGTGATGCTGTTAACGTTCAACTTGTAACCAAATAGGTTTACCGTGTGGGACAGCAACCCGTCTGTATTGGAGAGCGTCAACGTATTGTATACGGGAGTATCAAAACCAACGTTGGAAGTTGCCGTCGCGTTAACATTAGCAAGCCCACCGATCACCAAGTCGTCGCCGAGACCAGGAACTGTTGTTGACGCAACTCCTAGAGAGTCAGACCAGCTCGCTGCAAGGGACCAGTCTTGAAGGGTGGCCGGCGCAGACGGATTAAGATAGAATGTCGCGGCCTTGGCCGTGGTGGGCATCACCGTCGCCGAAAGGGCGAAAGCGGCGGCGACTAAAAAGCGGAGACGAGGGAGGGTTGGGTTAGCCATGGGATAAGTGATTGGGCGAAATTGCCTATTCCACCCTCATCTGCAATCCGAATCATTGTCACTTGAGTAATATATTCATCCCCCGACCCCGGCTGGGGCGGGATCGGGGTCGGGGGTCGGGGGGTACTTTACTTATTTAGCTTCCGTGTAAAAAAATTATCAATCTGGGCCGAAGGCCACCCAAGGAGGGACCGCACCGATTGCCGTCCCTTTCCTGCACTTTCCTACACTTTCCCCCACCCTCGCCGCACCCTGCCAACGTGGGCTGTGGGGGCATAAAAACGGACTCCTGGGCGGGCGGCTTTGCGGCAACCTGAGCGAAAGTGCTGTCTGTTAAATGCAACAAAATCGTGATTTTTCCGTCAACTTTTAATGTCCATCGACCCGGCGTTATTCTCGGGCGGCTTGAGGGTCTATAAATTTTAAAAACAGGGAGCGCCTGATTATATATTAAATCTTCTAGAAAATCACCGATTGAAGGGGACTTCCGAGAATCTCCGCGGGTGGGAGGTGATCGTCCTGACCTCACCCTGCTTCGGCCAGCCGCGGGCCATCGCGGTTCATCAACTCCCTCCCCAGAAGCGATTGCGAAAGCAGCCTCTCCAGGACCGCTTCTTTCTGAGGGGTCGGGCTACTCCGGCTATATTTTAGGCTGTTTATAGGGGCCAAACCGATTTTTCGGGGATTTTTCCGTTAATGGCCTCGCCTCATAGGGGGTTACCTTAAGGCTTCACTCCATGCTGCTAAACTTCGCCCGCTTCGTTTGCCTAGGAACCTTGCTCGCCGTTCAAGCCTTCGCTGCCGAAGACATCATCACCCTACCCCTCCGGTTCCATATCGCCCAGGGGGCAGCGATGACCATCAAAGCGAAGAAGCTCGAAGCCTGGGTGAAGCCAGCCGACCTCACCGGGCCCGTCATCGTTGAAATCAATCGGATCTGGAAACAGGCCGGCATCCAATTCGTGATCGAACGCGCCGAAGAAGAGGCCGTGATTAAGCCGGCTGACTTCGACGAAATCATCCAATATATCGAAAACGCCAAGCGCGATGAGCATGGCCACGGCGACCCGACGCGCATCCAGAAAATCATGCAACTTGTCGACCCGGCCAAGTCGAATCCCAAGACGCATAATATCTATCTGATGCCCTACATCGGCGGCACCTCGCAGGGTAACGCCCAATTCAAACTTAAAGGCATCTTTGTCGGAACTTGGACAGACAAAGCTTCGCGCGGTCTAAATCCTCCGGTCAAAACGCTGCTGTCCGAAAAAGAACCGTTTAAAGTCGGCTCCCTCGCCCGCACTATCGCCCACGAGATTGGGCATACTTTAGGCCTTAATCACCCGAAAAGCAGCGGCGGCGTGCCGCAACTCATGAGCGGTGGCGGCTACGTCCTGACCCCGGCAGAGATCACGACGGCCCGAAAAATCGCCCAAGCGATCAAGTCCGATCCGGCCGCCGCCCAATAAGGACGACGCGATTACCTCAGCGTCCGGCGGCCGGCTCGAAGCGCTTTTCGGCGGGCACGACGACTGGAGCGATGACGGATTTCCAGACTTCGTAGCCTGCGGCGGTCATATGGATATTGCCTGGAATAAAACACTCCGCCTTGGGGACGCCATCGGCGCCGATCAACGGACTGGTCGTATCCAGGAACTTCATCCAAGCCTGAGTTTCGCATTCGTGGCGCAACAAGGTGTTGGTCTTACGGATGTCATCGATCTGCTCGAAGCGCTTGCCGGGACTAGGCACCAAGCCTAGCACGTAGAGGCGAGTCTGCGGGAGCGCGGTATGCAACTTGCGCTCCAGCTGCCGGAAGTTTTCAAGGATGGTCTCCGGCTTGGCCTTACCGGCGATATCATTGCTGCCTTCGTATAAAATCACGGCCCGCGGCTTAAACGGAATGACGAGATTGGTGATATATAACTCGGCCGCATGGGACATCTTGCTGCCGCCGACGCCATAATTAAAAACGGTCAAGGGCTCCAGGTCGGCGGACACGGTTTTCCAGTTCTGCATCTGCGAACTGCCGATGCAGATGATGCTCCCGGGAGCGGGTGGACTCTTTTTCGCGGCGGCCAAGATCTTCTGATACAAGGCCGTGACCTTCGAAGCGGAAGACTTCTCCGTCAAAGCATCGGCACCGCTCTCCGCCGCTGACAGCAAGACGGAAGTACCCAGC
>CAILOT010000205.1:0-21098 GCA_903835965.1 uncultured Opitutia bacterium
AGGCCAACTTTAACCGTTTTCAATTTTACGAAGTATCTTTTTTATTCCCTGTGCCGGCGAGGTGGACGGTCCCGCTTCTCGTCTTGCGCCTTCTTCGCCACCCACATGCCGCCGATGACAACGCTCAACCCCGGCAGATCGCTATAATACTTATGACCTTCGTGTAAGATCATATGAAAATGCGTCGGCGCCTGCTGAGTAAGCAAGGAAAGCCCCGCCAGCACGCCTTCCTGCCCGAATTGTGTCGCGACCAAACTCAGCGCCAGCCAAGTCGTGGCGAGACCACCGACGACGAGGACAAACACCTGGAGCACATCCGTATACCCGATCACCTTCATGCCGCCGAGGGCGATGAACAGGGCGAAGGCCGCCAGAAAGAAAACGCAGAGATTAAACGATAGGCCGGTCATGCCTTCGGCGGTGAGAGCACCGAGGTATAAAATACTGGTGAGATTCACGAAGACGTAGACCAGCAACCAGAAGACCGCCATAATGGTAGCAACAAGCTTGCCGTAACGTTGCGTCAGAAACTGCGGCATCGTGAAGATGCGGTTCTTCACGTAGCCTGGCATCATGAAAATCGCGACGATGAGCAAGGCCGCTCCTCCGCCCCACTCATAGCCGGCAATCGCCAGACCCAAGGCGAAACCCGAGCCCGACATCCCGATGAACTGTTCGGCGGAAATATTAGAGGCGATGATGGAGGCCCCAATGGCCCACCATGTCAAAGCTCCCTCCGCCAGAAAGAAATCGGCCGATGACACGACATCCGCTCGCTTCTTGCGATAGATCCAAAGCCCGTAGGTCGTCACGACGACGAAATAGGCAAGGAAGACAAGATAGTCGGAGGTATGCATGGGGATGACGGTCTATTGGGAAATTTTCGTGACCGATGGTCCGCCCGCCGGCCGGGTGACGAACATCACGGGATCGATCTTGGTGCGTGCCAGATAAGCTTGGTGGAAAGAAGCGGCAGCGGATTCGAGCTTATCGCTGGCGACGAGGGCGATGACGCAGCCGCCGAAACCGCCGCCGGTCATCCGGCAGCCATAGACCCCGGGAATACTCCTCGAGATATCGACCAACGCATCCAGCTCGGGGCAACTTACTTCATAGTCGGCCCGCAGGGATTCGTGACTGGCGAACATCGCCTCGCCGGCGGACTTCCAATCCGCCCGTTCAAGCGCCGACACAAAAGTAAGCGTACGGTCATGCTCGCTGGTCACATGCCTCACGCGCTTGCGTTCAAGCTCCGGCAAGACGCCGCCGCGCGAAAGCAGATCAGCCGAGGTGATATCCCTCAAGGAACTGACTCCGAGTAAGCGCGCCGCATGGGCGCACTGTGTCCGACGCCGCGCATATTCGCCATCGACTAAGGCATGCTTGACGCCGCTGTTAATCACCAAGATGGAAACCGCCTGGCCATCCAGCGGCACGTAACGCACCGATTGGTCTCGGCAATCCAGCAACAAAGCGTGTCCTGCGCGGGCGAGCGTCACCGCAAACTGGTCCATGATGCCACACGGCACGCCGGCATACTCATGCTCGGCCTGCTGACAAAGCAAGGCCTTCACGGGTAGCGGCAAAGATATTCCGCCCAGAACCTCTAAAACCGTGGCCGTGGCGACTTCGAGGGCGGCGCTACTGCTCAACCCTCCGCCTGCCGGAAGGTCGGCGGACACCGCGGCGTCAAAGCCGGGAATTTCCCATCCGAGCCTCTGAAAACCAGCAATGACCCCTGCCGGGTAAGCCGCCCAACCGCGAACATCGCGACTGATGGCAGAAGAAAGGTTAAAAGTAACGACCTCAGATTCACGAGCGGAACTCCAGACGGCGAGACGATCAGCCCGAGGCGTGACCCGAATGCTCACATGACGGTCGATCGCCATCGGCAAAACCAGCCCATCATTATAATCCGTGTGCTCTCCGATAAGATTGATCCGGCCGGGAGCCGTCACCACGAACCCCTGCGTTACCGCCGAATCAAGGGGAGGAAAACTCATGCACACAGAATGGCGGGGTTACCAATCATCTTCCGCCCAACCTAAGCCGCAAAAACGACGGAGCAAGACCAGACCCAATTGCCGAGGTTTAGTTTGCTCACCGTGGTTTATCGGAAATTATCAAATCAAGCCCGCGCCGCCTACTCTAACCATGCACCTTATCCGCTGGTCTCTCACCACCGTCCTACTGACGCTTAGCCTTCATGCCTCCGCCGGGCTACCCGCGGGCTGGAGCGAGATCTCGCCCCGAGATGAAATCCGGCCGGTCTTCGCCTACGACGAAAAGGCCTGCGCCTTCTCCATCGTCCATGATGACCGGCAAGGCCTGGACGGTTGGTTCCAGAAAACCTTTCCTGTCACCGGCGGCGACTTCGTAAAGTTTTCAGCCCTACGCAAAACACAGGATGTCGAAAAACCCCGCCATAGCGGACTGTCTCGGGTCGTCTGGAAGGATGCCAAAGGCAAAGCCGTCGCCTCCGACACGCCAGGTGCGAGCGCCGAACCAGAACATCCGATGGACGGCACAACGGACGGCCAAGGTCGCACCATGATTTCAGGCATCTACCACGTGCCAGCGAAAGCCACGCAAGCAATCATCGAGCTACACCTCCAGCACGCGCCGAAGGGACGCGTCGAATGGAGCGAGGTTGTCTTCGAAAAAACCTCGGCGCCCGTGGCACGCAAAGTACGACTCGCGACGGTGCAGTACGTTCCGACCGGTAAATCTCCGCGACAGAACTGCGAAGAATACGCCCCAATGATCGCCGAGGCCGCCAAGCAGAAGGCCGACCTCATCGTGCTCGGAGAAACCGTCCCTTACGTCCACACCAAGCTATCCCCGGCCGAATCTGCTGAGCCCATTCCCGGTCCGACGACAGAATATTTCAGCGACCTCGCCGCCAAGCTTTCCATTCATATCGCCCTGAGCCTTTACGAACGCGAAGGCCATCTGGTCTACAATACCGCCGTACTCTTGAGCCCAGAAGGCAAACTGATCGGGAAGTATCGCAAGGTCTGCCTACCACACGGCGAGGTCGAAAAAGGCGTGGCGCCAGGCGCAGACTATCCTGTCTTTGACACAAAGTTCGGCAAAGTTGGCCTGATGATCTGCTACGACGGCTTCTATCCCGAAGTTGCACGTGCGCTGACCGCCAACGGTGCCGAGGTCATCGCGTGGCCGGTCTGGGGCTGCGATCCCCTGCTCGCTCGTGCTCGCGCCTGCGAAAACCGCGTCTTCATCGTGAGCAGCACTTTCACCGACCCAAAAAGCAACTGGATGATTTCCGCCGTCATCGATCGCACCGGGAAGATCTTAGCCCAAGCCCAGCAGAACGGCGCCATCGTGATTTCCGAAGTCAATCTAGCCGAAGCGAACGTAGGCCCCTATAATCTCGGGGATTTCCACGCCATCGTCCAACGGCACCGACCGGGAGCGCCGAAGTAAGCCCGAGGCTAGGCGAGCTCCGTCAAAATCGCATCCCAGAGTGCGATCCGTGACTCAATGGCGGCGACGGCCGCTTCGGCCGCTTCGGCCCATTTGCGATCGTCGTCACCGCAGAGTAGCTCAACCATACGGAGTGAGATGGCGCCATGGTGGCCGCCGTCGACCTCGATGTGTCGTTCCAGATAATAACGGAAGGCATCGAGCTTACCTGGGTATTCATGGCTGAGTCGCGTGACCAGTTCGGTGAACATGTCTGGAATCAAGTCTTCTCGCCCAAAGGTGAAAGCCGCGGCGACCTCGTGCGATTTGCCGTTCGCCGCCAGGGCGAAGGTCGCGCCGGAGAAAGCGGCGGCACCGGACGGAACGCCGGCGGAGACCAGCGCGGCGGCGGTCGAGCCACCCGCGCGGACGGACGCGAGTGCCTTATCCACCGCGGCCGTATCGGAGCCAGCCTCATGCATCGCCCGCAGATAGAGATCGAAGTGCGCGATCCGCCCACCGCGCGGGTCGACGTCGGATTCCTCGCCGCAGACGATTTCATTGATCAGGAAACGCACCTCGGCGTCGCCGACCGGGACCCAAGGCACGGTCACGCAGGTAAGGTCGCGCTGGAGCCGCTTCAACAATGACATGAAATCCCAGACCGCAAAGACATGCGAACGCATGAAGGTGCGCACGTCGTCGAGCGAGGCCATGCGCGCATAGAGCGGATGAACAAGCAAGCGTTGGCGGGCAGGCGTGATGCGGGCGCGGACGTCGTCGAGGCGGGACATCCGATCGAACTTAACAGATTCTCCATAATAGCAAGCAGGTGGCCCATCCCGACTTTATCCTTCTATGATACCATCACCGCCTAAAAATCGTTCGAAGAACTTAGTCGTCCTCCACGCCTCTACCCCAGACGGCGGGCGAAACTGCAACATAAGACTTTATTGTGCTGAGAACGGAACTTAACTCATCGCCATGACCCGCCTCCTCGCCCTGCTCTGCCTGACCGCCATCGCCCTGCCTGCCGAAGATTTCGGCAAGCTCATCTTCTCCGACGATTTTCAGCGCACTGAATCTCAAGAAACCAAAGACGAGCCAGGCAACGGCTGGGGCACGAATAGCGCCGGTCGAGCTAAGAACAACAAGCAGGTCGACCTCCGCAACGGGGCGATGTATATTTATATTCATAAAGAGGCCAACCACGCCGTCTCCGTCACCCACCCCGCTGTCTTCACCGACGGTGCCGTCGCCATGCGCTTCATGCTCGAAGACGCCAAGGACAGCCTCGGCCTCGATTTCGCCGACATGGAATGCAAGACCGTGCACGCCGGCCATCTTTTCAAGGCCACCTTCGGCGCCAAGAGCGTGGCCCTGGCCGACCTCAAAACCGGCAACATGGATCTGAAGATCCAGGAAGCTCGCCTCGCCAAGACCTTGACGAAAGAACAGACCGCCGCCCTGAAGGAAAAAGAAAAGTCCTTCCCTTGGCCGATCGAGATCGGCAAGTGGCACGAATTGAGCGTCAAGGTCGAAGGCGATGAGATTTCGGCGACCGTCGACGGAAAATCCGTCGGGAGCCTGAAATCCGCCGGCATCGCACACCCGACCAAACAGATGCTTCGCTTATCCGTACCGCGCAACGCGGTCGTGGACGACGTGAAGATCTGGTGCAAAAAATAAGGTGAGTCGTCAGCCGCGGCGCCCGGTGACTTCGCGGAACTTCGCCTCGTAGTCCTTATGGTTCGTGCCCATGAGCCTGTCCCAAATATTAAAGTAGAGGCTATAGTTCCCGCGGAAAACCTCGTGATGTTGGATATGGTTGGTGGGCGTGTTCAAAAACTTGCCCAACCATGAATCCATCAGCCAACGCGGGTGATATTCGTACCCCGTGTGGCCCAGCACATTGAAAGCCAATTGCCAGAACATGAAGAGCCCGAAGGCCGCGGGGTGGATCGGCATCACCAAGATCACCAACGGAAAGATGCCGGCCTGCACGGCGGCTTCGAGCGGGCTGAAACAATAGGCCGCCCACGGACTGGGATTGACGCTTTCGTGATGGATGCGATGAAACCAACGGAAGAGACGCGGGTGATGCATCAGACGATGCGTCCAGTAAAAATAGGCATCGTGGATGAAAATCGCCAAGAGGATGCTAGCCCAGAACCATAGTTTCCCGTGCGCATCGATCTTGAAATACATCTGCGTCCAACCCTGCTTCGCCATCCAAAGTGAACTAGCTCCCACCAGCCCGTAAATCAACACCGTCAGGAGCGACCAGCCCATTTCCCGTCGGACATCCGCGCCCGTCGGATAAGTCGGGAGGATTTTCCGCCGTGCCCACTGGCGCTTGAACCAGACGTAACCGAGTAACCAAGCCACGGCGGCGAAGAGAAAGTATTTCACCAGATCGGTGACGGCGATGCCGAAGACTACGATCGGGAAATCCGATAATAAAAAAGGTAACTTTATTTCGGCGAACAATGTCATCACTGGGGGCCGTGCTTGATTTGACGCAAGGCCTCATAGGTCGCAATCCCGCAGGCGGTCGAGAGATTCAGCGAACGGGTCTTGGCATTGAAGTGGGGGATCTTCACTTCGCGCTCCGACCCAAACCACGCATGAATCTCCTCGGGCGTGCCAGAGCCTTCATTACCGAAAACGAGCCCATCACCTTCCTGGAATTGCGCATCCCAGAGGCCGCGCGTCGTCTTGGTCGTGAATAGCCAGAGACGTTCGGGGCGGCCGGGGGAGGCGAGGAAGGCATCCCAGTTGTCGTGATGACGGACGTCGAGCTCGTGCCAGTAATCCATACCCGCCCGGCGGAGCTTGGCGTCATCGATTTTGAAGCCAAGCGGGTGAACGAGGTGCAGCACGCAACCGGTGACGGCGCACATGCGACCGACATTACCCGTGTTAGGCGGGATCTCCGGACGGAGCAGAACGAGATGCAGGGGCGGCTTCACCGGCGGCGGCTCATCGCGCGGGAGATTTCGCGCTTGGATTCACGCTCCTTGATGTCCTGACGCTTATCGTGCTGCTTCTTGCCCTTGCCGACCGCGAGCAGGCATTTGGCCAGGCCGTGCTTGAAGTAAATCTTGAGCGGAACGATCGCATGGCCGCCGGACTGGATCTCCGCCACGATCTTATCGACCTCGGACTTCTTGAGGAGCAAGGGTCGCGTCCGGTAGGTGTCATGGTTGTTGTGGCTCCCGAAATCATATTCTGCGATATGCGCGTGGTAGAGCATCACGCCCTTGGGACTGATCTTGATGAAAGCGTCAGCGATATTGGCCCGGCCGGCCCGCAAGGCCTTGACCTCGGTACCCAGCAAAATCATGCCGGCTTCGTAGGTCTGACCAATGAAGTAATCCCTGCCAGCCTTAGGGTTGCTGACTTCGGGAAGAGTATGCTCTCGGCGGGCGGCCATCGGAAACGAAAAGACTACGCGCCGGAAAAACCGGCTGGAGCGGACCGGCGCTTAGGTAGGCAAGCGATCTTCGGGACGGAACTCCCAAGTGATACGGCCTTCGATGATTTCGCGTAATGCCACGTCTTCCGGAGAAAGTTTTTCGAAAACGTCGCCCAAGAGGTGATTGAATTTAGGAGGGGTGACGGAATAGTCAGCCGTCGCCCGGAGCTGCTTCACGCGCTTGGAGACGACATTGATTAGAATGTTCGCATCTGGGATGACTTTACGGGCTTCCTGGAGGTATTCGTCGCGCATGGTGGTTTCCCGACTAGGGAACCACAGAACCTAGGGTAGCACCCCCCTCTGGCAAGCGATTTTTGGGGCTAAAATTGCCTTTGCCCTCCCCTTTAACGGCCAATAACACTCCTTAGCGCATGCAAAACCCGAAGCCTTACGGCCAAACCATGAAATCCAAGGGCGGCCTGTCCCGTCTTTTCAACGCCCTCCGTTACACGTGGGATGGCCTTCGGGCGGCGGCTAAACATGAAGAGGCCTTCAAGCAGGAGCTCATGGTCGTCATCCCCTTGTCAATTCTCGCATGGCTCATTCCTGGTATCAACCTGCTCGAGCACGCCCTCCTCTTTTCGGTCCTGCAACTCATCCTCATCGTCGAGCTCATCAACTCGGCCATCGAAGCGAATACGGATCATATCTCACTTGAGCGCCACCCTTTGGCCAAACGCGCCAAAGACATGGGCAGCGCCGCCGTCTTCCTGACGATCGTGATCGCCGTGGCCATCTGGGGCGCCGTCCTCTGGCACCGTTTTGCCAACTAAATAACTTCAGGCTTTCGGAGTAGAGTCATCGCTGGCCGATTGTTCCCGAAATCGTGATCACCTTGGCTAATCCGGACGCCTTATTGAAAGAACCCGTGGCGATGACAATCGGGAATCCAGCAGGACTCGACCCATGGGGCGCGGTTGTCAGCCTCTCCACGTAATCGATTCCGGAAGCCAGCCCGCTTTAATCGAGCTTTCCCGAGCAAACTCATCACGGAGGCCCTGACAGACTAGAGGAGAATAACTCCGAAGTGCGGCCAGCGGAAGCAGAAAGGCCGCCTGGTTAGCTGGGCACAAAAAAACCCGCCAGATGGCGGGTCTTTATTTCTCCGCTATCGGAGAGAGGGCTTAGGCCTTGGTGACGAGACCAGCCTTGATCGCCTTGACGGACACCCACTGGCGCTTAACCGAACCGTTAGGCTGGAGCACGCGGATGCGTTGGACGTTGGGACGGAAAACGCGCTTGGTCTGTTTGACCAGCTGGAAGCCGATACCACCGCTCTTCTTGGATTGACCACGGTGAATGATACGACGGCCTTTGTGAGGGCGCTTGCCGGTGACGCTGCAGATACGGGACATAGTGTTCGAGCTCCTTTTGGAAAGTCGGAGCAAAGGAGTGCTGAGCCGCTTGGCAAGCGGTAATTGGTCGACTAACTCCGTTTCAAAGCCCGATCCAAGGCCTGAAGCCCTGCCGAAAGCGTGTCTGGCGGGGTCAAAAGGCTTAAAACGACACTCTGAGTGATAGCCGCCATCCCGTAAAAATAACCCGGGTGAGCCCAAACCCCCTCATCAATCGCATTAAGAAGGAGCTTCTCCTCCGAAACCCCGGGAGGGAGGGTGATAATCGCAGACCAGCCTGAGGCCCGGGGTAAAACAGTACAACGGCTGCCCGAATTGGTCGCCCAAAGACGGACGGCCGCATCACCTTGGGCCACCCGTGCCCGCACCGAAGCCCGTAATGGCTCAGCCCGGCGAAGCAAATCAGGTAGGGCTAACTGAGCTGGCGTATTTACCGAAAGAAAAGCGTCCGCGATATGCTCTAGGCGGCGACAGGCTTCCATTGCGAAATCAATCGGCCCGGCGACGGCAATCCAACCGAGCTTCAATTGAGGGGTCAGGGCGACCTTGGAAAGCCCGCTCAAAACAAACGTGGCGACTTGCGCCTCCCCTGCCCACGTGCCTGGCGAAGCGACGCCCTCTGCCGGATAATCCAGAAAAACTTCATCGCACAAAATGGCCAAGCCGTGTTTCTGGGCGAAGCCACGCAAGACATCGCGGTCGCGGCGACCCACGAAAGCACCGGTGGGATTGGAGGGATTGATACAGACGATGGCCTTGGTCTGCCGCGTCACGGAAAGACTAGCGGTGTCGATGACCCACTCGCCGGCCAATTGCACCACCTGATAAGGCCGTAACGTCACGCCTTCGAGGGCGGCGATGATTTCGAGCAACGGATAAGCGGGCTCCGGCACGAGGACTTCGTCGCCAGGGTTGCACAATAATTTAAATAGCCAGCTGTAGCTTTCACTGGTGCTCGCCGAGATGAATAGCCGATCCGTGGGCACGCGGGCGCCACGCACGGTATAATAATCGGAAATCGCCGTACGCGTCACGGCCAGACCATGCGGATCGGGATCTTGGCGCTGGATACCCTCACGACGGAGCAAGGAACCCAAATCGGCGACCGACCAGGAGAACCCCGCGTTGGCCGGATTGGAGTCGGACAAATCAATCATCGTCTGTCCCGCCACTTTACGCCGATCACGCGCCTTGCTTAAGGCGTTGGTGGTATCTGCAAAATCAAGCCTGGAGCTGAACATGCCCAGAAGAGACGGCAAGAAAGCGGCACAAGCGAGAGGAAACCATACAGGCGCGGTCCGCTGACCATCCCTGCCCTCTTACTTACGGATTGAACTCAGTATCTGCCTCTTCAAAGGTGGAGCCATGTCCCAGCAAGTCGTGAAGCCCCGTGTCCGTGGGTTCATCTGCATCACCTCCCACCCCGACGGCTGTGCCGCCGCGGTCCGCGAGCAGATCGCCTACGTAAAATCCCGCAAGCCGCTCCAAGACGGACCCAAGTCAGTCTTGGTCATCGGCGCCTCCACGGGCTACGGACTCTCTTCGCGTATCGCCGCCGCCTTCGGTTCTGGGGCCGCAACCTTGGGCGTATTTTTCGAACGCAACGGCGAAGGCGACAAGCCCGGTTCGCCCGGCTGGTATAATACCACCGGGTTTCACGCCGAAGCCAAGAAGGCGGGCCTCAAGGCGGTCTCCATCAATGGCGATGCGTTTTCCGCTGAATTAAAAACCCAAGTCATCGACGCCATCAAAGCCAAGATGCCTGGCGGTAAAATCGACCTCGTCGTTTACTCTCTCGCCTCCCCGCGTCGTACCGCGCCTGACGGCGTGACGTACAAGTCCGTCCTCAAGCCGACGGGTGCCGCTTTCCATGCCAAGAACCTCGACACCGATCGTAAGATCGTGAACGACGTCACCCTCGAGACCGCTTCCGCCGACGACATCGCGCAGACGGTCAAGGTCATGGGCGGCGAGGATTGGGAAATCTGGATGAACGCGCTCGACCAAGCAGGCGTGATCAAGGAAGGCTGCCAGACCGTCGCCTATTCTTACATCGGCCCTCAAGTCACTTGGCCCATCTACAAGGACGGCACCATCGGCAAGGCCAAGGAAGACCTCGAGCGAGCCGGCCGCAAAATCGACAGCCTGATGAAGCTCCACCGCGGCCGCGCCTTCGTCTCCGTGAACAAAGCCGTCGTCACCCAGGCCAGCTCCGCCATCCCAGTCGTCCCTCTCTACGTTTCATTGCTCTTCAAAATCATGAAGGCTAAGGGCACCCACGAAGGTTGCATCGAACAGATTCAACGCCTCTTTGAAAAACAGATGTACAACGGCAATGCCCTAGACTTCGACGAGAACGGCCGCGTCCGCATCGACGACTGGGAGATGGCGCCTGACGTCCAGAAGTCGGTCTTTGACATCTGGCCGACGATCACGACGGAAACCTTTGATGCGCACGCCGACTTCGCCGGCTACCAGACCGACTTCCATAAGAACTTCGGCTTTGGCCTCGCCGGCATCGATTACGAAGCCCCCACCGAAGTCGAACGCCCGATCGAGGACGCTTAAGTGACTAAAATATTCTCCATCGCGAACCAGAAAGGCGGCGTCGGCAAGACGACGACGACGATCAACCTCGGCGCTGGACTCGCCCGACTCGGCATCCCCACCCTCGTCATCGACCTCGACGCGCAAGCCAACGCCACCAGTGCGCTCGGTATCGAAAAGACCGAAGGCAAATCGCTTTATAAAGTGCTACACGGCGAAGCAAACGCCGCTGATATGGTCGTCGCGACCTCCACCGAAAAACTCGACCTGATTCCCTCCGAAGTCGACCTCGCCGCCGTCGAGTCCGAACTCGCCCAAGCCGAAAATTACCTGACCCGCCTACGCGATGCGCTCGCCCCGCTCATCGCCGCCGGCAAGTACAAGGCCATCCTCATCGACTGCCCGCCCGCCCTGGGCATGCTCTCGATGAACGCGCTTGCCGCGTCGGATCATCTCATCGTCACCCTGCAGACCGAATACCTCGCGATGGAAGGCCTCGGCCAAATCCTCGGCGTCGTCGATCAGCTCAAGGCTGCGGGAGCCGGCGACAAGCTCACTGTAGGTGCGATCGTGATGACGATGTATGACGTCCGCACGAATCTTTCGCGACAGGTCGTCGAAGAAGTGAAGACCCACTTCCCTCAACTCGTCATGAAAGCGATGATTCCGCGGACGATCCGGCTTTCGGAAGCCCCCAGCCACGGCAAGACCATCTTCCAATACGACATCCATTCCCCAGGCGCCGTCGCTTACGACGCGCTCGCCAAGGAATTCGCCGTACGCTTCGCGCTGAAGTGAGCGACGTCGGCCCAACCCGCGTCCGCCAGGTGCGGAGTTTTGAGGAACTGATGACGACGCGCTTAGCCAATGGCGTCAACGCACTCTGTTGGCAACGCACGCTGCCGGGCGACTTCGCCGAGGTCATCGCGAAGCTCGGACCGGCCGAAGGCATCGTAGCACTCGAAGATGAACGTGTTCGTTCGCTGGAACTCAGTCCGGCCGGACGTCTCGCCGCCGAAGCGATGCTCGCCGACCAGAAGTTACTGCGCGACCACGACTTGGTACCGTCACTCAACTGCGTCTACGACTGCGTGCGCGGACCGGACGCCGGCACCGTGCCGACCGATGTTACTTCGTTTCACGTCGACAGCGCGCCCGTCGAAGTCGACACGTGGCTCTGCACCTACCATGGCGCCTGCAGCGAAGGCCTTCGCAACGAGGATGCCCTACTCAAGGTCGAGATTCCCAAAATCCGTGAGGCTTTGCTCAAGGAGTATGGCGGCTCGGACGACGCCGGCTTCGGCGAGTTCCTGCACGAACACAGCTACGACTCGCACTACGCACCGAAGCCCGGTGCGACCCCCTACACCTTCGGCACCTTCGCCCTCTGGCGTATCGCGACGCGCTGGCCTGGAAGCCTGGTGCTACCCTGCATCCACCGTGCCCCGGAAAACCACCCCGGCTCGCCGCGCCTGCTGCTGATCAGCTGAGTTACTTGACCAGCGTGAGCTTGGCCGGGTAACGGCGATCAGCGTTCCATTCGCCAAGATAGATATCACCAGCGGCGTCGACGTACAGGTCATGACCGTGCTTAAAGACCGGCTGAGTCTGACTCAAAGGCTGGAGCTTGCCATCAACATATTTGGGCTCGCTGCCGCCCGGCGCGCTAAGGACTTTCTTCGTGGCCCGATCCAGGACGAGTAGAAAGCCCGACTGTGCGAGGCGTTTGCCTTTGGCGTCCTTACTCCAGCAAACAGCGGTATAAATTTTATCACCGCGGAAGAACAGCTGACCCGCGAAGGCACCTGGCAGATCGATGGTGTCGACATACTTGCCGTCCAACGTGAAAGCCTTGAGCTGGTTCTGACTGCGTGAAGGCACCCAGACGAGTGCGCCGCGCGGGTCGGAGGTATCGATGGAGATACCATGCGCATTGCTGAGATTGGCGGCATCCTTCGTCGGCCCGCCCCATTGCTTGAGCAGCTTACCTTCGAGCGAAAACTCGTAGATGAAGTTCGAGCCGTAGCCGTCGGCGACGAGCAACGTGCCCGACGGCGTCCAGGCCACGTCGCACGGCATGAACTTGCCGTCGCTCAGGCCGAGTTCCTTCGGCGTCGGAAATTTGCGGACCACCTTACCCGCGGTCGTCAGCAAGGTGATGCGTCCTTCAATCGCCGTCGGATTCCAGCCTTCGGCACCCATGTGCCACCCGCAATCAACATGTACCAAATATTCCACGCCATCCTTTTCAAAAATCTCGAGTCCGTGTCCGCCGCCGAGCCCGGCGCTGATCGAACGAACATAGCGGCCATCCTTTTCGAAAACGATGAAATCGTTCATCGGGTGATCCGTGACAAGATAGATGCGGCCATCCTTTCCTTCTGCCAGTGCGTGCGAATTAATCACCGGGGCGACCTTAGGGTTGGCCTTGGCCCAATTCATATCGACCGAATAACGAAGGGCGCCGTGACCGAGAATCGGAGAAACTTTTTCCTGCGAGAACAGGACCGCACAGATAAACAGGAAAGTGATACGCAAAGAATAATTTTTCATAGGATTTCTTGAGCAATCTCATCCCAAAGCTCGTCGACCTGCGACAGCTTTCTCACCGGGCGTCCGGCTTCGAGAAACCAATAGCGAGCATTGCCGAGATCGCCTTCGATCAGGTGCAGCAAGGCATGCAGCCATGAGCCGATCGGCGTCTCCATGTCTTGGGCGATCTGATGCGCCGCATCCCATTCGCCTTTCTTAATCAGCCAGAGTGCCCTGACCTCAGGCGGCAGGCCCTTGGGCGGCACAGCGTCCTTAATCGCTGATGCTTTCAGTTCAGCCAACGTCATGCGGCCACCCTAATGACGGGATGCCTTGACGCAAGAAGGCTTCCCAACTCGATAGCGTCATGTCCACTCAGCCACGCCGTGCCCTGACCGGCGTGCCTTCGCACGCTTGGGCGGCCTGCGCCTGTTCGGAAGGTGCCGACCGCAGCGTCCTCGTATTACTTGCTTCAAATCTGGGCGCAGCCGAAACCTTGGCCGAAGAAACCGCCCAGCTCCTGAGCGAGATCAACGGCAGCAAGCCGACCGCACGTACGCTCACCGAAGCTGATGCCGCGGTGCCCGCCTTCGAAGCTGACTGTGATTTACTAGGCGTCCTCTCGGCCCTTCGCCATGGCCAACATACCGCACAACGACCGTTGCTCATCGCCTGCACTCCGGGCTCGCTCGTTCGCCGGGCGCCTGCACTCGCATCGACTGCCGAACGCGAACTTGTCGTGCGTAAAGGCGGCAAACTTTCCATCCAGAAATTTGCCCAACGGTTGGCCGAAGATTTCGGCTATGCCCACGAAGCGCTCTGCGAACAACCCGGGGAGTTCGCGCTCCGCGGCGGCATCCTCGACGTCTACCCGCTGAACGCGCAGATGCCGGTGCGCATCGACCTTTTCGGTGATACGGTCGAATCACTCCGGCCTTTCGATCCGGCCACCCAGCGCAGCGAGGGCGAAGTCGAAGGCCTCGTCATCTGCGCACCTCGCGATGATTCCGGCGAAGCTAACGAAGTTTCCTTTTTTCATCACCTGCCACCCGAGGCTCTGATCATCGCCGTCGACCAAAGCCTAGAAGATCCTGCCTGCGCGGCCGTACACACGAGCGGCCTGGCGGAATTACTTCTCGAAGAAACCGACGAAACCCCGGCCGATTATCTCGCCCAGGCCTTGGATTCAGCCCCAGCGGAATCGCTCTTAATCGGCGCGGCCGAAGATCCGGCACACGCCCGAGCAACCCTCCTCCGTGGCGCAGCAGCGCTCGCCAAAGACGGCCGCCTTTGCCTATTGGCCGGCGACACCGACGGTTCAGTGGAACGACTGTCAGCCGACGTAGCGGCGGTTCAAGTGCGGGGTTTCAATCCGCGGATCGTTCATGCGCGCTTCGGTGGCGGCATCATCATTTCGCCTGGCGCATTATCCGGATCATTGAACGGCGGCCTCGTACTGTTGACCGAACGCGAATTGTTTGGCCGACGCAAGAGACCTCTCGCCTCCCTGCCCCGTCGCCGTACCGCCGTCCGCGCCGCGGTGGGCAGAGCGCTCGACTTTGGCGAAGTCGTCGATGGTGACGCCTTAGTGCATGCGACCCAAGGCGTCTGCCTCTTCAAAGGCATCCGACCTTTCGAAAATGACGGCCGCACCGAAGATTATATCTCGCTGGAATTCGCCGAGAAATCGATGCTCCACCTGCCGTTACGCGAGTCGCATCTTCTGACGCGCTATATCGGTATCGGTCGGGCGCATCCCAAGCTTTCGAAACTCGGAGGTGGCGGTTGGGAAAAATCGCGGAGAGCCGCGGAAAAAGCGACCGGCGATCTTGCAGCCCAATTACTCGCCATGCAGGCCGAGCGTTCGTCTCGTCCCGGAATCGCACATCCCAAGGACGAGGATAATCCCTGGATGGGTGAGTTTGAACGCTCTTTCCCGCACCGCGAGACACCCGACCAGGCCCGTGCCATCGAAGAATGCAAACGTGACATGGAACGCCCGGCGGCGATGGATCGCTTGGTCAGCGGCGACGTCGGGTTTGGCAAAACCGAAGTAGCCTTACGAGCGGCCTTCAAGTCCGTCCTCGGCGGCAGACAGGTCGCGATTCTCGCGCCGACCACGGTGCTTGCGCAGCAGCATTTCGAGAGCTTCAAAGAGCGACTCGCCCGCTGGCCGGTTTCCGTCGAGCTCCTCAGCGGCTATCGTACCGCTAAACAGAAAGCGGAAGTGCGCGCCCGCGCTGCCGCAGGCACGGTCGATATCGTCGTTGGCACCCATGCCTTGCTTTCTGATGGCACCAGCTTCGGCAAACTAGGCTTGGTCATCATCGACGAAGAACATCGCTTCGGCGTACGTCACAAGGAAAGGCTCAAACAATTACGCGCGGAAGTGGACGTACTGGCCATGAGTGCGACACCCATCCCCCGGACGCTGTACCTCGCGCTCGTCGGCGCCCGCGATCTCAGCGTCATCGAAACCCCGCCGCGCGAGCGGCTGCCCATCCGCACCATCGTGCGTAGCTACGATGAGCGTCTGGTCCGCGATGCCGTTAAGGCCGAGCTTGCCCGGGGCGGCCAGGTTTTCTACCTGCACAATCGCGTGGAAACCATCCAGGCCGTCGCCGAACGCCTCGCCGCCCTTCTCCCTAAGGCCCGTATCATCGTCGGGCACGGGCAGATGGGGGCCGGGGAACTGGAGGAAACCATGTCGGCCTTTGTCGCCGGAGAATACGACGTCCTGGTGTGCACGACCATCATCGAAACCGGCTTAGATATTCCAAATTGCAATACCCTCATCATCGAAGGAGCGGACCGCTTCGGCTTGGCGCAACTCTATCAGCTCCGAGGTCGGGTCGGACGCTTCAATCGGCAGGCCTACGCTTACCTGTTCCTCCATCGTCATGCCAACCTCGTAGGGACCGCGCATCGTCGGCTTTCCGCCATCCGCCAGTACAACCAGTTAGGCGCTGGCTTCCGGATCGCCATGCGAGACCTGGAACTTCGCGGCGCCGGCAACATCCTGGGCTCCGAACAAAGCGGCCACGTGGCCACCGTCGGGTTTGATTTATATTGTCAATTATTACGCCGAAGCGTGGCCAAACTCCGAGGGGACAAAGGCGCGGCGGTCGACCGCTGCGAGATCCATCTGGACTTTGTCATGCATACCCAGGGGCCCTTGGGCATCGCGTCCGATAAATCAGGCGACGGCGATGCCCCGATTCTCACCGCCACCTTGCCGGCGGACTGGATTCCCGAGACTCGCCTCCGCATCGAAGCTTTCCGCAAGATCGCCCTCGCGGTCGACGATACGGAGGTCGCCGAATTGCGCAGTTCCTTGCTCGATCGTTACGGGCGAATCCCACCCGAAGCCGACGCCCTCCTGCAACTCGCTGACATCCGCTGTCTGGCAGAGCAAAAAGGCGTCACCTCGATTTCGACCGAAGATAGCGTCCTTAAGTGCCAAGCCATCGGAAAAAAGAACTTTGCCGAGCCAATCCTCATCGGGAATCGCTTTCCCCGCTTGACCGTAAGGGACCCCCTGCGGAAACTTAAAGAAATCCGTGGCTTTTTATCACGGATACCTGAACCTAACGGAAAATGAAAGCCCTCCTGACCACCGCCGCCTTAACGCTGACCGCCGCTCTGGTGGTCGCGCAAAAGGCTTCGCCGACTCTCGAAGAAATGGCCGCCAAGCGCTGGTCGGAGATGCATGAGGATCGCATCGCCGCTACCGCCGACGGCCTGGGCATAACCCTTTCCGATATCCGACGTCAAATCGAACCGGTGATCGGACAGATTCGCGCCTCAGTTCGTTCTGATTCCGAATTCGAAAAAGCCCTCGCGGCGGCGGCGGATGACACCTTGCGTTCGATGACTGAGCGACAACTTGTTATCGCCGACTTCCGTGCTGGGACCGGCAAACTACCGGCGATATACATCGACGCGGACATCGAGGAAACCATCCGGCGAGATTTTTCCGGCGACCGAAATCGATTTGTAGCGTCCCTGCGGAGCGCGGGAACGACACCCTTGGCATACCGCAAATTCATCGAAGATCGTATCATCTTCGATTACATGGTGAGCCAGATTCGCCGGACGGCCACGGAAGTGAGCCCAGGAAAAATCCAAGCCTACTACGAGGCTCATAAAACTGAGTTTGAGCGCAAAGAGCAGATCCAGGTCCGTCAGATTACCCTGACCCAAGGTGCAGCCGAGACCTTAGCCGAAGCCAAAGCCCGGGCCGAGGCCTGGGCCGAGGCCTTACGTCAGCCGGAGAAAATCAACGATGCCGTGGCTAAATTCAAACTCACGGGACCAAAAATGTCTGCTACCCCTTCCTTCGCCGAAATCGCGCAACGCATCAGCACCGACGACTATGCGAAAAAGGGCGGCGACGCTGGCTGGCATAATTGCGATGAACTAAACGAACGCGTGATGACGACGCTTAAACCCATGAAAGACATGGACATCTCAGCCCCCCTGCAATTTGACATTCCAGGAAGCAGGTCGGTCTGGTTCATCTTCTGTCGCGAAGGCTATCGCCCCAAAGGTTTCGCCACCATCGCCGACCTTGAAGTGTTGGCCGAAATCGAAGACAAAGTCCGAGCCGAAAGCATGAAAGAAGCCGTGAAGACCTGGTTCAGCGAACTGCGCGACAAGCATCTCGTCGAAATCCGCTAAGATGAAAACCGAAGGACGCGAACAAGCCGCGCCTTTCAGCTGCCGGGCATTTCCTCGCCGGAGCGCTGGCTTGCTTCTTCATATCAGCGCCCTGCCAGGCCAGGGACCGATTGGAGCGCTCGGGAAAGATGCCCGCCGCTTCATCGACGCGCTGCAAGTCGCCGGTTTCAGCTGGTGGCAAGTCTGCCCGCTTGGCCCGACAGGCTATGGCGATTCTCCTTATCAGGCACTGTCGGTCTTCGCCGGCAACCCCTACCTGCTCGACCTCGATGACCTCGTCGCACGCGGCATGCTGACGTCCGAAGAAATCGCCCCGCTTCATCGCAAAGGAGACGAAGGCACGGATTACGGACGACTATGGAATGATCTGCGCCCGCTCTTACGCCGTGCCGCCGCGCGCGGTGCCGTGCTGCTAAAAGACGATCGGACCTTCAGTGCTTTCCGCAGGGAGGAAGCTTACTGGCTCGACCCCTGGACGCGTTTCTCAGCCCTGCGCGAGATCAACGATTTCACCGCTCCGACTTCGTGGACGAAGCAAACGGTCGACGACGCCCTGGTGGCCGAAGCCGCCGTCTTGCAGTTCTTGTTCAGCCAACAATGGCAGGCCCTTCGGACGTATGCACGCCAACGGGGCGTCTCCATGTTCGGCGACGAGCCGATTTACGTCTCGGCCGACGGTTGTGATGCGAAGTTCCGGCCCGAACTCTTCCAGCTTGATGCAAGCGGACGACCAACCGCCGTCGCTGGCGTTCCGCCCGACTACTTCTGCGAAGACGGCCAACTCTGGGGCAATCCGCTTTATCGATGGGAACGCCATGCCGCCGATGGCTATCAATGGTGGAAATCGCGCGTCCACCACGACCTTAAATTATTCGATGCTATTCGCATCGATCATTTTCGCGGCCTGCATGACTACTGGAGCGTGCCGGCAGGCTCGCCTAACGCACGAGCCGGCGAATGGAGGCCAGGGCCGGATCTGGATTTCACCCGCGCACTCGGCGACCTTCCGCTGGTCGCCGAAGACCTGGGCCTACTTTCTCCAGGGGTTGAGATTTTGCGTGAAACTGCCGGCCTGCCAGGAATGTCCGTTCTCCAATTCGGCTTTGGTGGACCACCCGAAGGCAACCCTCACTTCCCCTCAAACATCACGCCGGACCGTATCGTCTATACGGGCACGCACGATAATGACACAGTGGTGGGATGGTTCGCCCAAGCCCAGCCGCAAGAACTTCAACGGCTTGAGCAGTTTTTCGGACCGATGGCAGAACCTAACGTCACCTTGGCGGAGGCGGCCTTAGCCTCGCCGGCTGTGGGGGCCTTCATTCCCGTCCAAGACCTGCTCGGCCTTGGCACCGAAGCCCGCTTCAATACGCCCGGGAATCCGCAAGGGAATTGGACGTGGCGGATGACGGAGAGCCAAATGGAAAAACTTACCACCCAAATGCCCGCTTGGCGCGAACGCCTCAAAGTTTCGGGAAGAATTAACGCGTGAGTCGGCGATACTTCGGTCGGCGCGGCGTATCGGAATCGAGACCGAGCCTCTTCCGGCGATCTTCCAGATAGTCGCCGTAATTACCCTCATGCCAGACCACGCGGCTATCGCCTTCGAAGGCGAGGATGTGCGTCGCTACGCGATCAAGGAACCAGCGATCGTGCGTCACGATCACCGCGCAACCCGCAAAACCTTCAAGAGCGTCTTCCAAGGCGCGGATCGTATTCACGTCTAAATCATTGGTCGGCTCGTCCAGCAACAATACATTGGCACCGGCCTTGATGAGGCGAGCGAGGTGGATGCGATTACGCTCCCCGCCGGACATGATGCCGACCTTACGCTGTTGCACATCACCCGTGAAACCAAAGCGGGCCGCATAGGCGCGCGCAGGCACCATGATTTTGCCGAGATGCACCATATCTTGGCCGTCGGAAATCGCCGACCATAGAGGTGCTTCGGCCGGCAAGGAATCGCGCGACTGATCAACGTAAGCGAGCTTGACCGTATCCCCTAAGGTCAAAGTTCCGCGATCAGGCTTTTCCTGCCCCGTGATCATGCGGAACAACGTCGTCTTGCCGGCGCCATTAGGGCCGACCACGCCGACAATACCACCGGCAGGTAACGAGAAATTGACTTCTTCCATCAGCACCCGGTCGCCATAGGCTTTCATGAGACCGCGCGCTTCGATGACCGCACCGCCAAGACGTGGGCCAGGAGGAATCCAAATTTCCGCGAGCTTTTCCTGTAGGTTCTGATCCTGGGTTAACATCTGTTCGTAGGCCCGGATACGGGCTTTATTCTTCGCGACACGCGCCTTAGGCGAGGCACTAGCCCACTCTCGTTCGCGCTCCATGGAACGCGAACGGGCCACCGATTGCTTTTCTTCCATCTCCACCCGGGCGCGCTTTTGATCGAGCCAGGAAGAATAATTCCCCTTCCAAGGAATGCCGCGACCACGGTCGAGCTCCAAAATCCAGCCCGCCACGTTATCAAGGAAGTAGCGATCGTGCGTAATGGCGATGACCGTTCCCTTATAGCTTTGCAAATGGCGTTCAAGCCAGGCGACCGTATCGGCGTCCAAGTGATTGGTCGGCTCATCCAACAAAAGGATATCAGGCTCCATCAGGAGCAGCCGACATAAAGCCACGCGGCGCTTCTCGCCGCCGGAAAGCGAGGACACGATTGCCTCAGCGGGAGGACAGCGCAGGGCTTCCATTGCCATTTCGATGCGAGCATCCAGGTCCCAGCCGCCGCGCGTATCGAGGATCGCCTGGATCTCGCCTTGGCGCGCGAGAATTTTTTCCTGTTCCTTGGCGTCATCCGTCTCGGATACCTTGACGAACGTATCGTCATATTCTTCCAACAAGGCTTTCATCGCGGCTGCCGCCTGCATCACGCATTCATGGACGGTGAGATGTTCATCGAGCCGTGGCTCCTGCGCCAAATAACCCAGCGTATACCCGGGAACCTGACTGATGGTCCCGTCGAAGTCCGCATCTTCTCCGGCCATGATCTTAAGCAAAGTCGACTTACCTGAGCCATTTAGGCCCAAAACGCCGATTTTAGCCCCAAAGAAGTAAGAAAG
>CAILOT010000206.1:0-11263 GCA_903835965.1 uncultured Opitutia bacterium
GCGCCTCCATCCCAACTCTCCCGCCACCCGCCACCCGAAACGATTGCCTCCACTTTTGCACCTTTGCACGCGGCTCCGCCGCAGTTGCACCTTTGCACTGCCTTCACCTGATCTCTTCGCCTCTCTCCGGCCAACTGGCCCACGGGTCAACCGGTCAACTCGTGATGGATTCCTAATTTCCCGTCGCGCCGGCCTCGCCGTCGTTAAATTTCAGACGCAGCTTACGGCCGCTGCTCACGCTCTTGCTCGAGGAGATGACGGCGCCGTCGGCGTCGCGGACGATGGCATAGCCACGTGATAGGACAGATTCAAAGCCCGCCGATTGCAGGCGCTTGCCCAGTTGATTCAGGCGTTCGCGCGTGACGCCCAGTCTGGCCTTGGGCGAGAGGCGATGCAATTCGCTGCCCAGTTCGGAGAGATGGTGTTTATGATCCGCGATGACTTCTTGCGCCGCCCCATCCAAGCGTTCGTTGAGCAGGTCCAGATCCTGATAGAGCGATTGTAATTTTGCCTTGGGCGAATGTTGCGCCAATTCGGCCGCCAATAATTTCAGTTTCTCGCGTAACTTTGTCTGACCTGAAGCAATGAGTTCGGCCGCGGCTGTCGGCGTTTCGGCCCGCTTGTCCGCCACGAAGTCGCAAAGGGTGAAATCGGTCTGGTGTCCGACGGCGGAAATCACCGGGGCTTTGCTGGCGCGGACGGCCCGGACGAGCGCTTCATCGTTGAAGCCCCAGAGGTCTTCCATCGAACCTCCGCCTCGGCCGACAACGATGAGGTCGATCCCTGGGATCGCATTGGCTTCTTTAAGCCCGTTGATCACCGAGCCAGGGCAGGTATCGCCTTGGACGCGGGCGGGCACCAACCAGGCGGTGCCGTTCCACCCGCGCGTCTTCAGGACTTCGATGAAATCGTGCCAGACCGCACCGCTCTCCGAGGTGACGAACGCCACGACTTTCGGAAAGTCGGGCAAGGGGCGCTTCAAGGCGTCTTCAAAAAGGCCTTCGGCTGTGAGCTTGGCTTGGAGTTCCTTAAACTTTTGGAATAAGTCGCCTTCACCCGCTGGCTTCAGGGAATCGACAATCAATGAAAGTTTTCCGGTCGGAGCATAGACATCAGCCTTGGCTTTCATCACGACTTGGACGCCGTCACCGAGCGGGAACTTAACCCAACGGGCCTGATAGCTCAGCAGCACGCAGGCCAACGTCGCGCCGGCATCTTTGATCGAGAAGTAATGGTGGCCCGATGCGTAATGTTTGTAGCCAGAAATTTCACCCACGACTTCAATCGTGCCGATACGGTTCAGCGTTCCCTTTAGGATGTCAGATAATTCGCTGACCGTTAAGGGTGCCGAGGACATGTCGGAAGATTCGGGGATTAGCGGCTCGAGGGCAAGAGGTCTCGAGGGTGGGGCAGCGCCGCGTGCTGTCCTCGTTGCCTCTGGTAGGGATGCGCCTCCATCCCAACTCTCCCGCCACCCGCCACCCGAAACGATTGCCTCCACTTTTGCACCTTTGCACCTTCGGCCACCTCTGCCTCGCCCCATGCCCACGTGTCCCCGTGCCAGCTTGCCCCCTCGCGGCGCTTACGCCGCGCTCACCTTTGCACTGTCTTCACCTGATCTCTTCGCCTCCCTCCGGCCAACTGGCCAACCGATCAACTGGTCAACTGGTCAACTAACGCTGCCTCTTATCTCGCGGCGCTTACGCCGCGCCCACCTCTGCCTCGACTCAGTCCTCTTTCTCCATTTACTGCACCCATGAAGATCGCATTCGTCGGCACCGGGGTGATGGGTAAGAGCATGGTCGCGAACCTGCTCAAGGCGGGCCATGAGGTCACGGTCTACACCCGCACCAAGGCTAAGGCCGATGATCTTTTCGCGCTGGGCGCGAAGTGGGCTGCCTCGCCGGCCGAAGCGGTTATGGGTGTCGATGCAGCGATTTCGATGGTGGGTTATCCTAATGACGTCGAAGAGGTCTGGCGCGGTCCGCAGGGCTTCATGTCGAAAGCTAAGCCAGGTTGCGTACTGATCGATATGACAACTTCAAGTCCGGCGCTGGCCCGCTCGCTCGCCGCCGAGGCTTCGGCCAAAGGCTTTGGTCCGCTCGATGCTCCAGTTTCGGGCGGCGATCGCGGCGCCCGCGAGGGCACGCTGACCATCATGGTCGGTGGTGCGCCGAAGGATTATGATTTCGCCCAGTCCTTATTTGCCGCAATGGGCAAGACGGTCGTGCTCCAAGGTGGCCCTGGTACCGGCCAGTTGTGCAAGCTCGCTAATCAGATTGGTATCGCTTCCGGTATGATTGCGATGTCCGAAGCGCTCGCTTTCGCCCATGCGACGGGACTCAATCTTGAGACCACGCTACGTTCGATTTCCGGCGGCGGTGCTTCCAGTTGGGCGCTGCTCAATCTCGCGCCTCGTGTGCTCAAGGGCGATTTCGCTCCGGGTTTTTACGTCAAACATTTCGTCAAAGATATCGGTCTATCTCTCGATGTCTGTCGCGAGCAGGGCATCAAGTTGCCTGGGCTTGAACTTGCTGCGAAATTGTACAGCGAAGTCGTGACCGCTGGCGAAGGCGATTCGGGCACGCAGGCTCTCGCCCGGAGATATTTTCAGATTTAAGAGTCAGGGGTACGACGGCGCGCTGCCGCTTTTTTAAGTGAAAGGCAGAGCCTTGCCCCTACCTGGGTTCGCCCTGAGGCGAACGAACTATAAATACCTTCGGCCAATTATCCGGCCTCTGACTACCATCCGCTGCTTTGTCTCTTTGACTTGTGGTAGGGCTGACCGCCTCGGTCAGCCGCGGTTGAGCGAGGGCGCTCAACCCTACCCGATACGCCACCCGTTACCCTGACCCGCGAACCTAAAAAATATCCCCGCTCATCAACCGGTCATCGGTACCTCTTGGTGACTTTGTTTTCTAGGTAGGGGCGCGACTGCGTCGCGTCCGTTCGCAGGGCGATCATTGATGAGTGGGCAAACTGTCAGAGCCAATGACTTCTGTCCGCCTACGGACGCCACGCAGTGGCGCCCCTACCTCGAGACAAGGGATAGGGGCAGGTTTCGATACCTAGGTGTAGACACAGTCGCAGGAAATTTCCTGAACCCGTACCTGAGCCTGGATCCCGATCGCTGAGACCTGGGACCTGAGACTGCATGCAGCGAGGACAGCACGGGGTGCTATCCCACCCTTCACGCCGTCGGCTTTTCAATCGCCGGTACGGCGCGCAACTGGACACTGTCGATAACCTGGGGACCGAGAATGACGTTGGTGACGATGACAAGGACCTGTCCGGGCACGCAGAGGCCTTCATCGCGCAGACGAATCAAAGCCATGGTGATATTGTCTTCGGCCTTGGGGCTGAACTTGACCTGAAAAGAGGAGACGCCCCAGAGCAGTGCCATCTTGCGATGAACGTGTTCTTCTTCGCCAAAGGCATAGATCGGACAGCCTGCCGCGCGGAGCGAGGAAAGCGTCCGTGGTACGTCACCGTTGCGCGTAAAGGCGATGATGCCAGTGTTCCCCAAGTCTTGGGCGAGGCCAGCGGCGGCCCGGAGTAATTTCACCTTCGGCGTTTCGTTTGGCTGTTCGGGGGAAAGTTCGCGGGCTAATTCATTTTCCGTCGTAGAAGCGATGCGGGCCATGACTTCGACACATCGGATAGGGTGCTTTCCTGTCGTCGTTTCGCCCGAGAGCATGACGGAGTCTGCCATCTCCAGGACGGCATTGGAAACGTCCGTGACTTCGGCCCGGGTCGGCACGGGATTTTGAATCATCGATTCCAGCATATGCGTCGCGACGATGACAGGCTTGCGGCAAGCGATGGCCATGGCGACGGCTTTGCGCTGGATGAGCGGCAAGGTTTCGTAAGGAATTTCAATACCGAGGTCGCCACGCGCCACCATGAGCGCGTCGGTGGCGTTGAGGATCGAGCCCAGGTGCTCGATGGCCGACTGGTCTTCGATCTTCGAAATGATATGAGCTTTGGAGTGGTGCTCTAAAAGCACGCGGCGCAGGGTGTCGACGTCCGCGGCTTCGCGCACGAAAGATAAGGCGTAAAAATCGACGCCCACTTCGCAGCCGACGGCGATGTCGGCAAGGTCTTTGTCCGTGAGGGCAGGGAGGTCGACCTTGACGCCTGGGAGATTGATATGACGACGGCTCCCGAGCGGGCCGGGTTGCTCGACTTTGCAGCGCAACCGGTCGATGCGTTGTTCAAGCACGCGCAGCTGGATCAGGCCGTTATCCACGAGGACGATACCGCCCACAGGTACGGCAACGATCATCTTCGGGTAGTTGGTGGGGATCACCAGGATGTCGCCTTCAGCCTTGGCCGCATCTGAACCGGTCACATCAACGGTTTGCCCGGTGCTGAGCTGGACGGATTCCGTGCGGGCGCCGGTCCGAATCTCTGGGCCTTTGATGTCCATCATGACCGCCAATTCCTTTTTCATCTTGAGACTGACCTTACGGACGCGCTCGACGGTCTTACGCACCCATGCGTGATCCGCATGCGCCATGTTCAATCGCACAACGTCAGCTCCGGCCGTGATGATGGCCTCAAGCTGAGCTTCGGATTCGGTCGCGGGGCCGATGGTAAACGTGATGCGCGTATGGCGGAATGACTTCACGGCCTATATGAGTAGGATTGAAAGTCAGCAAGGCAAGGGAAAGCATTAGACGCAGTTAACCCCTGTAACTGAAGTACTTAACGAGCGGCTAATTGACGAAGTTTATGCAACGCGCACAGCGATGATGTCGCGTTTCAATTTTGTTCGCTCTTCGAAAAAGGTCATTTGTTCGAAGGGCCAAGCTTCATCCGCGATGATTTCCAATGCGGATCGGCAGCGAGATGTTCCAGCGTCCAGGCATGATAATCAGCGTGGTCGGTCCGGAAATGAAGTCGCGTCCCAGGCAAGGCGTGCTGGGCCAAAAGGCTAAGATTCTCCGGCGAAATAAAGCGATGCTTGTGATGTTTCTTTTTCGGCCACGGATCGGGATAGAGGATGAAAATCTTACCTAAAGTACATCCGGCCGGCAGGGCTTCGAGAAATTCCGTCGCTTCTGCTTTCAGGAAAGCGATGTTTGCGATCTTGCCTAGCGACTGTTTACGCAGCGATTTTTCCACCCGTAAGGTGATGAGGTCGATCCCCAGGCAAAACTCCTCAGGGTGCTTGGCCGCATAAGCTGCCAGCCAATGTCCGTGCCCGCACCCGAGCTCAAAAGTGAAAGTAGCCTGTCCAACCAGCAAGGGGGCGACGGTCGTGCGTAGCTGATCGATGGAGGCCTGACGGCGCGCGTCGGCCCATTCTTTGCCCATGACTTTGGTGTGCTCTGGCATCTAAAAGAGAAATCAGAAGATAAAGCCGGCCGGGTGGCAAGATAGAGGCTCGGTGAATCAGAGGGTACATGAACCATTAGTTGACCAGTTGATCAGTTGGCAAGTTGGCACGGGAGGCAGCAGGAAGGAGACAGGTTGATTGGCTGGGATATTTATTCCTGCGACTGTGTCTGCCCCTAGGCATCGAAACCTGTCCCTTGTTATCTAAGGTAGGGTTGAGCACCCTTGCTCAACCGTGGCTGACTGGGGCGGTCAGCCCTAGCTAGGGCAGCACGCGGTGCTGCCCCTGCCTTGATAACCTCCCCCTGTCCCTTGCGACGCCGTCCGGACGGTGTTGCGAATAACTCCGCCTTCCCTCCGTTGGCCCCTTGGCTTCTCCTGTCGGTCTATGGCCAAGGTAGATATCGATTTAGTGCAACGCGTACTTAAAGAAAACGGCGTCGACGTGCGGGTCGCGGCCGCGATCCTTAATCAGATCCGCGAAGCCGCCGCCGAAGACGCCGTCGAAAGGGAGAAGCCCGCCAAGAAGCAATTCATGGTCCTAGTCAGCGAGCCGGAAGAGGGCCTGCCTAAGGACCTGACGGGCTGGGTGGTGCAATTATTGGAAGACGACGATCCGCGCGAAGTCGCCGCCAAAATCGCCGAGACGGCCACAGGTTTTAATAGTTCCCCCAAGGGTCAGCGTCTCCCGCTCACTTCCTTCGGCGATGCTTGCCAGAGTTTGCCGACCAAGCTTTTAAAAGAACGCGATGTTTGGATTAAGACGCGCGAGCCGGTTCGAGTATTAGCGGTTAAGAACACGTTAGGTCGCCGGCGTAATGCGGATTAAAAAAGCAAATTAAGCGGGTTAATTTTTTGAAAAACACATTTTCGACACGTTTTTCGTCTTAAGCATCGGCGATTCGTTACGGATAAGTGCCGTTTTCGATGGGTGATTTGCACTCGCCACGGCACTCGGCGGGCTCAAACTGCGCCGATATGAAGTTCAAAAACTTCCCAATCTACCGCATCGAGTGGGTCACTTCCATTTTCTTAATCGGGACGGCCTTACTCTCCCTGACCGTGGTGCCTTGGTTCCTCTGGACGCAGTATCACCTGCCGGTCGATGCCGTTAATAAGGTGCACGGCTGGGGCTTCGTCTGGGCGCTGTTCATCTTCTACTATTATGCCACGGGCTTCGGTATCACCTTGGGCTACCACCGTCTTTTCTCCCACCTTTCCTTTAAGGCCAAATGGCCGGTTAAGCTGTTCGTGCTGCTTTTTGGGGCCGCTTCCTTCGAGAATTCGGCCCACGATTGGTCCGCCGACCACCGAATCCACCATAAACATGTGGATGAAGATGAAGACCCGTACGACATCTCCAAAGGCTTCTTTTACGCCCATATCGGCTGGCTTTTGTTCCGTCTAAAGCCGCCGACGCCCGTCAATAACGTCAAGGATCTCGAGGCCGATCCCCTCGTGATGTGGCAACACCGCTACGTGCAATGGATCGGTGCTTTCGTCGGCTTTGTGATGCCCGCCGTCTTGGGTTACGGCTTCGCCGTCTTTAACGGTTATACCAATCCCGGCATGACCGCGCTGGCTGCCTTCCTCATCGCCGGTCTGCTTCGCACGGTGATCGTCCAGCAGGGTACTTTCTGCATCAATTCGCTCTGCCACATGGTCGGACGCCAGCCTTACTCGACTTCCCACAGCGCTCGCGACAGTGGCGCCGTTGCGTTGCTTACGTTTGGTGAAGGCTACCATAACTATCACCACGAGTTTCAGCACGACTATCGTAACGGTGTGAAAGCCTGGCAGTTCGATCCGACGAAGTGGATCATCTGGACGCTCTCCAAGCTCGGCCTCACCGAAGACCTCCGCCGCGTGCCTGATACGCGCATCATGGCCGCCGAGCTGAAAGAAAAGAGTCTTACGCTCGGTCGCGATATCGATTCCTTGGCCGCTCGCCTGGACGCCCGTACCCGTGAGTTAAAGGCCAAGACGATCGCCGCCGCCCATGAGCTCGCCAAGGAATTAGCCACCCGCGCCGAATCCTTGAAAGAAGCCGCCGCTACCAAGGCCGAAGTCGGCCACGAAACTTTGTCCGAACTGCGTGGCTTGTTGAATCAGGCTGCGAACTACCTCGAAACTTTGCGTCGGGCCGACGCCGGTTCCGCCGCCTAAGTAGTTCCGTTTACTTGCGGAGTTTCTGCACCAGCTCGAGAACTTGTTTTTCGATCTGGGGCAGGGCGTCGTCGGGGTGCGCGCAATCGATGTCGTGCACCGCCCAATAATCGATGCGATCCGCCCACTCGGGGTGAGATTCCAACATCATGGCATAGTGCTCATCGCGTTTCAGGGCGATGGTGCGTTGGGCCTGCTCCAGATCTCGGCGTCGAAGCTGGGTCGGGGCCGCCCCCGTCAGGTGCATCGGGATGCCTAACTCCCCCATCCGGCGTTGGGTGTCGCGCGAGATTAGGGTGGGCTCATCGGCGACCAAGGAGGTGAGTAAGCCGCGGGAAAAAGCCCGATGGGGCAGGTCTAATTTGGCGGCATGCCAGTTAAAAAAGGCCTCCGCATGGCGGCTCCGATAGAAATTGCCGGTGCAGACGAATAGGGTCAGCGGGCCAGAATCTGCGCTTGTGCGTTGGGTCATGCTCGGTAGAGTCCCCGTAATCTAACTCCACTGCCATGGTACGCAATCTGTTCGTTCTCTCCCTCCTTTCCTTCTCTGTCGTCGGTTGCATGGGTCCTAAAAAAGGACCAAGCGCAGTCACCGACGGTGGCATCGACAATGGTATTGTCCCAGCCGCCGGCCTCACCCCGGTGACCTCGGTGGCGACCCCGGCTCCTGAAGCCGCTCCGGCCGCTAAGAAGACCACGTCGACCCCGGCTAAGTCCAAGGGCCGCTTGCCCATCAAGAACGCCGGTAACAAGTAAGGCGACCGCCTTACATTAAAGACACTTCGGTGACGAAGGTGTCGACCTGACCGGGCTCCGCAAAACGGAGCCCGTTCTTATGTTCAGGGCTGTTCGGCGGGCCCATCCAAGGTTCGACGCAGTAGAACGGTGCCTCAGGGTCAGGGGTCCACGTCACGACTGCCGCCCAGCTCCCCGGGATCGGTTCTTCGCCGACTTTGACGGTGATGTCTTCTTCGCCCGACTTCGGACCGAAGGTGAGGGTGGCGGATTTTAGGTTCGTGAAGATGCAGTCCGAGAGGTGCGGGTTATCGAAGCCGATTTCCGTCGCGCCTTTGAATTCCGCGAAGGGCACGAGTTTGCCGTCCGCCGCATGGCGCCACTGTTTCTTGGACGGAATTTTGATGACGTAATCCCGTCGGCTCAGCCCGGGATGCCAAGGGAGCGTGAAGTAGAAATGATGTCCCGCACACCAAGGTAATGGTTTGGTATCTCGGTTCTCGAATTCAAAAGAGATGCGCAAGAAGAGTTCGAGGAAGTCGAAGCGGATCCGGAAGTCATAAAGGAACGGGTAGCACGCCCGGCCACGTTCGTCTTGGATCATGCGCAAGACCGCGTGTTTAGGGCCCGATTCGATGATCTCGAAAGCCGAGTCCCGCGCGAAACCGTGCTGCGGCATAGGCCGCTTGACGCCATCCGCTGCCTTCCAGGCCAACTTCTCGCCGTCGGCATAATTTCTCCCCATGAAAGGAAAGAGGATCGGGTTACCACCGCGCACGGCACCGATCTTATCGAGTGCCATCGGCGCGCCTTCTGGCCAATGAAGTACTTCGCGGTGCCCCGAGGGGACGTTGAGTTTCCAGCGCAGCAGTCGCGCACCCCGGGTCAGGCAAGTCTCATAAGTTGAAGCCCCGACGCGCCAGCGTTCCATGGGTACGCCATTCTCTTCAAAGGTCTGCATGCGTTCAGCAAACCTCGCCGTCGCTCGGTGGCAAATGCGTACTTACGGGCGCGGGGGCCGCGGCCAGAATGCCGAGACGCGTCGCTGGTAGTCGACGTAGGCGTCGCCCTTCGACGCAACCAATTGCCGTTCGGTCAAGGCCACGCCGGTAACGCGCGTGAGCAGATGATACATGATGAGCGCGCACGCCAACCCCGGGATGCCGCGATAGGTGGCATTATAACTCATCAGGACAAACCCGACCCACACCAGCCATTCTCCGAAATAATTTGGATGACGGCTCCAGGCCCAGAGGCCGCGTTCGCAAACTTGCCCTTTCTGGGTGACGTCCTTCTTGAAGGCGGCGAGCTGCGCGTCCGCCACGCCTTCGATGACAAGTGCCAAAGCGACGATGCCCAGCCCGATCCAGTGGACGGGGCGGATGGGGCTCGTCGCGGCATAGGGACTCGAGGACAGCAACGGGAGGCAGAGCAAGGCGAGCGCGACGGCTTGCAGGAAATAAAAATATGCCATCTGCCAAGGCATCCGCGCCCCGGCTTCGGCTCGCATCTGGAGATAACGCCCGTCTTCCTTATCCAGATGGCCCAACACGCGCAACGCCAGGTGGGTGCCGAGTCGGAGGCTCCACGCAATCGTCGCCAAGGTCATGAGCAGGCCCTGTCCGCCCAGCGGCTTGTCGTAAAAATGCACGTAAAGCAGCTTCAGCCCGACCAGCGCGAAGCCGTAAGACCAGGCGACATCTACGATCGACCAATTATCAATTTTACGAGCAATCAGCCAGCAAAGGAAGAAATAGACGCAGGCTGCCGCCAAGAGCGCCAAGAAGTCGAAGCCGAGATCGAAGAGCGGGGTCATGGGAGTTTTTTGTTCATGAGGCGCCGGAAGGTCCAGCGCAGGAAGAAATTAAGTATCCACGCGGCCGCCGGCACAACAATCAGCCAGCCGATAATACCGTGCACGTAAGCCATCCAGAATTTTTCCATGAAATCCCCGAACGAGAGGTTGAACTCATCGATGATCGCCTGCGGGGTGAGGTGAATGTGCCTCGACCCGGTCACGGTCTCGCCCAGCCGCACGAAAGGTACGATGAGCAGGATTTGAATAGGGTAGCTGACGTGGTTGATGATCTGCATCACGACGTGGTTCAACCGGAAGAGCCGTCCGGCGATGATGCATCCAATCGTGGTCGTCCCGATGATGGGGTTGATGGCGATGGCTAGGCTGACGGATACCGCGGCGGCCACGCTTTCCGGCGTCGCGCCTTGACGTAATTCCGCCAGCAGCGGATCACGGACTTTGCGGCGAAGCCAATCAGAGACGCGTCCCATTCGATAAGACCTTACGCGCGAAGAAGATTTTCCCAATGCCAGTCTCGCCTTTTGCCGTAAAGAGACAAATCAGGGCATAAGCAGCGATGGCGAAATTACCGAGGGTCATCACGGCCACGAACCAAACGAGGCGAGGGAGAATGGTAGGTTCGCGCCAGGCAACGTATAGCCAGAAGGCCATGAAGCCGAAATAGGCGTCGAACATCGTGGCCAAGCCCCACGGCTCACTGCACACGGTGACGTAGCCGCCGAAGACGTTCAGGCCTTTTCCGTAATAAGCTGATAACGAACTCAGCGAAGGTGCGACGCACGCATGCCACGAAACCCAAGTCATGGCGATTAACACGAAGATGAAATAAGCGATCAGGCTTCGGCGGAGGTTCATGCCCGCAATCTAAGGGCTAACCCTTAAAAAGCAAATCCCCTCCGGCACCTGTTCTCGAGAGAAGGGACAGGTTTCGATGCCTAGAGGGCAGAACCAGACGCAGGAAATTTCCTGAACCCGTACCTGAACCCGATCACCTGAACCTGGATCCCGATCGCTGAGACCTGGGACCTGAGAGTAGTTGCATCGGGTAGGGTTGAGCGCCCTCGCTCAACCGCGGCTGACTGGGTGCGGTCAGCCAACCCTCATGCCTCCAGCCAATCCCCCACCCCCCGAAACGATTGCCTTCATTGCACGCGGCTCCGCCGCATTTGCACCTTTGCACTTTTGGCCGCATCCCCATGCCCA
>CAILOT010000207.1:0-10923 GCA_903835965.1 uncultured Opitutia bacterium
CTGCGCGTCTTGATGGTTCGGCAGCAAGCGACAATGCTGCGGCATGGCATCCTTTACCAAATTTGAAGAAATTGAGGCCTGGAAGACCGCAGAGGCCATTGTCGTGCTGGCCTACGGGTTACTAAAGAAGGCCCTGGCTCCAAGGACTGGGCGCTTAAAGATTAGGTACAGCGCGCTTCTGTTTCTATCATGTGCAATATCTCCGAGGGATTTGAGAGCCGCTCTGACCGGACTTTCTATGACATGCTACGCCGAGCCAAGGGCTCTTGCGGAGAAGTGCGTACGCTGATGTACGTCTCGGCCAAGATCGGCCATATACCTTTGGCTAAATATGAGACTATTAAACCCCTGTGCGTTAAGTGTTCATCTCAGATTCAAGCCATGATGTCTCATCTCGAGGCCACCCGCCCTGAAGTACCTAGTCGGAAAAGATGGTGAGCTTTAGTTGCCTCTCCCTTTTGCACAAGCCGAAGGCGGGTTGCACTTTTGCACTTTTAGATTCTGACCCGTACCTGCACCCGAACCCGAACACCTGAACTTGGTTCCCGATTGCCGAGACCCGGGACCTAAAATTGCATCCTAGGTCGGCACGCAGTGCCGACCCTGCCTCAAGACAAAGTACTAATCACCAAGGGGGACCAGTTGTATGGCTGGGGTGGTTATGTGCTAACCCTTACCTGCACCAGAACCCAAACACCCGAACTTGGTTCCCGATAGCCGTTACCTGAAAATGGGTTCATTGACAGCACGTGGTGCTGTTTCTCCCTCGAAGCCAATTAGGTCGGCACGCAGTGCCGACCCTACCTTTGATATTTCTTGGTCAACTAAAGTTATATCAATCTGGCCAACTATTCAACCGATCAACTAACTTTTCTTTTCTGCTCAATTGAGCCGCCGGTGATGATGAGTTTCTTCTCATTTAGAAAACTGAATTAGATTGGTTTCGTGTCTATGAATTGCCGGCACCAGATTTCCACACAAGCTAAGGCAAGGATTACATAACTGGCGTCGACGTGCCCGGTACGATTATCGGCGATCAGTTTATGCACCGCATCCGGATCAAAGATCCCTCGCCGGGTGAGGGATTCTCGGCTCAGATAGTCTGATTCTATCCGATTATCTTTGGCCATCATCCAACCTCGCAAGGGGATGCCGAAACCGGTCTTCGGCCGATAAATGATTTCTTTCGGCAAAATATCCTCCATCGACTTCCTAAAAATCCACTTTCCTACCTGCCCATGCTGCTTGTAGTCCACGGGCAGCCGAGTCGCAAAATCAATCAGGTCGCGATCCAAAAAAGGCACTCGCACTTCGACGCCTGCCGCCATCGACATTTTATCGGTATAATTAAGATTATGGTCGGTTAGAAAATATTTTGCATCAAGGTAAAGCATCTTATTTATCTCCAGAGTTCCGGCTGGCAGACCCTGCAGGGCTTCGACCAAAGGCGCACTTGGATCCGGGAGGCTATTAGCCGCTTTTATTTCCTTAGACCAAAGGCATTGAAGTCGATCCTGATCTAGCCATTGGAAATAACCGACCATGCGTTCCTGCGGCGACAGGGCTGCCTGACGGAATGCTTTTTGGAGCCGTCGGCCCCAAGCCGTGGCCGGAGGGGCGTGCCCCGAAAGATAGGCAAGGGATTTTTTGACAGAAGCCGGCAACCACTTCCAATAATGTTCAAGAACTAAAGCCTGATGCCGTCGGTAGCCGGTAAAAATATCATCTCCGCCGGCGCCGGAAAGCAGTACCTTGATGCCTAGTTGCTTGGCGAACTGGCAGATATAAAAATTACTGAGCGCTGCTGGGTCAGCCTGAGGCTCGTCCAGACTCCAGACAAGTTTTTCCAGGTCGAGCAACTTATCTTGGGAGACTTCGGCGACATGTAAATTTAACCCCAGCCTCTTGGCTGCTAAACGTGCAAAAGGAAGGTCATCGACGAAGCCTTCATTGGAGCCAGCAGAGGACTGAACATCAATCGTAAAGCAATCCAGTTGATTTGAGCCGAGCTTCCTCTGGGCTAACGCGCATATGGCGCTGGAATCCAATCCGCCGGATAAGAAGGCCCCAATAGGTGCATCGGAAATCATTTGCCGCTCGACGGCGACATCGAGCCGGCTTCTGAGCTCCTCCGCCGCCCCCTGGACGGTGAAAGGCAAGGGCTCTTGATTATAAGGGAGATTATAAAAGCACCACTCGCGGATTATCTTTCCGTCTAAAATCCGGGCGCCGTGCCCCGGTAAAAATTTTTGGACAAACTTAAAGGGGGTACATTGGCCGGGGCTGTATAAATAAGTCAGGTATTGCGAAATACCCTGGAGATCTAGACTCCGGTCAAAATCCGGGACATGAAGTAAGGCTTTGATTTCAGAGGCGAAGGCAAAGTGGCTCTTTGTCTGCAAAAGGTATAATGGCTTTACGCCCAAGCCATCGCGGGCGAGCAAAATCGAGCGCTGCCGATGATCATAGATGGCTAAAGCGAAAATGCCGTTGAGCTTACCCAGCATATCATCACCCCAACGAAGGTATGCGGCCAGAATGACTTCGGTGTCACCGCTGGAACGAAATTCGTAGCCGGAAGCCAATTGCTCACGCAGTTCGCGAAAATTATAGATTTCGCCGTTAAAGACAACCGTCGCAAGTCCAGCGAGATCGGTCATCGGCTGCGTGGCCGTAACGCTTAGGTCTTGAATGGCTAGTCGAGTCTGGGCCAGGCCTAATCGGGCTTCAGGCGCAAAAAAACTTCCGGAACCGTCGGGGCCGCGATGCGCGAGCGATGCTGTCGCCTTTCTTGCCAATGATTCGGCGTCTGGGCCAATGGCCCCAAATATTCCGCACATGATCTTAGAGGGTGGGAGTTGGAGTTTCCGCGACGACCAAGCGTAGCTTGCCGTTAACCGTACGGGGTAATTTATCTACGCACTCAATTCGATAATCACATAACAACCCGAAGCGGCGCCAAAGTTGATTCGCCATGGCCGACTCATCTTCCGGACCGAAACCGGAACCTTTCACGATTCTGATCTCAACTTTGCCGGGAGCATTTTGGATGAATTGTGCTTCGACAACATTCGGTGCGTCCGCAAAAATAAGGGACAAGGCGGCCGCACCGACCATGGTGCCGTTTTTTAGTACCACGAAATCTTGTTGCCGGCCATTGATTGAACCGACTTGTCGCACCATCGCCTCACCCGCGGGGGCCTGAATAAGCTCACAACTGTCACCCGGGGCGTAACGGAAAAGCGGGAAGGCTGGATTGTGCCAATTAGTACCGATAATCTCGTGGGCGTTGTCAGCTATAGGGATAAATTCAGTGGCGGCAAAGTCTTCGTCGACCATTATTTTTCCGTCTCTGGTTTCGGAAAAATTAGCCACCGATTCCGACATGCCATAATGCTGATAAACGGGAACGCCGAAAGCTTCCTTTATCCTTTCCTTGACCTGCTTGGTCAGATTTTCTGATCCCGTAGTGATAATACGTAATCCTGCCGGAGGGGGAATTTTTTGTTCAAGCATCCATGTAGCCATCAGGCTGATGCCGGAAGGATATCCGTGAATCCACTTCAGTCCCATCTTCTCGACCTTACCCACATACGATTGGATGGTTTCTCGCCGGAGATGTTGCGTACTGAAAATGATTTGCTTAGTATGCTTGCTAACCCGCCAAAATGGCGGGTCAACCCTCGTCAGCGGAATTAAGCATCGCCCACCGAAATGACCGCAGGTCATTTCCTGGCTGATGCCAAGATTAAGCCTATACCGCCACCATGTGGCCCACCGCTGGGCCTCGGACTCTGGCGTCTCATGGAAGACCAGTCCGCTGCCTGTGCTGCCGCCGGTATGCGTCCTGAGGAGGCCGTCTTGGGCGATCAAAGGATTGGAGATGCGTGCCAAATTCTGTCTCACCTCAGCCTTTGTCAATATCGGCAACTTAGCCAACTCAGCAAACGGATCGGACGCATTAGGGTCGACGGAGTAAGCCGAGAATTTGTCCGACCAAAACGGGCTGTGTCGAGCATACTTTAGGTGCGACGATAACATCATCGTCCGATAATCGTCCAGTTGACCCTTTGTGAAAGCGCTACGCGCGATGGTCGCCTTTAGGGTTCGCTTGAACAGCTCACCATACCTACTATTGCGTAAATTTTTCCCGCGCAAATCCATAGCGATTTGCTGCGCAAAGGACGGTAAGTTTTGGTATATTGTTTCGATGTCTATTTTCATAGCGCGTTATTTATTACTTCCAATGTTCGTCCGTAAAGATTCCTAATCGATTCATTTTCACGATTAGCCCAGAGACTTCTGCATCATTCAAAATTTCTGTAATACTCATACTGCTGCTCATTCGAATAAACATCTGCTCATTTTTTTGATTAATCCCATATTGCCGAATATCTTTCCAAAGCAATGGCAGGCGTTCAAGGCGGCCGATTAATCCATCTCTCCATCCCGCCGCCTGGGCTTCATACCGATTAGGTTCGCCGTTCACGAGATGCCAAAAGGCGACATTTTGCTGCCCAGCCTGGGGTACCAAATATTGACCATACTCGTAAGGGATCATGGCACGGCCAGCGACCTGGCCGGCCACGGCAAATTGCCGCGCCGTCCGCACACAGCCATTATTCACCCAACAGGAATCAGGATTATGCGAGCCAGCATCGACGACCGAAACTTTACCGGGCTCCCAGTAAGCAACATAAATTAAAATTCGCTTACTTCCTTTACTGTATTCGGCTTGGACGGCTTGGCTGAAATTTAAAATTCCTTGGACACTGGCGGCTGAAGCCGACGAAGCCCCGATGGGAATATCACGACGCACCCAACCGCCGGCTTCTTGCGGCAAAATTTCCTTGAGCTTACCGGTGAAGCGCCGGGGGGGGTGGGAAAAAAACTCCGAAGCGACCACGAGGGCGATGAGCCCGACGAGGCATAAGGTTCCGACAATAAGCAGTCCTTTGCGCACTTTAGAGAATCCGGGCCGGATTACCGACGACGGTTACGTTCGGAGGGACGTTGGAGAAAACGACGGCGCCCGCCCCAATCTTAGCGCCCTCTCCAACAGTCCTACCGGGGATGACGCTCGCCCGACTTCCCATAAACACTTTTTTTTCGACGATCACATTTCCGGTGATATCGCAATGCGCACTCGCCGTGGACCAAGATCCGATGGTCGCATCATGCCCGATGGTTGACCGTAAGTTTAAGACGACAAAATCGCCTATGGCGACGTCAGCCGAGATGATTGTGCCGGGACATACCACACAACCCGTGCCGAACTTAATTCTCTCTCCGATAATGGCGCTAGGGTGAATGAAATTGATGAACTTCGCCCCAGACGAAAGCAGTGGGGTGAGTAATTTCTCTTTTATGGCCGGAATCGCCAAGCCACAGAGATAAAGACTATCTTGTGAAGGCTTGTGCAAGGAAATCGGAAATATAGACGCAAAATTTCCAAAAGTTTCCAAGGCCTTCGGATTATCATCAAGAAAACCAACGAATTTCCATTCTATTCCTTGATCGGGATGTTGCATAACCCATGCATGGACTTCTCTGCCAAATCCTCCCGCTCCAACTATATATAAGTCTTTCATGGATTAGCGGGGGATAAGTTGGAGGAGTTCTCGGCCCGTCTTACAGGCACGTATTTGCTGACCCGAAAGGACAATGCCATGCGCCTGCTCGAAATGTGTGATTACCAAGAGAATCGCCAGCGAATCCCATTGGGGTAGGGTTTCGAGCGGCGTCTCCGGTGTGATACCTGGCCCGGTGAGGCCATCAACATCGGCCTGCAAAGCTGCCCACCGTTCTGCTTCTGATTTGGACATCAAAGTTTGGGGAAGGATTGCAGAGGTGCGATGACTATCGGCCCGAGTTCGAGTGCAACGGAGCCCCAAGACAGCCCTACGCCATAACCACAAGCCACGACCTTCAGGGTTTTTTCTTGGAGCGGCACCCCCAGGGCATGGATCAGCGTACATGGAATGGAAGCCGAACTCTGGTTACCGAACTTTTCCACGCTATCCATCGGAGTTTTTTCCGGGGCGAAGTCACACTTCTTTCCAATTGTCGAAACCATGAAGCGGTTTGCTTGATGGAGAATGAGTGCGTCGGCTTGCGCGGGCGCCCAACCTGCCATCTTTAAGACCGAAGCTACCGAACCCGGAACCTCACGCAGGGTGAAATTGAAGACATCGCTGCCGTTCATCTGAAGATTTTCCGCATGATGGATATTTCCTTCCGCATCTTTTATTTCCTGCTTTGTCAAAGGCGATGCAGGCAGCCGAGCCCCGCCCGCCGGTACGCAAATCGACTTTGCACCGCGCCCATCAGCTTCTAAGTTGAAATGCATCGCGGGCGCATGACCGGTTTTCTCAATGAGGGTAGCGGAGCCGGCGTCGCCGAAAAGTGGATCGGTTGCGCGATCCAAGGGATTGGTCAGACGACTCAAAGTATCGCCCGCACAGAGCAAGACGCGAGCGGCACCGCCATGGGCGCAGAGCAAGGCCGCCTGATGGAGTCCATAGACCCAACCGGAACAACCCATCGCGAGATCAAAAGCAGCGGCCGATTTGCTCAGCCTCAGCCGGCCATGCAGGAGGGAGGAATTATTCGGCTGGCTGTGATCTGGAGTTTGCGTGACGAAAATCACCGCATCGATAGCCGACGCATCAATACCCATTTCATCCAGCAAGCGGTGGGCCGCATCTTCGCATAGGTCCAAAGCCGTGATCCATGGTGCGGTCACCTTGCGCTCATTGAGTCCCACGGTCTGGGAGATTCTCTCCAGCTGCGTACGCTCAAGGCCCAGAGCCAGCCCGTCGGCGATAAAGTCGCGCGTAACGGATCCCGTGGATACGGCTAATCCAGCGATACGGATATGAGAAAGGGGGGATAGCATTTAGATTAAAGGACCAGTCTTATTAATCAGTGCCTCACAGGGCACATGCCCCTTGATGTTGCTTTCGGAAGACAGCCATTGCACTACCCGGCTAATCTCATTCGCGGCGACAATCTTTGACGGGGGCGCCGACATGCCATGGGTCGCGACGACTGCCTGATAAATGGACTCGGATGTCCGTGGGTCAAATACGCTGAAAGGCACAATCGCCGCATGCACATAAGGGAGGTCTGAGGCGATGACCGCACAACCTGCTTCGGCTGCTTCCACTAATCCTAAGCCAAAACTTTCGATTTGAGAAGGATAAATCTGATATCCGCACATCTCATAAAGCCGTCGTGAGTCTGTAAACCCGTGGTTCGTGATGCGCGCGCCGTTGGCTTGGACTTTTTTGATTTGCTCATAGAGACTTCCCCATTCGCCATATAAGGTCAGGTGTAATTCCGGATAGATTTTATTCTTTGCCAGCATTTCCCAGGCCGCGATCAAACGGGCGTGGTTCTTATGTGGATACCCATTACTAACATAAGCGTAGCGCTGCCACTTACCCTCAGCCTCTTCCCTTGAGGCCAAACCGTCCCGACAATTAGGATAAAAGGGCAGTTCGCATATCTGTACGCCTGAGCCGAGATCATGTCTTAATGCTGATTTAACTAATTTTGTCTGAACGAGGAAGACGTCGGCGTTTTTTCGCATCCATCGGATGTAGGCCATCTTGAGAATTCCGCCGATTTTTTCTCGAAAGGTGGCGTTTTTAAACTCGCTGCATAAGAGGACATTGTGAAAGTAGACTGCTACTTCCGCTTCCAGCCGAAAAGGCGGTGGCACGTTGCCAAAACAAAATACGCGATGAAGAAGATGCCGGTGGCGTCTATAAAAATTCCCCCGCGCAAGTTCACGAGGAGCGATGATAACGACATCATAGCCGGCGGTATCTACGCCCTCCAAACGTGGATCGCAAAGCAATGTGAACTTCCCTTTGCCGCGCAAAAAGCTTAGCAATTCCTGCAATAGTGCCTTTCCCCCGCCCGTATTGACATAGACGGCATCGATTAAAATCATGGGCGCGCAGGCTGCTCGGAAGGCCGGAGTTTATGGACGGCGAAAATCGATAACCAACAAAGTCCGCCGATTGATGAAGGTGAAAGGATGCAAGATTCACCAGTATTGATTGTCAAAAAGGAGAACATGGCGGCGATGGAGACGTAACTCCCTTTTCGGTGCCAATGCGAAATTAGTGCGCCTATCATGCAGAGAAATAGCGCTGTACCGATTAGGCCGACTTCTTCGAGCAGCATCGTGAGAAAAAAACACTTTTCTACCGAGGTTGCGTCCGAAGATAAACCGAACCCCGCAGCGCCGTGTTCGGTGAAATCCGAAGGCACCTGAAAACCATTACCGAAAGCCGGGCTGGCCAAGAAACCCTGCCAAGAAGCATATATAATTTCATCGCGGCCGCTAAGGCTGAATCCTCGCTCGAGATTATCCGTCTTAAAAATAAACATTTTTACCTGATCCGACGCTACCGCTAACGCGACAACCGAGACCACTAAAAGCCCCATTGCGAGCATCTTCACACGCATTTTTATCACCAGATTGGTCGCGTGCTTGTTATAATAATATAGCGCGCTAACACAGCTGACCATTGCCGCCAGTAAGCCGGTGCGACTTGAGGAGATTGCTATCAAAAGTAACGAAGCAATGAATGCCCCTAAGGCAAATCGGGAGACCAGCCCGGTCTTGCTCGTAAACGCATATATCATCAGCGGCAGATTGACCGCCAGAATCCCGGCCAATAATTGCGGGTGATTCATGATACCTGAAAACCTTCCGGAAATCGATGCTCCTGAGTTCGGATCCATGACGAAAGCGTAGCCGATTTCTGGCGCAACCAGATAATAATAAAGTGACATTAACCCGATGACAGCGATAACGCTGAATGTAACATTGGGGAAGCCGGTCGAAGAACGGGCCGTTAAAAGCAAACCCCCAATAAAGATTCCAACAAAAAATAACTTGGTCTCGGAAACCATGACGAACATTGAATATTGGTATGAACTAACCCCGACACAGATTACGAACAATCCAAAGAAGATTGCGGGTGTCTTATACTCGAAATCCAATCGACGTGACTTGAAATAAACTAGGCTGACTGACACCAACAACAGCAAGCGCGTGGCCAGGACGATCTCGGGAACTTGTACAATCTGATATGCCCAACTAAAACTAATAGGCAACAAGAGGCACAGCATCAGCCCGAAATAATCCGCCTCCCGACTGAATATTATGGTGATAATGACAACGGCCGGCATCATGACCACCGCATAGCCACTAAAAGCCGTCGCAATCATTAATGCAGTGAACCATCCAGCTACCTTTAGACACTTATATCCTAGATGTAAATCGCCATGATTCATGCCCGTGTAGATTTGTGGATTTCGCATTATAGAATCGGCCTTTTTTGAGTTATGTACTTATTTTGCATAGCTTTTTCATTCGCTCTCCGCTGACGCTACTAACGAAATTAACCCGCGTAGGGACTTTATATCGTGCAAGTTTCGTGCGGCAAATCGTGCGGATTTTGGCGCGAAGGCTTTCCTGATCTGGATTTCCGCTTGCCACGACATCCACGGCGACGGTCTGTCCGGTGAGCGCATGGTTTTCTCCGAAAACCCGGCATTCGGTCACGCCATCGATACCGAGAATGACCGATTCGACTTCCGTAGGCATGAGTTTTTCGCCGCCGACATTGATCATCTCCCCCACCCGACCTGAAATCCGTAATGTACCATTCGGCCCGAGTTCGGCCTTATCGCCGGTGCGGAACCAGCCATCTTCCGTAAAGCGTTCACTATTGGCGTTAAGGTAGCCGCCGATCTGGGTCCGGCTTTGGAGCCATAGTTCCTCATCGATGATTTTCCATTTCAAGCCGCTGTCTGAGAAACGGAAAAAGGTGGAGCCTGCTTCGGGGCTTTCCGTGCGAGCTATCCCGGTCTCGCTGGTACCGAAGGTCTGGATAAATCGAGCCTGAGGGAACGCCTGCCTCAAACGTCCAAGCAAAGTTTCTGGCATCGGCTCGGTGCCGTAGGTGATGACCCGCAATGAACTTAGGTCACAGGCTTGGGCTTCGCCGGAAGCGAGCAAGAGATTCAAGAAAGTCGGCGAAGCCGGAAGCACCCCAACGCGATGAGCCGCAATCGCCGCGGCGACGGCTTGGGCTGATCGATTTTCCGGAATGACCAACATCGCCCCCGACGCCAGAGCCCCAAGTAAGGTGTTAATCCCTCCGATGTGATCAAACCCCAGAAGTGCCAGGAGCGGTAACCGGCTCGGATGGCGCGAGTCATACGTAGCCAGCAAGGTGGTAAAATCCTGCACCATGGCCTTAGGCTGTCCGCTGGTCCCGCTAGAAAATAAAATCAGGCCAGCCCGGCTTTGTTCACGAAGTTTATTGAACAAAGGATGGGTCGAAGGCTCATCGACCCTGGGAAACATTTTCCAAGTCAAAGGCTCGGACGTGATTACCCATTGGACATTGATCTGGGTCAGCTTCTTCGGGTGTTCGGCGACATTACCCGAGAGCGGTGCCACAAAATGCCCGGCCTCTTCCAGGGCTAAGAGCCAAGCCGTCGAAGCGGGTCCATGTTCGCCGATGAGCGCAAAGGCCGTCGGTTGATGAATGCTGAGCGCTTTTAATTCCGCTCGGACCTTGACCAATAGTGCGGTTAACTCGCCAAAAGTCGTCGCGCCCCAAGCTCCAGCCATCGCAGGCTTATCGGCCCAGGAAGAGAAACGGGAAATGAGGAAGGACATGGGTGGTTGCCAGGGGGCAAGCTGGCATGTGGGCAAGGGGGCAAGGGGAGAGGCAGATCGAGACAGTGCAAAAGTGCAAATCGGAGCGGAGCTCCTGTGCAAAAGTGCAAAGGTGGATTGTGGATTAGCTGGCCGGTTGACAAGTTGACCAGTGGGCAAGGAAGGCTGAAGGCCCGAAGGTAGGGGCGCGACTGCGTCGCGTCCGTTCGCAA
>CAILOT010000208.1:0-16556 GCA_903835965.1 uncultured Opitutia bacterium
AAACGGTGCACGGCTGGAATGGTGATCAATGGACTGGAAGGATCGGACAGTTAAGCCGGGGTGGGCGGAGAACTGGGCGAGGCTTCTATTATACCCGGTGACCGCAGGTTGTCCATCGGGTCGCCGGAGGTTTTTAAAAATAATCTATCCCTAAGATATACGGGCAAAAAGAAAGGCTCCCCGGTCGAGGAGCCCTTCGTGGCTGTTGGCCGGTCGAATCAGCGACTCTTGGCCTCCACGGGGATACGCATGCCGTAGAAACTGCGGTAGACGTAGAATAAACCGACCACGAAGATGGCGGAGCCGAGGCCGAGTTTAAGGCTGGCCGGCATTTGCACGGCGATCTCAACGGCCAAAAGGCCGAAAAGCGTGGTGAATTTGATGACCGGGTTCAGGGAGACGGATGAGGTGTCCTTGAACGGATCTCCGACGGTGTCTCCGACGACCGTCGCGGCGTGGAGCGGGGTGCCCTTGGCCTTGAGGTCGACCTCGACGATCTTCTTGGCGTTATCCCAGGCGCCGCCGGCATTGGCCATAAAGATGGCCTGATAAAGCCCGAAGAAGGCCATGCCAATCAGATAGCCGATGAAGAAGAACGGATCAAAGAAGGCGAGCGAGAGCGCGAAGCAGAAGATGGCGACGAAGATGTTGATCATCCCTTTCTGCGCATACTGGGTGCAGATCCGCACGACTTCCTTGGAGGATTCGATAGAGGCCGTAGTCGTGTCCAACTTCATATTCTCCTTAATATAAACGACTGCGCGGTAGGCGCCTGTGACGACCGCCTGGGTCGACGCGCCCGTGAACCAGTAGATGACGGCACCGCCCATGAGCAGGCCCATCAGCGCTTCTGGATGGACGAGGGAGAGTTTCTCCAGGACGTTGAATTTCGGATCCAAGTGATGGAAGTGTTCCTGCAGCATCATGATGATGCCGAAGACCATCGTGGTCGCGCCCACGACCGCCGTGCCGATCAAGACGGGCTTGGCGGTCGCTTTGAAGGTATTGCCTGCGCCGTCGCCTTTCTCGAGCTGATGTTTGGCGCCGGCGAAATCAGGGGTGAAGCCGAAGTCGCGTTGGATTTCGCCTGCGATTCCCGGACGCGATTCGATCTGGGAGAGCTCATAGACGGATTGGGCGTTGTCGGTCACTGGGCCGAAGGAATCCACGGCAATGGTGACGGGGCCCATGCCGAGGAAGCCGAAGGCGACCAGGCCGAAGGCGAAGATCGGGGCGGCAAAGGAAAACTGCGCCGGCATGATGGCCGCGACGGCCGCGTGCGAAGAGAGTACGTAAGCCCCGAGCATCAAGCCAAGGATGCAAAGGCCGGTCCAGAAGGCGGAGAAATTACCCGCCACCAACCCCGAGAGGATGTTAAGCGAAGCGCCGCCCTGGTCGGAGGAGGTCACGACTTCTTTGACGTGGCGACTCTCGGTTGACGTGAAGACTTTCGTGAATTCCGGAATCAAGGCCCCAGCGAGCGTGCCCAAAGAGATGATCGTCGAGAGGACCCACCAGAGTCCGGCATGGCCAGGGAGATTGGCGAGAAGCACGTAGCTGGCGACATAAGTGACCGCGATGGAAATGATGGAAGTGATCCAGACCAAATTGGTGAGAGGCTGTTCCAAGTTAAAATCCTTGGCGGACTTCCAGATGGCGTGGCTGATCAGATCGTTCACCCAATAGCTGGCGACCGAGGTGAGCACCATCAGGATGCGCATCGCGAAGAGCCAGATGATCAGCGTCGCGCAGAGGCTGGGGTCGGCGGCAAGGGCTAGGGCGAGGAATGCGATCAGGGCCACGCCCGTGACGCCGTAAGTTTCAAAGCCGTCTGCCGTTGGACCCACTGAGTCGCCTGCGTTATCGCCCGTACAATCGGCGATGACGCCAGGGTTGCGCGGATCGTCTTCGGGAAGCTGGAAGACGATCTTCATCAGGTCGGCGCCGATGTCGGCGATCTTGGTGAAGATACCACCGCAGATACGAAGGGCCGAAGCACCAAGCGATTCGCCGATGGCGAAGCCGATGAAGCAGGGCCCCGCCAGCTCCTTAGGCAAGAAGGCCAAGATGCAAATCATGAAGAAAAGTTCGGTCGCGACGAGGAGTAGCCCGACGCTCATACCCGACTTCAAGGGAATGAGAAGGGTGGCAAGGGGATTGCCGCGCAGGGCGGAGAAGGCCGTGCGCGAATTGGCCACCGTGTTGATGCGGATGCCAAACCAAGCCACGCCATAGCTCCCCAGGATGCCCAGGACGGAAGCTCCGAGGATGACGATGACGTGATTGACTGATTTATGTTCCAGCACGCCGAAATAATAAATCATGCAAGCGGCGATGAGCAGCCAGAGCGCGGCTAGGAATTTACCTTGTTGGAGTAGGTAGGTCTTGCAGGTCTCCCAGATGATCTGGGAGACTTCGGCCATCGATGGGTGTACGGGCATCGCGCGGGTCTGCACGTATTGCCACCAGCCGTAAGCCACGCCAAGGGCGCAGACGACTAGTCCGAGCCAGAGGACTTGCGGGCCGGTGAGCGCGCCGCCGAGGAACGACACGGTTCCCAGGTCGGGAATCTTGATGTCGGCTTCACCGGCGCGAACGAGAATAGGGGACGACACTAGGAGTGCCGCCGTGAGGCGTTTGAGGCAGTTCATAATAGAATGTGGGGTGCTCCTAAGGGGTTAGGAGCAGGGTTAAAGTAACGCAGCGCCATCCCGGTCTGCGAGGGTTAAATATTTACAAACTCAAAGGGCCGCCCTCATTAAAAATCATAAAGCCCCCGGCGGGATTTGCTTATTTTATAAGGAATTCCTCCAAGAAAAGCGCCGTCGTCTGGAATTGGAAATCCACATTCGATTTTTTACTGAAACCATGGCCCTCGTCTTTGGCCATGAGGTACCAGACGGTCCCGCCTTGGGTCCTGACAGCATCGCGCATCCTTTCGGCTTCGGTCACGGGCACACGCGGATCGTTCTTCCCTTGGATGATCAGGAGCGGAGCGCGTATCTGGTCGGCATGATTAGCCGGCGAGATTTTTTCCAAGAAGGCCCGGATCTCGGGTTTGCGTTCGTCGCCGTATTCTAAACGACGAGCCCCGCGGCGGTAATCAGAGGTGTCGTGCAGGAAGGTGACGAAGTTGGCGATGCCGACGTCATCCACGCCGCAGCGGAAGCGTGTCGGAAAATTAACCAAGCAAGCCAAGCTCACGAAGCCGCCGTAACTCCCGCCGGAGACGGCGATCTTCTTTGGATCGAGTCTCGGTGATTGGTCGGTCCAATCTAAGATAGCCTCGATGTCGCGAAGCGCTCCTTCGCGTAGAAGGCCGTTATCGAGGTTGAGATATTTCCGACCATAGCCGGTTGAGCCGCGGATGTTAGGATAGACCAGGGCGACCCCCCGCTCATTCAGGTAATAGAGCAGGCTTCCTCGATAGCCGGGTCGCGATTGTCCCTCGGGCCCGCCATGAGCCATCATGAGGCTTGGCCGGCGTCCGGGGAATTTCTTAGGATCCGGATAGTATACCAATGCCGGAACGCTAAGGCCGTCGAAACTCTTGACGCGGACAATGGTGGGTTCGATCGCATCGATGACCTTTTTTGGTTTAGTGGTGCGGTCCGTCCAGCGGGTCGAATTACCCGAATCAAGATCAACGGACCAGGCGTCACTCGCCGAATCCTCGCTTTTTAAGGTAAAGCCAAGCTCATGGCTCTGCGGCCGGAAGAGCAGGTTGCTCACGATGCCTGCTTTGATTTTAGGGACTGCGACAGGGCGGAGGGAGGGGATTTCCCAACTGTGGATTTCGGAGAAGCCTTCCACGTTGACGGTGACGGCTAATATTTTTCCGTCCGCTGAAATGGCTAACTCTTCTCCGTCCCATTTTTGGGCAGGGTCTACTTGCCGCATTGCCCCCGTGGCGACGTCGATCCGGGTGGGCGTAAGAAAGTCCGAATCGTGATTCGATAGCGCATACACGGCTTGATCATCTTCCCCGAAGGCGATTTGCGTCAGATAATCATGCCCACTTGCTTGGGTGACCGGCGTCCGTTTCTGCGTCTGGATATCTGCGAGCCAGAGGCGCGTTTCATTCAGGCCAAAAGACTGGCGGAGGAGGAGCTGGTTGTTTTGCTGGGACCATTCCACTGGCGACCAGCCGCTGGAGGTAGCGGTGAGCAGGACTTTTTCCGTATGCGTCGCATCGGCTTGCGTGACGATGATGTCGCTGTCTTTGCCGTTCCGTCGATTCGACGCGTAAGCGATGCGGCGGCCGTCTTTTGACCAAACCGGATCGGTGTTTCGTGATTTGCCGTCGGTGAGCAGGATGGCCTTGGCTTTCAGGTCCTGAGTGTCCTGTAGGTAAAGCTGGAAGTTTTCACTTCCGCCCACGTCGACGCTGTAGAGTAAAAGTTTGCCGCCGGGTTGCATCCAGCCGCTCTTCACCGGCTCAGCTCCATGCGTGAGCGGTATCCGCTTCGCGAGCGGTGCGGCCGACAGGTGGAGGTGCGTGGCCTCGCCGATGCGGGTGGTCACGACGATTTCCCGGCGCGTCGAATGCCAGCCACGGAAGCTTGCGCCGCCGAGGTTCAGGTACGGAGCAAGTTCGGCGGCAAGCGTGGCGGGGGCTTCGGGGACGCCTTCGACGACGAGGTTGGCCGGCGGGGCGGCTGGGCAGAGGCTCGCGACCGCCAGCAAGCAAAGGAAAATTCGGGTAGGGCGACCCATGACGTTATCTTTATTATTAGGGAGGACGGAGTCCAACGAAAGATGCAGGCTCGCCTTCGCCGGAGGGTCGGCTACCGAGTGGGTATGCGTCGCTTCGCCTTGTTCGCCTGCCTGCTTCTCCCGTTGGTTGGTTCTGCCGCCAAGGAGAATTTCCCCGTCAGCGCCCCGGTCGCCCCCGTGCCGCATCCGGCCGCGGACGCCCCTGGCTTTATCCCGCTCTTCAACGGCAAGGACCTGTCCGGCTGGAAGACCAAGGGCAACTGGGTCTACGACACGGACGGCACCGTCACGCTAAAGCCGCGGCCTGGCGAGACGGGTTGGAAGCGGTTCGATGCCTATGTTTTCACGGAGCGCAAGTATCGCGACTTCGTCCTAGACCTTGAATTCAAGATCGAACCGACGGGCAACTCTGGCGTCTTCTTCTGCGTCGCCGATCCACTGGATCCGGTGACGAAAGGTATCGAGTTACAGATTCTCGACACCTATGGACTAGCTAAGCCTGGAAATCACGACTGCGGCGGCATCATCCGTGCGATGGCCCCTTCAAAGAACATGGTGAAGGCGCCCGGCGAATGGAATCGCTACACGCTTACGCTCAAGGCCCGCCACCTGACCGTCGACTTCAACGGTGAGCGCACCATCGTCCTCGAGCTTGACGCCTCTCCAATGAAGGACCGTCCGGCCGCCGGACATATTGGCTTCCAGGACGAGGCGAAGCGCGTCTGGTACCGTAATGTTCGGATCAAGGAATTGAACTAAGCCGATGGCTCAGCGCAGGTCCTTCCATGGGGCCTCGCCGCTGACGTCGACCATGAAGGGACCCCGGCTCGCGCCAGGCGAAAGGATGGCGAGAATCGTCGCGTCCGCCTTTGAGGCGTTGAATGTGGCGTGCACGATGCCCGCGGGGATGTGAGCGACGTCGCCAGGCTTCAGGATGCGCTTCTCTTTCTCGACCCACTGTTCCACTTCGCCGGCCAGCACGTAGATCATCTCCTCAAGCTCGGGGTGCGTGTGGAAGGCGTGGCCTTCGCCGGCTGGCAGGGTAGCCTCGCAGACCTGCAGGTCCTTCGCGCCGGTCAGTTCGGGCCGCGTCAGCCAGTAATTGGTGCGACCTTTGTATTCTTCCTTGATGGCCTCGGCCTTGGTCACAAAACGCAGGGGTTTGCTCATGTAGGTTCCTATGCCAGTCGAGCGCATGTGAGCAAGCCAGAGGGGGCGGTCATTGACAGGGGGGAACCTGGAGGCGAAATGGATGTCCCCCAAGACACCCCCATGAAACGTACCCTATCCCTCCTCCTCGGGCTCTCCCTGTTCAGCGCGGCCTCCGTCGTCGCCCAGGAAACCAAGAAAACCGCTCCAAAGAAGGACGCACCTAAGAAGGTTGCTGCTCCCGCCGTGAAGCTGCCCGTGCAGCCCGCGGATGTCGCTGCTCCCAAACTCGACCCCAAGGACGGCCAGATCCAGGCGGGCTTCGCGAAGTCCCATGACGCTTTCGTCGAGATCGCCAAGAAGGGCGAAGCGCAGGTCGTCTTCCTCGGCGATTCGATCACCGCGGGCTGGAACGGCCATAAGGCCCTCTTCGACAAGGAATACGCCCAGTATAAGGCCGCCAACTTCGGCATCGGCGGCGACCGCACCCAGCACGTTCTCTGGCGTGTCGAGAACGGCGAGTTCGATGGTATCAAGCCCAAGGCCGTCGTGCTCATGATCGGCACCAATAATGCTGGTGTCGCGGAAAACTCCCCCGAGCAAATCGCGGCCGGCATCAAGAACATCATCGACGCCATCCATAAGCGTTCGCCTGAAACGAAGGTGCTCCTCCTTGCGATCTTCCCTCGCGGTGAGAAGGAAGACCCGAAGACGAATCCCGCCCGCGCCAAGAACCAGGCCGTGAACGCGATCATCGCCAAGCTCGACGACGGCAAGAAGGTCCACTTCTTCGACATCGGCGCGAAGTTCCTCAAGCCCGACGGCACCCTGACCGTCGATATCATGAAGGACCGCTTGCACTTGACCGACGCCGGCTATCAGATCGAAGCCGACGCGATCCGCGAGAAGCTCGCCTCGCTGGCTAAGTAAGGCTTTCGTTTTTAACGCAAAAAGGCCGGACCGTGGGGTCCGGCCTTTTTTGTGACTTTACTCCGACTGTTTCCAGCCGACCGGCAGATTGGGCAGGGTGGCGGCGATGATTTCAAAGATGGCCTGGCGCTCTTCCTTTGGCAGATGCTTGAAGCTCGCGGGAGGCTCGGCGGCTTGGAGGCCAGCGGACAGCTTGAGAAGGATGATGTCCCGTAGTTCTTTGGGTAAGGCGGCGAAAGACTGCGAATAGATCAGGGGGCTGCAGCGAAACTGGAAAAGCCGCGTCGTGAGATCGAGGTCGCGCAAGGAGCGATTCTTCGTGTCCGGTTTACGCGTGCGGGCATAGGCTGGTTCAAAGATGCCGTTGCCTTTGATGCCCTCGGCGGGGAAAGGCGCTTCATCTCGGCACAAAAGCGCATCGAGTACTTTTTCGGCCTGGCTATTGAATACCACGAGGCAAGAGCCCGAGGGCGGAGCATTAGCCGGCAATCCTAAGATAGCGCGCATCGCCGGCCAGCGGTATAAGGCCAAGCGGGCGTCTTGATTCGCGGTGGCCAGGACGTTGTGCACATGCACTTGGTGGTCATGCATCAGCATGGGCACGATGTCGCTTGTCTGGAGTGGGTAACGATGGGTATCGAAAAAGTCTTTGAGCGTCGAAAGGGCGGGGCTCATCTTGGCGCCCGGAATATCGAACTCTTCCGTGGTCTTACCGGTGACGTTACCACGATGGCGGAGCGTACCTTCGACGCCCGTGACATACCAGCCGCCCCAGCGATCTGCCAAGGGGGTGGACGGTTCGATGTTGGCGCTACCCGAGCCGCTGAGCGGTTCGCCGTTCGCGTCGGGAAAAACGGAGCGGGTCCGCAGTCCGGGCGTATGTTCGTGACGCTTGTGGCAGAGTAGGCACTCCCCGCTACGGGCAAGGAGCGGTGCGGGCCCGGATTCTTGCGCATCTAAGATATAAAAAGTCGGGCCGATGGTCGGATCGAAGACCGCGAGTTCCATGGCGCCTCCGGGGACCCAGCCGACATAGGCTTCGTCGGAAAAAAATAAGACCCGTGGATTTTCGGGACTGATGATTTTTCGCTGAATGCTGGTTTTGCTGAAAACGAGCAACTGCGACTCGACGGGGATATCCAATTGTTCGAGTAGCCAGCGGAGCCGTTTGCGAGCGGGCCAGCTTCGAATTTCGTCCGCCTTGAGCCGGAATGCCTCATTGAGTTTGGTGGCCGCATCGACCGGGACCGCCTTCGAGTAATTGATGGGCGGATCCTCGAACGGATCATGGTCTTGGGCGAATCCGGATGCGGGAATGATCAAGCCGACGCCAAGCACACAGGCAGTTTGGAACAGACTGCGGAAGGAGGGCATAAGTTCATCATGAACTTATGGGCAGGGTGAGACAAGGCTACGTTCAGCTCCGGATCTGATCGCGCAACTTTTTCAGGGCTTTCTCTTCAATTTGCCGGACGCGCTCGCGGCTGACGCCGAATTTTTGGCCAATTTCGTCGAGCGTATGTTCTTCACAGTCAATCCCCCCGCGCAGGCGTAGTACTTCGGCTTCCCGTTCGGTAATGCCGCGAAGTAGAAAGCGAACTAGCTCGTTGTCGGAGGTGCGAGCGGCTATTTCCGCCGGCGTCTCCGCGGCGTCATCCACGAGTTTTTGTCCCAAGGTCAGCTCGCTTTCGTGATCGACGGGAGCATCCAGGGAGAGCCCGTGTTGCTGGTAGGCCCGCAGGGAGGCGAGCTTCTCGATGGTACAGCCTAAGCTCGTCGATAATTCGCTATCCGTCGGTTCGCGGGTGAGTTTTTGCGTCAGCTCGCGTTCGATCTTACGTAACTTGGCGAGCTGTTCATGGATGTTGCGCGGCAGATGGACGGCCCGGCCGGACGAATTAAGTTCGCGCAGGATCCGGCTACGAATGTTCCAAAAAGCATAGGTACTGAAGCGGAAGCCCAGGTCGGCATCATATTCTCTGGCTGCTTCCACGAGGCCGACATTGCCCGCGCTCATTAGCTCCAGGATCTCATCACGTTGCTGGCGGAGTTGTGCGGCCGCATGGTAGACGAGCCGGAGGTTTGAATTAACGAGCAAGTCGAAGCACGCATTGGCCTCCGGCGTTAGGCTCCCGTCGGCGTTGCGTCCGGCCTTGATCGCTCGTCCTAGGCGCAGCTCATCCGCAGCTTCAAGCCGCGTCCAGCGACTGGCCTGAAACATATATTGTCCCAGGGCATCGAGCTCACTCCAGCGGGCTGGTTCCGTTGCCGTTTCGGTTTCGCCAGTTCGTTCGGCACGGAAGGGCAGGCCGGCGAGCCGGTTGGCGTCGGAGCGCAGCACGGCAGCGGAGGTGATGAGGTTGGTCGCGGGTGTGGGGTGGAGTTGGATCATAAAAATAAGAGAGGCCTCTATATATAGGCTCAAAAAGACGGTTTTGAGTCACGGGTTTCCGCAACTCGCTGACAGTTAGGTAAATTGAATGTGTAGATTTATTAAAGCGCCCCGGTCGCGGAGGCCCCCGTGGGCGTGCGTTCTTTCCGGTCAGCGATCATTATGCCCAGGATGTTTCGGCTGTCAAAGGGTCGCCCGAAGATTTCTATTAAAATTATAGATAAAATTCTTCAGGAATCTGTCGCCCTCGGCGGGGCGAGGGCGTGCGGCTAATTGATTGAAAATAAGAGGTTAAACGGGGGTTTGACAGTTGTGGCAGGAACGTTCGGACGCTTTGCTGGTCTTACCCCCATGCGACTAAGTCTGCTTTTCTGCCTTTCTCTTTTGTTTGCCAGTAATCTGGGGGCGGCCGAGCCGGCGGCGGCCTCCAAGCCGCCGAATATCTTGATGATCATTTCGGACGACCAAGCCTGGACTGATTACGGTTTCATGGGGTCCAAGATCATCCAAACCCCGAATATCGACCGCTTGGCCGCCGAAAGTCGCACTTTTCTTCACGGCTATGACACGAACTCGCTTTGCTCGCCTAGCTTGGCCTCAATCCTGACCGGTCGCCACGTGCATCGCCATGGGGTTACGGGTAATGATCCGCCCACCGCGGTCATAAAGGCCGTGCCGGGAGCCAAGAAAGCGGCTGGTGGTAAACAAAAAGGCGCCGATTTTACGGACGGCCGGGCGCAATTAGTAAAACTCTTCGAGCAGTCTCCGCAATTGCCACGCCTTCTTGCCGAGCGTGGTTATGTCAGCCTGCAGACCGGTAAATGGTGGATGGGTGACTATACCCACGGTGGTTTTACGGAAGGGATGACGAAAGGAAGCCGACATGGGGATGAAGGGCTTGATATCGGCCGGAAGACCCTCGCCCCGCTGACGGATTTCATATCCCGAGCGAAGAAAGATGGGAAACCTTTCCTGGCTTGGTACGCGCCGATGATGCCGCATGACCCGCACAACCCTCCGGAACGCCTCTTGGCTAAATATCGCGATAAGGCTCCGACGGAATGGGCCGCCCGCTATTGGGCGATGATCGAATGGTTTGACGAAACCGTGGGCGCCGTCCGGGCTCACCTCGAGAAAGAAGGTCTCACGAACGACACGATCATCGTTTATATTTCTGATAACGGATGGATTCCCGATCCGAAGAAGCCGAAGGTGGACTTTGATCGCTCCAAGATGTCGCCCTTTGACGGCGGCATCCGTTCTCCGCTCCTGGTGAGCTGGCCTGGGCATATCAAGCCGGTCTCGCTCGATTATCCGGTCAGCGCCGTCGACATCATGCCGACCTTGTTGAAGTTGGCCGGCGCTAAGGTCCCGGCGGACGGCGACGGGATTGACCTGCTCGACGATGAGGCTTTGCGGACCCGCCCCTTTGTCGCCGGGCAAAATTCCACCCACGACATCGTTCAGATTGGTAATCCGGCTTCCAGCCTGCGCTACCGCTGGATGGTCGCAGGAGACTGGAAGCTCATCGTCTCCAGCGGTCTCAATGGTGCCACCGAACCTCCACGGCTTTTTAATCTCAAGCAGGACGCGGAAGAGCTCCATGATCTTGCCGCGGCCCAGCCGGCCAGATTAGCTGAACTCCAGAAGCTCTTGGACGGCTGGTGGTCGGGTCGTTAATCTTTATTTGAATAATCAATTCTCATACCCTAATTCATGAGCATGAAATTTAACCTCGTCGCCCTGTGTTCAATCGTCTCCCTATTGCATGCGGCCGAATTAACCTATTACGTCGGCACCTCGGGGCCGCAAGCGAAGGGTATCCTGCGGGGCACGATTGATGCGGAAACCGGCAAGCTGTCGGTGCCTGTCGTCATCGCCGACGCCAAGGGGGCTTCGTTCCTGGCTTTGAGCAAGGATGCTAAGACTCTTTACGCGACGTCTGAGGTCGCGGGTGGCGGAGTCGCCGCATATCGCCTGGCTGCCGGAGGCACCGCGACCTTGCTCAACGCTCAAGATAGCCAAGGGAAAGGCGCCACTCACCTCTCCGTCGATCCGTCAGGGCATAATCTTCTCGTCGCCAATTATGGCTCCGGCTCGGTAGCCTGTCTGCCCTTGAAGGATGATGGCAGCCTGCTGCCCGCCTCGAGTTTCAATCAGCATGTGGGCGGCGGACCGAATGCGAAGCGTCAAGCGGGGCCGCATGCCCACGGCATCTATGCCGACGCCGCTGGACGTTTTGTCTATGTTCCGGACTTAGGGACGGACGATATTTTTATTTATCGCTTAGACGCTGCGAAGGGTTTGCTGACTTTGAACAACCCTAAGTCTGGCCGGGTAGCCCCGGGCGCCGGGCCTCGTCACTTCGCTTTCCATCCGCAAAGCGGGTTCGCTTATGCCTGTAATGAAATGGCCTTGACGGTCAGTGCCTTCAAGTTGGATGCCGCTTCGGGCGGGTTGACGGAAATCCAGACCTTGCCGACTTTGCCCGAAGGCGCTTCGGCGACGGGTGCGTCTACCGCAGAGATATTCTGCCTCCCCAATGGTAAGGCATTGTATGTCTCCAATCGCGGACACGATTCGTTGGCGGTCTATGCCATCGGTGCGGACGGTAAATTGTCCTTGATTCAGCATGTGCTCGATACGCCTGCCACCCCGCGCGGCTTTGGGCTCAGTTCGGATGGCCGATGGTTAGTTTGTGCCGGTCAGAAGTCTGGGACGATCAACGCTTACCGTGTCGATCTGGCCACGGGTAAGCTCACCGACACGCACCAGTCCGTTGTCGCAGGCTCATCTTGTTGTATTCTTTTCACCCCTTGATTCGCTTGTCCCCTGTTTCCGTGATGCGGCGTTTGCCGCTGTTCGCATGTTTAAGCCTGGCCGGCCTGACATCCTTGTCCGCCGAGGTAGATTTCGCCCACGAGGTAGTGCCGATCCTTAGGAAGCATTGCACTGAATGTCACGCAGGCGACAAGAAGAAGGGGAGTTTCTCGATGAATACGCGGGCCGCCTTGCTCGAGGGTGGAGAGGATGGCGTGACGGTGGTGCCGGGGCATGCCGACAAAAGCAAACTCATCGAGCTCGTCCTCAGCAAGGATATGGACGTCCGGATGCCGCCGAAGGGCGACGCCTTGACGCCAGCTGAAACCGAAACTTTGCGCACCTGGATTGGCCAAGGTGCGGTCTGGACCGAAGGATTCGCTTTTAAACAGCCCGCCTTTGAGCCGACATTAAAGCCGCGGCAGCCGACGATTCCGCCAGCCATCGCTGGTCATAATCACCCTATCGACCGCGTCCTCGAGGGGTGGTTGCAGGCCAAGAAATTACCGACGCCGCCATTGTCTGATGACGCCACTTTTCTTCGGCGGGCTCACCTGGATTTTATCGGGCTCCTCCCTACGGTGGCTGAGACTCAGGCTTTTATCGCCGACTCCGCTCCCGATAAGCGCGTCCGTCTTATCCGTTCGTTGCTAGGTCGGGACATCGATTACGCCGATCACTGGATGGTTTTTTGGAATGATTTATTGCGGAATGATTATGCGGGTACCGGCTATATCGACGGCGGCCGCAAGCAGATCACCCCGTGGCTCTATGCCGCGTTACGAAAGAATATGCCTTATGATGAGTTTGTCCGCGAACTCATTGCGCCGAAGCCCGAGAGCGAAGGTTTTTCCAAGGGTATTATCTGGCGTGGCGCGGTGAGCGTGGCACAGGCGCCCGAGCTCCAGTTCGCCCAAAGCGTCTCGCAGGTTTTTCTTGGCATCAACATGAAGTGCGCGTCATGCCATGATAGTTTCATCGATCGGTGGAAACTGAAGGACGCCTATGGCCTGGCGGCCATCTATTCAGACCACCCGATGGAGTTGGTCCGTTGCGATATTCCGACAGGAAAGTCCGCCAGTGCCGGATGGCCTTTCCCGGAACTCGGCCAAATCGATGCCAGCAAGCCGCGTGCCGAGCGCTTGGTCCAGCTGGCAGCTTTGCTGACCCAGCCGGATAACGCCCGTTTTCAACGAACCATGGTGAACCGGTTATGGCACCGTCTCATGGGTCGCGGCATCGTCCACCCTGTGGACGCAATGCAGACCGAGCCATGGAACCAAGACTTGCTCGACGTGTTGGCCAATCAGTTCGTCGCCCAAAAATATGATTTGAAAGCCATGCTCGAATTCATCGCGACTTCGCGGGCTTATCAGTCCCAGTCCGAGGTGCAATCGCGTGACGCCGAAGGTAAAGATTATCTCTATCGCGGCCCGCGCGGGAAGCGGCTGACCGCGGAGCAATTCGTTGACTTGGTCTGGCGCGTGACGGGTACCACTCCTTTTAAGATTGATGCGGGCGTCCAACGGATGCCCACGAAGCCAGAGGCTATGCCGGAGGTGAAGGTGGCCCCTCTCCTGGCCCAGCCGATCTGGTCGAACGATGTGACGGCTCAGCGTTTGCCCGCCGCAGGTGAAGCCCGGACCTTCCGCCGATCTTTTAATATCGCAGGAGAGGTGGAGCATGCGCTCGCAGTCGTGACCGCCGATAATTCTTTCGAGATCTTGGTAAATGGAAAGTCTTTGGCGAAAGGAGATAATTGGGCAGCTCCGCAATTGCTCGATCTCACGGCGTTCTTGAAGCTCGGCCGAAACCAAATCATCATCGTCGGACGCAATGGCGGAACCGCCCCTAACGTCGCCGCCGTCTGGTGCCAGGTTGCTCTTCGACTGCGCAATAATAAGGACGAGGTCTCATTGGCTTCGGATGCGACTTGGGAATGGTCCGCTGCCTTGCCTAACGCCAAGGGCGTCATGCCCGCCAAGGCTACGTGGTTGCCAGCAGCTAAAGTTCCTGCCGAGGCTGCGCCTTGGAAGAAGGCCGAGACGAAAATGGCACAGATGATATCCGGAGTGCCGAGCTCGGAAGGGCTGCTGCCGCGGGCGAGTTTGGTTAAATCTGACCTGCTTCAGCGCTCTTTAGGTCGACCGAATCGCGAGCAAATCGTTTCCTCCCGCCCTACGGAACTCAGCACGCTTGAGGCCATCGATTTATCGAATGGCACAGCGCTCACCTCCCTGCTCGACCGAGGTGCGATCAGTCTTCTCCGTCGTCCGTGGAAGTCTTCGGAGGAGCTGGCTCGCTGGCTTTACCTCTCGACGCTTTGTCGTCCGCCATCCGACGCCGAAATGAAAGTCGCGCTCGAATTGCTGGGGGCCCAACCCACCGAGCACAGCACGGCCGATTTACTTTGGGCGATTTTCATGCTGCCCGAATTCCAAACCATCCGCTGATTTATGTCCTCCTCACACGGCCTTTCCCTTGATCCGTCATTGCCGGAATCGTTGGCGCGTCGCGAATTCCTCAAGATGCTCGCGGCGGCGGGTCTGGCCACCTTGTCGATGGATGCGCCCCGCTTGATGGCGGCCGAACTGAAGGTCATTCAGCCGGCGGCGAAGGCGGACGCCTGCATCCTCATCTGGCTCGCCGGTGGCATGGCGGCACCGGAAACTTTCGATCCCAAGCGTTATGTGCCTTATGAAAAAGGCCTGGAATACAAGCGCGTCTTGAGCACGTTCCCGTCCATCCCGACCGCGGTCGACGGCGTCCGGATCTGTGAGGGCATGGAGCAGATCGCCTCGGTGATGGATCGGGCGACGTTGATCCGCTCGGCCATCCAGCCCGACTTGGGGAGCATCTTGCATTCGCGTCACCAGTTCCATTGGCACACTGGCTACGTACCGCCGCAGACCGTGGCCTGCCCGCATATCGGAGCGTGGATGGCGCGCGTGCTCGGGCCGCGTAATCCCGTGATGCCGGCTTTTATCAATATCGGCCAGCGCCTGGAGGGCGTGGGCGAAAGCGAGGAGCTGAAGGCTTTCACTTCGGCAGGGTTTTTCGGCGGCGAATTCGGCCCGATGAATCTCCCTTACCCCGAAGAGGCCGCCGCGGCCGTGCGCCCGCCGAAGGGCATGGATCCTTCCCGCTTTGTTAATCGCGACAAAGAGTTCCGCCGTCTCGCCGATGCCAGTCCCAACCGTGACGTCATGAGCGATCACCAGTATGAGTCGATGATGCGCTCCATGGACAACGCTTACCGCTTGTTAAGCGCCAAGGAACGGATGGCTTTTGATATTTCATTGGAAACCAAAGAGGTGCAGGCCGAATATGACACCGGCCGCTTCGGGCGCGGTTGCTTGCTAGCGCGCCGGCTGGTGGAAAATGGCGCCCGCTTCGTCGAAGTGACGACCGAATACGTGCCCTTCTTCCAGTGGGATACGCACGGCAAGGGCCATGAGACCGTGGCGAAGATGCATGCGGAAATCGATCGTCCGGTGGCTCAGCTCATCCGCGATCTTGAAAAGGGCGGACTGCTTGACCGCACGCTGGTGGTCATCGCCAGCGAGTTCAGCCGCGATGCCATGATCGAAGGTAAGCCCGGATCGAAGGCCAAGGATCAGTCTTTCAATAAGGGAACGACGATGGAAAGCCCTGATCATTATGGTTTACACCGCCACTTTACCGGCGGGACGAGCGTGGTGATGTTTGGCGGCGGAGTAAGACGTGGCCATGTCTACGGTGCGACGGCGGACGAGCGTCCTTTGGTCGCGATCAAGGATCCGGTCCCGATCGAGGACTTGCACGCCACGATTTTCACGCTGATGGGAATCAGTCCCAAGACGGCTTACGACATCGAGGGACGGCCGTTTTACGCCACGATCGACGGCAAGGGCAAGGCCATCACTTCCATCTACGCCTAGGCGTTGACTAATCCGATGAGCGCGGCTCGGTGATCCTGTATCGCACGGCTAATCAGTTCCGACGTGCGTCGCATGGCCTCTTCGAGCGGCATGTCGTCGGGTTTGATGCCGATCAGTAAGTCAAACTGTGAGTGGAGTTCGACGGAGTTTTCGATGCTGCCGGCTACGCCCACGACTTTTTTCCCAAGCTGGCGGGCTAGTTTGGCTACCCCTACGGGGCCTTTGCCCTGCAGGCTTTGTCCGTCAAGGCGACCTTCACCCGTGATGACTAAATCCGCTTGCCGGATTCTTTCGGCGAGCCCGATCTGATTGGCTACTAAGTCGAATCCGCTAGTCAGCTTGCCGTTCGCAAAAGCCATCAGGCCGAAACCTAATCCGCCAGCGGCGCCGGCGCCCGGGATGTTTCGCAAATCCTTACCCAGGTTTTTTTGGACGAGGTTCGCAAGGTGCGTAAGGCGTTCTTCAAACCAGATGAAATCTGCCACGCCTTTCTGGGGGCCATAGATTCGGGTCGCACCGGTCGGCCCTAAGAGCGGATTTTCCACATCGCAGGCGACGAGGACTTCCGTCATCCATGTGGTCGCCGGGGGAAGCAATCGATCGACTTCGAGTAACGTCTCTAGGGTGGG
>CAILOT010000209.1:0-12464 GCA_903835965.1 uncultured Opitutia bacterium
AGCGAGGTCGGCCCTAGTCTCCGACAGGTAGGGCTCCAACGTACCAAGGACGAGATCGCTGAATCATTGGTCGAGCCATCGGCTAAGATCGTCCAAGGTTTTGGAATCGGAACTATCACCTTGAAGGACGGGACTACTCTTACCGGAAGCGTCATGACGGAAAATTCCAAGAACGTTGATTTCAGGTCAACGGATGGAAAGACGCAGAAAATCTCCGTCAGCCTGATTGCTTCGCGCACCCCGCCCATTTCCGTAATGCCCCCTATGCTCGGGATCCTCACACCTGAAGAAATTCGTGATGTCGTGGCCTATCTTTCAGCCTTAAAGCCCAAGACGACCAAGAATAAATCAGAGAAAATGAAGAAATAGGCAATGTGGGGTTGAGTCTGACGGCCGTTAGATTGGAATGCTCGTATGCTGTTTCGTTTCCTGCTGCTCGCCCCGTTTCTGGTATTCGGCCAGACTTCGCAGGTTAGCGATTGGTCAAAACAAATGGACAGTTGGGGGAGATTGGCTCCGATGGTGCGGCTGCAAAATATAAAATGGTCCGAGAACGGCCAAAAATTGGTGTACTCCGTTGCAGATGCCGAAGGCCGTATGACATGGAAACTCGTCGATTGCGGTAAAGGTCAGGTGCGCTTGGCCTACGATCAGGTCAAACTCGTCGATCAACTTTCTCTGGCATTGAACCAAAGGGTCTCTCCGCGAAACCTGCCGTTCAAGTATATCGAGCCAATGGATGATGGCCGTATCACCCTTGTGGGGGAAAAACAATCTTGGATCGTTGAGTCTGACGGTCGGCTGACTCCGAGTAAGGTCTTGGCCGTAAACTCAACCCGCTCTAATGCCAAACGCAGTCGTTCTTCTTCCTCACGTTCGGAGAATTTTGCCAACTCCGGCAAGCTTTCGGATCTGTCCCCGGACGAAAAATGGAAAGTCTCTTTTTGGGATGGCAACGTGCTTCTGACCGAGGTGGCGAAACCGAGTAATGTCCTTGTCATGACCTCTGATGGTCAGGCTACCAACCGCTATGTCGGGCCGGTATCATGGTCGCCGGACAGCAAGAACTTCGCTCTTTGGCGCGAACAGGTGGTGCCTCCGAGGATGTATAAGGTCGTAAATTCAGTTATTAATAGCACCAAGAGTGTTCCCTACGCTCGCCCGGGCGATGATGTTACGGAACGGACACCATTGGTCTTTGCTGTCCTCAAGGCGGAAGCATCGCCCCGCCCTCCCCTAGAAGTATTGCCGCGCTCGTATGAGAATACCCGCTTGGATTGGACGGCCGATTCGACCCATCTTCGTTCGCAGTATACGGAACGCGGTTTCACCGGCCATGGCGTCATTGAATATGACGTGACGACCAAGCAATGGCGAACGTTGCTCAGCGAGCACGATGCGAAGTTTGTTTTTACTTCAGGCGGCCGTTTTCGCTATGACCTAGACGAGTACAGTACTTTATGGGCATCCGAACGCAGCGGCTTCCTTCATCTTTATCACGTCGATTTGCGTTCAGGTACGACCCTCAACGCCGTCACTTCCGGTAATTGGGTGATGAAGCAGGTCAAGTTTGTCGACACCAAGGCCCAGGAGGTCGGTTTTATCGCCTTAGGCCGCCAGCCCAGCGAAAATCCATACCAACAGCATTTCTGTAAGGCGTCGTTTAACGGGAGTAAAATCATCGATTTGACGCCGGGCGACGCGGATCATTCCGTCGAGTTCGAGCCAAACCGTCGCTACTTGATCGACACGGCCTCACGGGTGAACCAGCCGCCCGTCGTCACCTTAAGAAGCGGAGAAAATGGACGTGCCATCGTCCAGCTTGAAGCTGCCACGGTCGCACCTTTGGCCAAGACCGGCTGGCAGCCCCTGATTCCTTTCCATACTAAGGATCGGGAAGGGAAATATGACATCTGGGGCGTCATCCTCCGTCCTTACCCTTTCGACCCGCAGAAGAAATATCCGGTCTTGGAACATATCTATGCCGGTCCGCACGGTTCTTTTGCGCCGTATAATTTCAATTTGCTTAATCGCAATTTATACGAGGCTTCCCTGAGCGGATTCTATGTCGTCCAGATGGACGGGCGAGGCACCTATAACCGAGGCAAGGAGTTCCAGCAGCAGATTTGGCGTAATCTCAAGGATGGAGGATTCCCCGATCGTATCAAATGGATCAAGGCTGCCGCCCAGGTTGAAAAAAACATGGATGTCTCGCGTGTCGGGATTTTTGGCGGTTCCGCCGGCGGACAGAACACCGCCCACGCGATGCTCCTGTTCGGAGATTTCTATAAGGCCGGTGCGGCCGATTGCGGTTGTTATGACAATCGCATCGATAAGCTCTGGTGGAACGAGCAATGGTTGGGCTACCCGCTTGGTCCCTGGTATTCAGAAAATTCCTGCGCGACCTATGCGTCCCGCCTGACCGGAAAGCTTTTCCTGAGCGTCGGAGAATCCGATACCAATGTGGATGTCCAGTGCACTTATGATTTCCGAGATGCATTATTGGCCGCCGGAAAGAAAGATTTTTTCCAGCTTCATGTCATTCCCGGGGCTAATCATGGGGCCGGTGAATCCGATTCCATGCGGGAGAAACGGATGCAGTTCTTCCTGAGCGCCTTAGGCTTACCTCGCTAATTTATGTCCCTCCCCTCGCCTGGCTTAATCGAACTCCGGATCGGCCACGTCGGACAACTTTTCAATACCCTGGACACTTCACCGTTCCATGAGCGGGATCTCGACCATGATGCCGAAGAATTCATCGTCGGCTGGGCACGCGAACACGATGATGGCGCCCAACTCCACATCAAAGTCATCTTACGACAGGAATTTGATCCTTCCGTCACTGGGCTTATTCAGGAGTCGATTCGGCATTATTTTAGTTACCGAGCGAAAGTCACCCGTAGCGAGTTACATGAGCTGTTTAGGGAGGGTCGGACGGCTTTGGCAATCGGGGTCGTTTTCTTAGGCTTAACCTTAGCCCTTCGCAGTTTGGTCCCGAATGAGCCTTGGGCGGTCAACACTTGGATCCGCGAAGGATTGACGATTTGCGGCTGGGTCGGCCTCTGGAAGCCCATTGATATCCTACTCTATCGCTGGTGGCCTCTCCAGCGCCTGCGAGGGCTTCAAAAGCGCCTTGCGAGCTGTCCGGTCGAGGTGATTTTTGAGTCTTAGCCGTCCGTCAGCCTTCTCGGGCACAAACGGCGTGGAAATGTGCTTTCTTACGACTTTTTTACGATGATGCGTTGACAGTTTGAGCGAGTCCCGCAATCCCAGACCTTACGCAATGCAGAATTTCGCGAGCCAGTGTCTGGACCAAACGAAGGCACTCCTAAAACTCAACTTCAGTTCCATCGCAACAGATGGCTCGATCATCCCGGTCGACGGAGAGGTTTCCCGTGCCGATGAGCCTGGGCATGCCGCTTTAGCCTTCGGTGAATACTATCGAGCCACGGGTGAGCTTACCTTGGAACGTCAGAATATCGTAGAGATTGTCACTCGGACCATCACGGCACAGGTCAGGTTGAGCAAGGGGTCGGATAACGGTATGGCTTTCGCTTGTCTCGGCTTGTTGGCTTTCGGGCCGACCCGGGAGCGTAATCCGGTCTGGGAGCAACTGGATGAATCCACGCGTAAGTCGATCGAAGAGCGTCTGGCGATCGTCCACGACCATCATGACCATGTTCAGGCTTTTGATATCGCCAAGGCGGTATGCCGCTTCTCCTTCGGTCTTTCGAAAAAAGATGAAACCGGTGCTCTGGTCGACCGTTTCATCGAGCGTATCACGGCGAATTCCACCGGAGGTTTCCATGACGAAGCTTCCCGTGCCGCCCACGCCGAAAACTTCGGCGGCGTCTTCGATCTCTACGGTATCGTTGCCCTGATTTTCGTCCGGCAGGCCCTTCAACTTCATGCCAACATCCAGGTCCGTGATGCGAAGCTGCCGAAACTGCGGACGCTTTCCGAAAAATATGTCCGGGTGATTATGGATATCGTCCGCGAAGACGGCACGGGTTGGTGTTTCGGACGCGGTATCGGTGCCTATGGCCAGATGCATTGCACCACGTTGTTACTGCAAGCGCTACGGGACCGATGGATCGCGGTCGATAAGGAGCCTCAAGCCCGTGACTTGGTCCGCCGGCTCTACACGAATTTCTTCACGACCTTCTTTGATGCCGAGCACGGCTTGATCGTGATCCGTGACCATGAGCGCGATACGATTCCCGGGCACACGACGCGGATGGCAAATTTTGATGCCGCTCGGTACCTCTCCCAGTGGTCCCGTTTGGCTAAGACGATCGGCGGTTCGCTTGACGTCGTGAAGCCTGTAACGCGTCTCCCCGTTTGCCGTTATTTCTCTTTCGATAAATCTCCCCGTAAAGAGCAGGGTTTGCTCTCCTACCAGGATCCGGCCTCGGGCTTGCATGTTTTACTTCCGTTGGTGGCGGCTGGATCGCATCGTTATTCTGATTCCTTAGCATTCCCGCATATGCCAGGAGTGATGGATTGGCCGTCAAATCAGGTTACCTCTCCTTTCATTCCGGAATTCACCTTGGGTGGTAAGATTTTTACCCCATCCTATTATGGTAAGAATGCTCAAGTCGCCATGGGGACCAAGTCTGGCACTTATCATTTCCGTTACGAACAGCCGGACATCATCGATCGGGACGAAAAGCTTTCCGTGAACCTGGCATCCATGAAAGTGGACTGGGAGTTCGCGGGTGGCCGGATGGTCGGTCGTTTCACGCTCACGGCCAAATCTGCCATTGTGTTGGAAGAATTCCGCCTCGTGCTTCCTATCGCCTCGACGCATTCCCGGATGACCCCTGGTAACGCATTGGTACTTGGTCCAGAATCTCACCGCTGTGAAGTCCTAAAGGATGATTTCCATGCCGCTTGGGCGGAAACAAAGGTTGTCAGCGAAGACCCCCGCCATCGTACCTGCTGGGGTAAGGTCCATTTCTATCAGATTTTAGAACGCGATAAGCCGATGGCTCTCCGGGCGGGCATGAGCTACACCCTGGAAATCGCTTACCAGCCTCATATCGTCCCCGCGGGTGGCTGACCGGTCCTTGCGCTCACGGCGCGAAATAAAGGGGGTCTCGTTGCCTTCCCAGTCACTTTAGGTGAATGTTGCGCCTTCGGGGTTGTCCTACCCCCAAGCTCCATCCTATCCCTTTAATTAAGTTTTCATGCCTAGCTCGTTTTACATCACCACGGCCATTGATTATGCCAATGGCGCTCCTCACCTCGGTCATGCTTACGAAAAGGTGCTGGCGGATGTCATCGCACGTTATCGACGGATGCAAGGATCTCGGGTCCACTTTCTGACTGGATTGGATGAACATGGTCAGAAAGTCCAACAGACGGCCCAGAAGAGGAACATCGAACCTCAGGTGTTCGTCGATGAGATTGCTGTCGGATTCCGCCAGATGCTCGTCGATCTCGCAATTTCGAACGATGATTATATCCGGACCACTGAGCCCCGTCATAAGGTAGTCGTGCAAGATTTCTTGCAGCGGCTTTACGACCAAGGGCTGATCTATCTGGGCAAGAAGACCGATTGGTATTCCACCCGTCAGGAGCAATTCCTGACCGATAAAGATCGAAATCCGGATGGTTCCTGGCCGGATATTTACGGCGAGGTCACACAGACGACTGAAGAGAATTATTATTTCAAACTTTCGCAATTCCAGCCTTGGCTGGTAGAGCATCTCACGGCTCATCCTGACTTCATTAACCCACGCTTCCGGCAAAAGCAGGTCCTTGAGTTCTTGAAAGAGCCCATGAACGATCTCTGTATCTCACGTCCGAAGACGCGTCTGACGTGGGGTATCGAATTACCGTTCGATAAGAATTACGTCACTTATGTCTGGTTCGACGCCCTGACCAATTACTATTCCGCCGTCGTTGATCGTGATCTTTGGCCCGCGGACGTCCACGTGATCGGCAAAGACATCCTTTCCCCGCCGCATGCGGTGTATTGGCCGTGCATGCTCAAGGCCTTAGGTTTGGAGCCGCCGAAGCAGTTGCTCGTGCACGGTTGGTGGACGATTAATAATCAGAAAGCCTCCAAGAGCGCGGGAAATGCCGGCAGTACCTTGAATTACATCACGACTCACGGCGCCGATGCCTTCCGTTATTACCTTTGCCGTGAAATGGTGGTCGGACAGGATGCGGATTTTTCGAACGAAAGTTTCGTTAATCGCTATAAGGCCGACCTCGGCAACAATCTGGGTAATCTCGTCAACCGGTTGTTGAATATGGTGGGTCGTAATTATGCGGGCCTCATTCCTGCGCCGGCCGCAGACGAGCCATTGGAACAAGGGTTGCAGGCTTTGTGGACGGAGACAGAGGCCAAGCTTTTGGCGTCAATCGATGACTACCAGGTCAGTCACGCACTGGAGACCCTCTGGGTTTTCATCAGCGCCATGAATGCCTATATCGAGGCGCGAGCTCCCTGGAAGTTGGCCAAATCCGCGGAAGCCGCCGATCGCGCCCGATTAGATTCCTGCTTGGCTCATGTCGCAGAAGGTCTCCGTCTGGTGGCGACGGTTTTATTGCCCGTCATGCCGGCCGCTTCCGCTAAGTTACTTGCTAACATCGGACGACCTGTCCCTGCGACCTTCGCAGGACAGTTGCAGTGGTCGCAGGTATGCACGCAATCCAAGGTAGCGGAGGCATGCATTCTTTTCCCGCCGGTCGACCTGCCTGCCTCGCCGGCGTCGGCTTGATCCAGACTTGAAGCGGTCTTTTATCATTAAACACCGTGAATGATGCCGACGAAGAGTTGAAGCTGCTGACCGAGGCTGAAACCATTCGCGATGGAGAAGGCTGGATTTCCTATACGTTTGCCACCGCCCCGTTGGACCCCTTGGCGGTCTTGGAGACGATTGATGAACCGGCGCCGCGTGGCTATTTTGAAAATCCTTCCCGGAAACGTGCGCATGCCGCGGGTAAGCCGGTTATTGAGTGGAACGGACGTGGACCCCGCCGTTTTCAAGCCGCAGACCAATGGCTGGCTAAGATCAAGTCCAAGATATCTTCCGTCGGTGGCTCACCTCGCATCATCGCAACTTTCCCTTTTTACCCCGGTGACGCCGATACCGGCATGGATGCCAAGCTCTTCTTGCCGGCTTGGCAGGTCATCACGGAAAATGAACTGACTTTGGTGACCTTGGCCGAGCCCGCTTCCTCGGGTTGCGCGAAGCGCTTGATTGAACGGGCTGAACAGTTCCGTAAGTTTACCTACCGGTCAGACCCTCCTGCCTCGCGTGCACCGATTCCAACAGTGTTGAGTGAGGTCGGTGGAACATGGTTTCCCGCAGCGGTCCAACGTGCCACTGAACTCATCAAAGAAGGAACTTTCGAGAAAATCGTTCTTTCCCGAGCCTTTATTTGGCGACGCAAAGAAGCCTTCAGCAGTTACGCTACCTTGCATCGCTTGCGACGCGCCAATCCGGCCTGTCACACTTTCTTGGTCGATGAACCGGACGGTGCTCTCATAGGTTCGACGCCAGAAACCCTCCTTTCGGTTTTTGACGGCGAAGTCCGTACGGAATCAGTGGCTGGTACCACACGTCGCGGTGAATCAGCTTCGGAGGATGCCAGTTTGGCCGAAGCCTTGCTCACCAGTGACAAAGATATCCGCGAGCATACCGCTGTCACCGCTTCGATCCTAAGACGCCTTCGCATGGTCGGAGTCATCGCTGCGACGACGCGTAATCAAGAGCTTTTACGTCTGGGAAATGTTATGCATTTACGTTCTCCAATCGTCGGTCGGATGCCGGCAGACCGGCGTTTTCTTGAAGTAGCGGGCGAATTGCATCCGACCCCGGCGGTCGGGGGAAAGCCGCGCGAACTTGCCTTGCCTCATATACCCAGATTTGAGCCTCACGATCGTGGTTTATATACGGGTGCCGTTGGCTGGGTCAGTCTTGATGGGGGCACGGGTAAGCTTTTTGTGGCCTTGCGTTGTGCGCGTCTTCGCGGTGCCGAAGCCCGGGCCTTTGCGGGCGCAGGTATCGTCGCCGGTTCTGATCCAGAAGCTGAATCTACGGAGACAGAAATGAAATTGCGGACGATTTTGGAGGCGTTGATTTAGGTGGTGATCGTTTTACAGAGGGTGCTTTCGGCTTCGGTAGAGGTGGATGGCGTCTGCGTGGCCCGAATCGGACACGGTTACTTGCTGCTGGTTGGCCTGGCGGGCACGGATACACCTGCGGAGGTCAAGAGACTGGCCACTGATGTTTCAAAGGTAAGGCTGATGGAAGACGAGCAAGGCAAGATGGGTCGGACGCTCCAGGATGCGCAGGGAGAAGTCTTGGCGGTCAGTCAATTTACCCTCTTGGCAAGTTTTGCGAAAGGAAATCGACCCTCATTCCATGACGCCGCCCGACCTGAGCTGGCCGAGCCCCTTTTCGACCAATTTGTTCGGGAATTAGCCGTGCTTATCGGGCAAAAAATTCCTACCGGTGTTTTTGGGGCAGACATGAAAGTCGCCCTGATCAATTACGGCCCAGTGACGGTCGTCCTGACCTAGTTTAATCTTTGCTTCCCAGCTCCGATAATCTAACGATTTGTTCGCCTCATGCTTTCTGTCCGCATCATTCCTTGTCTCGACGTCCATGCCGGACGCGTCGTCAAAGGTATAAAATTTGAGGAATTGCGCGATGCTGGCGACCCGGTGGCGGTCGCGGCGGCCTATGAAAAGCAAGGCGCCGACGAACTGGTTTTCTTGGATATCACGGCCTCGAGTGATGAGCGTAAGACAATCGTAGATGTCGTCGAGAGGACCGCCGATCAGGTGTTCATGCCGCTGACCGTCGGCGGTGGCCTGCGGTCCGTGGCCGATATCCGTATCATGCTGAACGCCGGAGCGGATAAAGTTTCCCTCAATACTGCAGCCATCCAGAACCCGGATTTGATTTTGGAAGCCGCCCGTAAATTCGGCAGTCAATGCATCGTTGTAGCAATCGATGCCAAATGCGTAGCCCCAGGAAAATGGGAAGTCTTCACCCATGGCGGAAGGAAGCCCACCGGTATCGATGCGGTCGCCTGGGCCAAGAAAGTGCATGCCTTAGGTGCCGGAGAAATCTTACTGACGAGCATGGATCGCGATGGAACCGCAGCTGGTTATGACGTACCGCTTAATCTCGCAGTATCCTCCGCGGTCGAAGTTCCCGTGATAGCTTCTGGTGGAGCTGGTACGCTCGACCATTTGGCGGAAGTTTTAAAAGATGGCGGCGCCAGCGCGGTTTTGGCCGCGAGTATCTTCCACTTTGGAACCTTTACGGTCCGGCAAGCGAAAGAGCATCTAAAGTCCGTCGGCTTACCTGTCCGTCTTTAAGAAGCGTTTTTTTCTGGTGCTGGTAAGGCCTTAGGCATGACTAAGACCTTGTCCAGCCGGTGGCCGTCCATGTCGATGACTTCGAAGATGTGTCCGAGAGCTTCGACTCTGTCGCCTTCATTCGGGATGCGCCCAAGCGAACGCATGATGAACCCAGAGATAGCGGTGAAGCGTCCTGTACCTTCACCAGGGAAGCGGCCGATGATTCCTGTGGCTTCACGAAAGTCATCAAGCGAAACAACGGCATCGACTACCCAGCTGCCATCGTCTCGCCGCCGTACGGGCTTGGGTTGGGTTACGGGTGAGCCTTCGTTGGGTAATTCTCCGACCACGGATTCCAAGACATCATTGAGAGATACGACGCCGCGCACGCGTCCGAACTCGTCAGTGACCAGCGCCAGATGTATCTTGTCTTTCCGGAACCGCTCTAAGAGCTGCGTTCCGGTGCTATGTTGCGGTACGGTCGGAGATTCGGTGAGGAGGTCTTTGATCGAGGCACTGCCGGTCAGAGATAAGTTAGCCCAGAGTCTTTTCACTGAGACAACCCCAAGATGCCGGTCGGTTGATCCTTTGAAAACCGGAAACCAAGTATGCCCTGAGGCCACTACTTTGCGCCAATTTACTTCTTCGGAATCATCGAGATTAAGCCAGACGACGCGATTACTTGGCGTCATGAGTTGTTCGGCGGTAATCAGGTCCAAGGATAAAGCGCCATGAACCATCCGATGTTCGGATGCGTGTAAGACTCCGGAGGCCATGCCCTGGTCCACCATCATGCGTAATTCGTCTTCGGACATGGTGTCTTCGGGCGCGCGTTTTTTACCGAACAAGAACATGACCACATCCGCACAGGCGCTCATAGCGTTGACGAGCGGGGAAGAAATGGCGGCGACGAAAGCCATGGGGCGCGAGAAGTTCGCGGCCAGGCTTTCGGGTTTGATCAGCGCAAGTCGCTTTGGGACGATTTCGGCAAAAATCACGGTAAGGGCGCCGATGGAGAAAGAGACGATTCCGCCCGCTACGGTGTGCGCATGTTCTGCTCCCCATGTCCACGGAAGTTGCGCGAGGACGGGCGTGAGACGATTGGTCAGGGGCGTTCCGCCATAGATGGCCGCTACGATGCCGCCGAAAGTCATCCCGACCTGGACGGTGGAGAGGAACTTCGAAGGGTCGGCTAGGAGGGCCAGCGCAACCTTGGCCCCTTTATTTCCTCCTTCGGCCATTTTGGCTAAACGACGGCGATTAGCTGAGACTAAGGCCATTTCTGCCAAAACAAAGAAGGCCGTGATGAGGAGGCAGGCGCCTATAAGGATGATTTCCACTGCCTATTTGTTATGACGGAGAAGACTATTTCGTCAAATCCGCTTGTTGCTGGCCTCTCCTGCCCTAGGTTTTAGCCTGAATGGCGACTTATTACGACGCAATCGTGGTTGGCAGCGGTATCGGGGGCTTGAGCTTCGCGCTCAACTTAGCCAACCGAGGCCTTTCCGTCGCTATTGTCACAAAGAAGACCAGCTCGGAGTCCAATACGAATTGGGCTCAAGGTGGGATCGCTTGCGTGACTGATAAGACAGATGATTTCGCAAGCCATGTGCAGGATACTTTGACGGCGGGTGACGGGCTCTGCGACGTCGATGTCGTGCGGCATATCATCGAAGCGGGTCCAGCGCGGGTTGCTGAATTAATCAGTTGGGGCGTCCATTTCGAAAACGGTATAGATGGACAACCGGATTTAGGCCGCGAAGGCGGTCATTCGAAGCGAAGAATTTTGCACGCCCGCGACATGACCGGACGGGCGATAGAGTCGGCGTTGCTGCGCGCAATCGCCCGTGCGCCCAAGGTGGTCATGATGGAACATCATCTTGTAGTCGATCTGATCACCCGCGCTAAGAACGACGCCACCATCGCCCCAGGTAGTGATAAGGATCGCGTGTTAGGCCTGCATGTCTTGAACACCCGCGCGTCTAAGGTAGAAACCCTGGCTGCACATACGGTTATTTTGGCGACCGGTGGTATCGGACAAGTCTATCAGTTCACGACTAATCCGGATATCGCCACTGGCGATGGCGTCGCAATGGCTTATCGGGCTGGAGCGAAGATTCATGATATGGAAATGGTGCAATTCCACCCGACCGCGCTGAAGGCGCCGGATGGAAGCCGGGCTTTAATCTCGGAAGCTGTCAGGGGCGAAGGAGCGATTTTAAAGGACATCAATGGTCGGGCTTTCATGAAGGATTTCCATCCTCTAGGTGATTTGGCTCCTCGTGATATCGTGGCCCGGGCGATTGATTCGGTCATGAAGCGCGATGGTTCGCCCCACGTCTTGCTGGATGCCACGCAGGTCGCTTTGGGTCATCTTGCGGAACGTTTCCCGCATATTTATGAAACCTGTCGTAAAGCCGGCTTTGACCTGACTAAGGAGCCGATTCCAGTCGTCCCGGCGGCTCACTATCTCTGTGGGGGCGTTGCGACTGACCTATCAGGACGAACATCGCTTCCAGGGCTTTATGCCGTCGGCGAAGTAGCCAGCACCGGCCTGCATGGCGCTAATCGCTTAGCCTCCAATTCCTTGTTAGAAGCTGTGGTTTTGGCTCACGACGGAGCCAATGCGGTGTGCGAAGAGATTGCCCGTCGGCCGCAGTCAGCACCTCCCGTTCTACCTAAATGGATCGATGGCTCAGCAGGAGATCCCGATGAGCGTGTCGTCTTGATTCATAACTGGGATGAGCTTCGCCGGACGATGTGGGATTACGTCGGCATCGTCCGTTCGACGAAACGCCTGCAGCGTGCCCGGACGCGGATCAGTATGTTGGCCGATGAGGTCCGAGACTATTACTGGAATTTCCGGGTTGAACCACGTTTGCTGGAATTACGTAACCTTATTCAGGTAGCTCAGCTCATCATCGAATGTGCCCTACAGCGGCATGAAAGTCGGGGACTCCATTACACTTTGGACTACCCGGATAAATTGCCTTCGGCTCAGCATTCAAGCGTACAACGTCAGACTTTTAAGCCATGAAAATAGCCATCGTTGGCGCCGGTGCCATCGGCGGTTGGTATGGCGGTTTATTAGCTCCACGCGGCCATGAAGTGCATCTGGTCACTCGCCGTGATGCGG
>CAILOT010000210.1:0-9413 GCA_903835965.1 uncultured Opitutia bacterium
ATTGCGCAGACTTCGACCGCGGCCTTGGAGGCGTTATAGGGATTATCGAGAAAGCGTTCGCCGTTAGCGATGTTACCAATCGAGGCTGAAGCTATCGCGCCGTGCACTCCCAACGCCTTGCCGTCGCTCAGTATAGGGAGGTTGATCCAGAAATCGACCTCATCGATGAGAGTTTTCGGCAAAATGCTTACGCGCGGGTCACCCCAAGGGACGTTTTGGGAGCCTTGACGGGGTAGGACTTGATTCTCGTAGCGCAGATTTTTATCGCTGGCCCAGCCTGGGGCGAGTTGCTCCCAGGCCGCGACAGGGAAGCCTTCAAAGTCTTGTTCGCCGGTCGAAAGGGCGGGGAGGAAGCCAGCTTGGCGTAAGCTCTCTTGGCGGGCGTCGCATACGATGATAGCCTTCTGATTGAAGCCGCGTTTCATCAGGGCGGTGGTTAGGGCTCTGACCAGTGGCTTGGGGGTAGCCAGCCCGATGCCAGAGTCTGAGGAGACCTTAAGACCGCACTTTTTGAGTAGGCTTGGGTGTAGGTTTAACCCGGTCCGGAATTCGTATTCTCCTAGGGTGCGTTCAACGGCGGTGGCATACTCATGGTCGCTGAAGCCCGATAACGTCTGTTCGATGAGCAGTAGTTTGGGGTCAGTGGCCGCGATGGACTCCCTAAGCCCTAGGCAGAGCAGCAGGAGCGTGGTGAAAGTTCGACGCATTCTGACATTATCTCGGATTTTTCCTACACCGCAAGCCGCTGTTTTGTTTGCGATGGGGCGAAACGGCTTCATCTTCGCCTGCATGTCAGCCCCTGCCATGCAGCCCCAGCGTCGAGTCCTTGGGTTAATCTTCCTCACGGTATTCATGGATATCGTCGGCTTCAGTATTATCATTCCTCTCTTTCCACACTTGCTGGAGCATTATATTCAGACGGAAGGTTCGGCGGGTACGTTGATCGGCTGGCTCAGTTCGGCTGCGGAATGGATGGGAGGAGATACGGTCTTCAAGAAGACCGTTCTTTTCGGCGGGCTATTGAGTACGTTGTACTCTCTGCTTCAATTCGTCTTCTCGCCGATTTGGGGCTCGCTTTCCGATCGCTTCGGTCGACGGACAATTCTGACCGTTACACTGTTCGGTAGCGCGCTTTCCTATGGTCTATGGATTTTTGCTGCCCACTTCTGGCTGGTCGTCTTGACCCGGCTCATTTGCGGAATGATGGCAGGGAATATTGCGGTGGCCAGCGCCGCCGCCGCTGACATCACGAGCGAGAAAGAGCGTACGAAGGGTATGGCCGTAGTCGGCATCGCCATCGGAATGGGCTTCCTTTGCGGACCGATCATCGGTGGGCTTACGGCGCCCGAGACGAAAGGAATCGTTCACGTCGCGACGGATTATGCCTTTGGGTTAAACTTATTCTCTAAGCCCGCCCTGATCGCAGCCTGTATGGCAGCAGCGAACTTCTTGTTGGTCCTTGCCTTCTTCCCTGAGACGTTAGCTGTCGCGAATCGAGCAAAGAAAGATGCGATTCGGCCGTCCATTTTCGACCTGGCAAACGTCAAATCTTCCGAGGTGCGCCGAACTTCGCTGGCCAACCTTATTTACCAGATCGGTTTCACCGGCATGGAGAATACGATCGTCTTCCTCACGTTGGCCCTTTTTGCCTATAGCCCGCGCGATAATGCCATGCTCTTTCTGTTTAACGGCGTGAGTCTTGTTTTAGCTCAAGGTCTCTCCCGTCGAATCGTGGGGCGGATTGGTCAGCGCAAGGTGGTCATGTTCGGTTTTTCGATCGCGGCTTTGGCCTTCATCATCGTGGCCATCATCCCGACGCCCTTGACGGCCGGCGGCGCTCTTCCGGGCTGGGCCAAACCGGTCTTCTTCATGGGCATGGGCCTGATCTCTTTTGCGACCGGACTTATCTTGCCAAGTGTTTCGGCACTCGTGTCGCTTTATTCGGATGCTTCGGAGCAAGGGCGCAATTTAGGCATCCTGCGCTCGGCGGGATCTTTAGCTCGGGTCATCGGCCCGATTTCGGCGGCGCTTTTATATTTCCATTTCGGCAACCATTTCTGGGTCTATGTCGGTGCGGCTATTTTGATGATTCCCGCATTTTGGGTCATCCGACAATTGCCCGATCCGGTCGTCGCCGGTAAATAACTAAGTCGTCAGGAGTTTTGCTCCGAGCGCATCGCCGCTCCGGATGACTTGCATCAAGGCAACGCCGCCGCGGAATGATCCGTGGAAATGCAATCCTGGGTGAGCGGATTCTGCTTGGTCCAACGCGGCTTCTCGACGGGTTTGATCTGCGCCATATTGTGGGATCGCCCGATCCCAGCGTTGAATCCATTCTTTTTCGGGAGCACCCGATGCGCCGAGTGTTTCCGCAAGTTCGCCATCTACGATGGCTCGCAATTCCTCGTCGCTCTTGCGGGCAAGGGCCGGATGGCGCGCTCCGCCGATGAAGCAGCACAACATGACTTTCCCTGCTGGTGCGCGTTGCGGCAAGACGGAGGTCGGGAAAAGACATCCCAAGACATTACGATTTTCGCTGCCAGGAGTTAAATAGCCGAACCCATCAAGCGGATGCCGAATGGCCGTCTGGTCGTAACCGCGAACAATCACGGTGACAGGCGGGGCTTCGGTTCGCTCCCATTCACGGAATGTTGGTCGTAAGCTTTCGTCAAAGGGTAGGGAGGGCCATTGCCAGTGCGGCACGGTGACCACAATCTGGCGGGCGCGTGCCCCGTTTTCGATTCCCTCGGCATTGCGCCACGCGACATTCCATCCCTGGCTGTCACGACGAATCAGGGTGGCCATTGAATTCAGTTCGAGTTCGCCGCTTCTTAGGGGCTTGGCCATCGCGTCGGCCAGTTGTTGCATGCCGTCGGGGAAGCCGACGATACGACGTGCGGGGCCTTTATTTTTAATCAAACCCAGAATGACGGAGCGGTGCTTTTCCTCGAGCGCATGGATGCTTGGAAAACAGTTCTGCATGACCAGGCGATGGGGGTCGCCCGCATGAACGCCCGAGACCACGGGGTCCATGAGCAGCTGGGCGGCTTCTGCGCCGAAGCGACGTGCCGCGAAGGCGTAAACCGTTTCACCTTCATATCCGCCACGGAAGCGAAATATTTCTGAGAGCAATCTAAGTTTGCCGCTCCAGCTTAGCAGGTTCGATTTAATTAAACTTAATGGACTGGCCTTGAGTCCGTGCAATTGTCCATGGGCGTAAATGAAACGTTGAGCTGAGTGTGGGTCAGCCTCCTGCAGGCACCCGTCCAATCCGTATTGTCGGAGTAAGGCCCGGTCGCCTTCCCCTTCGAGCTGCAGCGTATTGGGGCCTGTCTCCACCAGCCACCCGGCTTCTTTTATCGTACGAATGGCTCCGCCGCAACGGTGCGAGGGTTCAATCACCTTAACCTTGGCCCCGGCGCGGACCATTCGATGGGCCACCGCGAGACCCGCCGGGCCGGCACCAAGGATGATCGCATCGAGTTCCATGGAAATCACCATCAGCTCAAATCTGGGGATTGGCAACCCTCGGTCTTTCGTCATGTCATAGTGGATGTTATGCGGTTAACGTTTTTACTACTTCTCCCGTTCGGCCTTTGGGCCGATACCGTCACGCTGACGGATGGCACCTTCTTGCACGGCAAGATCGAGCGAGTCGCTGGCGGATTCATGGAAGTCGTCGTACCTAAGTTGGGAGCGGCGATTCAACGCATCCCGATTACTTCGGTAGAATCTTTTAATACGGACGACGCGGTTATCATGAGTGGCGGCGGCACGGTGCTGCGTGGCAAGGCCTCGGTGGTCGCCCAGCGAGCAGCGAGCACGGGCGGAGCGGAAACGCTCCCGTTCGATGCCCGCTTGGAACTTTGGCGAGATACCAATGCCCGGCCCGCAGATATCGTCAACGCCCGCAAATGGACGATGCTGGCTGACCTCGATTTATCCGGGCGTTCAGGAGTGACGGAAGGATCTGGGATCAGTGCCGGCTTTCTCGCCAAGGGAGTCACTCCGCAGGATACGATTATCGGAAGCATCCGGGCCACCCAGGCTAAATCGGGAAATCAGACGTCCGCCAATGATCTACACGTTAATTTATCTTATGAGACTAATCCCACCGGGGTCGTGTTTTGGTATGTGCGAACCGACACCGGGTACGACAAGGCGCGGATGGTAGATTTATTATCGGTTAACGCGGGCGGTATCGGATTGCGTCTATTCACGGATGCCTCCGGCAAATTGGATGCCCGCTTGGGACTCGCCCATCGTTACGAGAATTATTCGATCGCCGGGCAGCCGAGCCTCTCGACCCCGTCGGCTGACTTGGGCCTGATTCTTCATCGAGAGTTAGGCTGGGCGGCCTTGGATTCTTCAATTTCCGTCGTTCCTTCGTTCAGTGATTCGGCAAATTACTACATCCGCCACGAATCCTCTCTTAACATCATGCGCCGAGAGGGGCCTCTTTCCCTTAAAATAGGGCTATCCAACGATTTCAGGGGGCGGCCCTTGCCTACTCAGGCCTCCCTTGATACGGCCTATTTCGCGAGAATTGTGTATGCTGTGAAGTAGGCATCGCCAAATTGACCAAATTTAAACTTAATGCCTAAAATTAGGCATAGTTAGCCTGTTAATTGTTACCTATTGAAGCGTGGCACGCAGGGTGCTTTTCAAGAGGTGTTAAAGTCTAATTTTCATCAATCCCCCAATCCCAAATGAGCACAAACCCAGCACGACGCGACGCTATCTCGGCGATCGCCTCCCAGCCTCGCCTGAAGGGCACGTTCGACTTCCGTAACGAGAAGATCGATGTCATCTTCGGTCAGAATGTATTCTCGTTAGAGAAGAGGGAGAAGCGCCTGCCTAAGGATGTCTTCAAGTCCCTTAAGGCCAATATTGAATCCGGTACCAAGCTCGATGGTGCTTCCGCTGACATCGTCGCGGCGGCTATTAAGGATTGGGCCCTTGAGCGTGGGGCGACTCACTACGCCCACGTCTTCTACCCGCTCACGGGTTCGACGGCAGAGAAGCACGATACTTTCTTTGAGCCAAACGGTGCGGGTACTCTTGCCCAGTTCTCGGGCAAGGCCCTCGTGCAAGCTGAGCCTGACGCTTCCTCCTTCCCGAACGGTGGTCTGCGTTCCACGTTCGAAGCGCGCGGCTACACGGCTTGGGACGTCACTTCGCCAGCTTACATTTTCGATAGCGAGAATGGTTCGACGCTCTGCATTCCGACGGTGTTCGTCTCGTGGAAGGGTGAGGCTCTCGACAAGAAGACCCCATTGCTTCGCTCCATGGCTGCCGTCAACAAGGCTGCGACCCGAGTTCTCGCTCTTTTTGGCAAGAAACACGGCTTCATCAGCGCCTCATGCGGTCCGGAGCAGGAGTACTTCCTAATCGATTCCCGTCTCTACCACCTCCGTCCTGATATTTACACCTGTGGCCGCGCCCTCTTCGGTGCGAAGCCTGCCAAGGGTCAAGAGTTCGAAGACCAATACTTCGGCACCATCCCTGATCGCGTCCTCGCTTGTATGATGGAGACCGAGCGCGAGTGCTTCAAGCTGGGTATCCCTATCAAGACTCGCCACAACGAAGTCGCCCCAGCGCAGTTCGAAGTGGCCCCGATTTACGAATCCGCGAACGTCGCACACGATCACCAGATGCTTACCATGACACTCTTGAAGCGGGTCGCCGCTCAGCATGGTTTCGTCTGCCTCTTGGCTGAAAAGCCTTTCGCCGGCGTCAACGGTTCCGGCAAGCACGTCAACTGGTCCATCGGTGGTGCAGGCGTAGGCAATCTGCTCGAGCCGGGCAACGACCCGCACGACAACGCCCAGTTCCTTACTTTCTGTACCGCTGTCGTCCGTGCGGTTGATCTGCACCAGGGCTTGCTCCGTGCTTCGGTAGCTTCCGCTGGCAATGACCACCGTCTGGGTGCCAATGAAGCCCCTCCGGCCATTATCTCGATTTACTTGGGCGACATGCTCAATGAAGTCATTGAGCAAGTGAAGAAGAGCGGCTCTGCCTCTTCTTCGCGTAAGGGCGGTCACATGACCTTGGGCGTCGATACCTTGCCTGTCTTGCCGAAGGATGCTGGTGACCGTAATCGGACGAGTCCTTTTGCCTTTACGGGTAATAAGTTCGAATTCCGTGCCGTCGGTTCCTCCTTCTCCGTCGCCGGCCCATTGACCGTCCTCAATACGATCATGGCTGATTCGCTGGATAAGTTGGCTGACGAATTGGCGGTAGCCCTCAAAAAGAACAGCAACTTCAACACCGCTCTCCAGTCGGTCCTCAAAGAAATCCTCACCAAGCATGGTCGCATTATCTTCAACGGGAACGGCTATTCGGAAGAGTGGCACAAAGAAGCAGGTAAACGCGGTCTTAAGAACCTTCGTACGACCCCGGACGCCCTCCCTGAAATCGTTGCTAAATCAACGGTGGACGTCTTCGAGCGCCAAGGCGTGCTCAGCAAGGCTGAGCTCGAATCTCGCGAGGAAATCTACACCCACTCCTATGTGCTCACGGTGAATACCGAATCGAAGCTCGTCTCCGAGATCGGTCGGACGCTACTTTTGCCAGCTGCACTTAAGTTCGCCGCCGACCTGACGCCCGTGGAAAAGACCAAATCTGGCGGCAAGTTGCGCAAAGAGGTAATCGGGCTTGCTGACGAACTGCACGAAGCTCTGGGAGCACTGGATGCTGCCCGTGAAGTGACGAAGTCGGATACACATGCCCAGGCCAAGCACTCTTGCGACAAGGTTCTCCCTGCCATGTTGAAGGTTCGTGCCGCCGCTGACGCCCTCGAGGAAATTGTGGCCGATGAGTATTGGCCCTTACCGTCCTACCAAGAGCTCTTGTTTATCCGCTAAGCCTGCATTGGCTTGGTCTTACGAAAGGGTCGAGCCTCCGGGCTCGGCCCTTTTTTGTCCCTGGCGCCCTCCGGGCTCCCCAAACAAAAGACCCGTCATAGTGACGGGTCTTGGGATGTCGGTGGAAAGAGGGTTTAAACGTTATCCCACTTCTTACGCAGGTAGGCGTTGAAGTTCTTGACCTTCTTCTTGCGACGACGGCGCTCGGCAGGCTTTTCAAAGCCACGCTTGGCACGGGCATCCTTGATGATCCCCTCGCGGTCGATCTTCTTCTTTAGGCGGCGGAGAGCCTTGTCGACAGTCTCACCTTTGCGAATCTTGATTTCTACGGACATGTTGGCGTTAGAGGGTCGAAAGAATAAGGGGGGAGCCGTCTCGTCAACCCCGAATCCTAAGATTTCGCATCGTGAATAACTGCCCCCTAATAGGGGCACTAGACGCTTGCGGCGGGGGTGGGGGAGGGCAATCGTGCTATTTCACCCCTCGATGTACCTCAAGGAAATCGTCGTCAACGGATTCAAAAGCTTCGCCGACCGGACCCGCATTGAGCTCCGTCCCGGCGTCACGGCTGTCGTTGGACCTAATGGCTGCGGTAAGTCGAACATTGTGGACGCGATCCGCTGGGTGCTCGGCGAGCAAAGCGCCAAGTCGCTCCGGGGGACCAGCATGCAAGATGTCATCTTCGCCGGCACGGATAAGCGGAAGCCACTGCCCCAGTGTGAAGTCGAATTGATTTTTGCGGATTGTGAGAAGGAGCTCGGGACGCAGTTCTCAGAGGTCTCCGTGATGCGCCGCATCCATCGCGAGGGCACGAGCGACTACTTTATCAATGGCAAGCCGTCACGGCTGAAGGACATCCATCGGCTCTTCATGGACACGGGCATCGGCCGGATGTCCTATTCGTTCATGGTGCAGGGACAGATTGACCAGATTCTTTCGGCTAATCCGGCGGAACGCCGTTATCTTTTCGAAGAAGCTGCCGGTATCACTCGCTATAAAGTGCAACGGCGTGAAGCGTTGAATAAACTTTCAGGCGTTGATACTAACTTGGCGCGCATCACCGACGTCGTCAGCGAAGTCGGGCGTCAGATCGCGAGCCTTCGCCGCCAGGCTGCCAAGGCATTGCGTTATCGTCGCTTGCGGCATCGCTTCACGCATCTCGACCTCGCTTGGCAGGCCAAGCAGTTCGGCGATCGTCGGACGCAGATTGCGACCCTGGAAGCGGACGCCACGCAGTGTGGCGCCGAAGTCGAAGGATTGAGCGACGGCCTTCGTAGCCGCGAAGCCGCCCTGCTTGATACCCGTGCGCGCCGGGCCGAGCTGGCTGAGCAAGTCCAGCAAGCCCAGCAGGCTTTATTTGAAGTACGCACCACCCGCGAAAACGCCGAAGCCGAGGCCCGGACGGCCGATCTTCGGGCGGATGATTTAGCGACCCGCCTGGTTGACATTCGTCGCGAGGCTCAGGAAGCCGAACAATCGATCGCAGAATATGAGATGCGCCTGCGCGGTAGCTCCGATGCTAAATCTAATGCGACGGGCTCGGTGACGGCAACGGATGCCGCCTATCGCGATAAGACTTCGCAAGTCGAAGAAGCCGCCAAGTTCTTGGTCGAATCCGAGAATCGCCTGCGTCGGGCTCGCCAAGATATTTTAATCGCCGAAGGCGAGATGACCCGCGCCCGTGGCGATGTCACGAATCTCGAAATCGATCTTCGTGGCTATCAGGCCCGCCATGTCGATGTGTCGGCTTCCGTCACGCAAGCGATGGTGGAGCGGGATGGGCACGACCGTCGCGTCGCCGAATGCGGTTTGGTCGTCACCGGTCGCCACGGTGAATTACAGGCAGCTCGCGCCGCCGAACAGGATGCTGTTGAAAAAGGCAAAGCGTTGCTGACGGAGTTCCGCGCATTGCAGCAGACGATTTCCGAACAAGATCGCAGCGTCGCGAAACTTTCCGCTCAGCTTGGTTTGCTCGAACAGATGCAGTCTCGCTTGGAAGGGTTTTCAGAAGCCGCCAAAGCGGTGCTTCGGGGAGAACTTTCGGAAGCCATGCCAGCTGGCAAGGCGGCCGCTTTAGCCGACCTTGTCACCGTCACCGATATTTCCGCTGCCGCTGCCTTGGAAAACATCCTAGGAGCCGCCTCGGAAGCGGTGGCCTTGGATAATGCGGACTTCTTGCCAGGCATCGTAGCTAAGATGGTCGAGCGTCAGCTCGGACGGGCGGTCTTTCAGGTCGAAGCCCCTCCTGCCTCCCGGAGCGGCTCCGCGGCTCCGGGTTGGCTGCGTCCTGCCAGTTCAGCGGTTCAACCCAAGTCGGCTAACCATGCTCGCCTAGTCTCCAATCTTTTCGATGGCTGTTACGTTTGCCCCACCTTGGGAGACTTTATCTCTTGGTGGCGGAGCAATCCATCCTTCGAGTTTTTCTTGGTCGCCACGACCGAGGGAGATCTGATTGATCGCCGAGGACTTGTCTTCGCCGGTCGTCCGCGGAAGGCGGCTTCCTCTGCTGGCTCGGGAGTTTTCTCCCGCGAAAGCGAAATCCGTTCG